>NZ_LRIC01000019.1:0-237173 GCF_001758725.1 Janthinobacterium sp. HH106 | reverse complement strand
GAACACGTGGCCTCTCCCTTACCAAGGGAGTGCTCTACCACTGAGCTACAAGGGCTGTAATTTGTTGCATGCGATGCATCAAGCATCTGAACGGAAACTGGAGCGGGTGAAGGGAATCGAACCCTCGTCGTAAGCTTGGAAGGCTTCTGCTCTACCATTGAGCTACACCCGCGAGGTATCGTTCACTTTATCTTCACTTGCTTTTTGCTACTACCCAGTTTTCCTTGCAAAAACTTGGTGGAGGGGGCTGGATTCGAACCAGCGTACTCATAGAGAACAGATTTACAGTCTGTCGCCTTTAACCACTCGGCCACCCCTCCGCGGGAACCGCAGAGTATGAAGCATCTACTCACAACTGTCAACCTTATTTACTGATGCCTGACTGCTGCATTTGCGTATAAAGAAGAAGTTGGCTGCTTCGGGGCGTGATTATAAGCTCCCGATTTGAGAAAGTGCAAGGGTTGGCGCGAAAAAGTCAGCTTTTTTCGTATTTTTTTTATCGCCCCTGGCGGCAAGCCGCATTTTTTCGTCATTTGCCCCGCATTTCCCCGCTTACCTTGCGTCAGGCGGATGCATCCAGGCATTGCCCAAGGGCTTGTATTTACGCAACAACTGCTGATGCAGGCCCGACAGCACGGGCAATTTGGGATTGCGCGGGTCCAGGCGGCGCACGCCGGCGATAAAAGTCAGCGCCTGCTGCCCCATGCGCTCATCCCAGCCCTCGTGCTCCAGGCATTTCAGCACGGCCACGGCCGCATTGAAGACCACCTGCGGATTGTCGGGCAGGCGCGTGACGGCCTCGCCCATCAGATCGACGGCGCCGCGGAAATCGCCCTCGCCCGCACGGGCTGCCCCGGCCGCCACCATGTCGGCCACTTCCTGGCGGCTTTGCCGCGCCAATGCCTTGGCCAGTTCCTCGCGCCCCGCCTGTTCGAACACGGCCATGGCGCGCGTCATGGCCGCGCTGTCGGGCGCATTGCGCATGACTTCGCGCATCACCTCGGCCGCGCCGTCTTCGCGGCCGTGCGCCAGGCAGTGGCGCGCCAGCTCCGTTTTCAGCGTATTCGAGCTGCCCACGCTGTGCCGGTTGGCGGCCAGGGCCGCGTCGAGCGATTGCTGCAGGCGCTCCTCGTTGCCCGTATGCGCATGCAGCATGGCGCTGCACAGGGCGCTGCACAGTTCCGCATTCTTTTGCCCGCCCATCGATTTGTCGAGGTCGCGGATCACGGCGCCCGCCTGCAAGGGATCTCCCTTGCGCACCAGGGTCTGCACCAGACGCACATGGTCTTCCGGATCGCGGAATTCCGAATATTTGGCCTTGCTGACCACCAGTTTCAGGGATTTTTCCGCCATGTCGATATCGTCGGCCGCCAGGGCCGCCTCGCCCAGGCGGCGCAAGCGGCGCACGGCATGCGGCGACAGGGCCACCGCTTCGCTCAAGGCCGCCTGCGCCAGTTCCGGCTTGCCTTGCGCCATATGCGTGCGCGCCAGCCAGTCATAGGCGTCGAGAAAACGCTTGTTGTTTTCCAGCAGCCCTTCCAGGGTGCCCTGCGCCGCTTCGTACTCGCCCAGCAGGAACTGCGTCTTGGCCTGCCCCAGGCGCGCCCAGCCGATGGACTTGCTTTCGTATAAGGCTGTGTAGATCGGACCGGCATCGGCCGCCTCGCCCAGCAGCAAATGCAGCTCCGC
The DNA here is from genome assembly GCF_001758725.1 of Janthinobacterium sp. HH106. Classification (NCBI taxonomy): domain Bacteria; kingdom Pseudomonadati; phylum Pseudomonadota; class Betaproteobacteria; order Burkholderiales; family Oxalobacteraceae; genus Janthinobacterium; species Janthinobacterium sp. HH106. The sequence goes on along the minus strand of NZ_LRIC01000019.1, from coordinate 235,484 downwards.
GCGCAGGCGCAGGAAATCCGTGGCGTAACGGGGGTACAGGCTGGCGCCTTCGGTGCAGGCGGCGATCGCCGCGCGCTCATTGCCCACGTCGATCAGTTCGTACACGGGCACGAAGGCATTGCGCTTGTCGAGCGCGCGGGCTATGCGCTCGAGCATGTTGTCAGCGGTAAATGGCTTGAGGATGTAATCGGTGGGCAACAGCTCGACGGCGCTGACCACCTTGGCAAAGCTGCCTTCGCCCGTGACCATGAAGAACATGGTCGACGCGTGCATCAATTTATGGTGGCGCAAGTCTTCCAGCATCTGCTGGCCATCCTGCCCGCCGCCGAGGTCGTATTCGCACAGGATCAGATCATACGATTTGCTGCCCAGCATGCGGATCGCCTGGCCCGAGCTGGCCGCGTCGTCGATCTTCGCCAGGCCGCACAGGTTGAGCATATTGTGCAGGCTGGCGCGCATGCCCGGATGCGGCTCGATGATCAGTGCGCTAAGGCCCTTGAGTTCTTTCATGTCGTGATGTCCGAAAACTCCGCGGCGCGCCACACCGGTGCGTGGCGCCGGCCAGCATGAGGCTGCCGAGTATATGACGGCGCCGCGCGCAAGGGAATGGGGCCGTGCCGAAAAGCGCCAACGAAGTTGCTGCTCAAGCGGTGGCGCGCTCCGGATGCCACAGTTGCGGCTCGTTGTCGATCAGATCCAGCAGCGCCGCCACCACTTCCGGATCGAACTGGCTGCCGCTGCGCTGTTCGATGTATTCGCGCACCTGCGGATACGGCCACGGCTCCTTGTACGGCCGCTCATGCAGCAAGGCATCGAAGACGTCGACCACGGCAACGATGCGCGCGGCCAAGGGAATGTCGCGTCCCTTCAGGCCGTTCGGATAGCCGGCGCCGTCGAAATGTTCATGGTGGCCGCCCGCGATCTGCGCGCCATACGTGAGGTAGCTGACGCCGTCGACCATGTTGGCGGCCCGCTCGAGGATGGTGCGCCCGACGCTGGCGTGCAGCTGCATCTGCACCCGCTCCTCGTCCGTATGCCGGCCCGGCTTGAGCAGCACGGCGTCCGGCGTGGCCACCTTGCCCACGTCGTGCAGGATGCTGGCCAGGCCGATCATGTCGAGCAGCTGCGGCGTGAGCTCGTCGGCATACACCCCGCGCTGCTGGATGCGCAGAGCGATGGCGTCGGACAGCTGCTGCACGCGCCGCACGTGGCCGCCCGTGTCGCTGTCGCGGAACTCGGCCAGGTCGGCCAGCGCCACGACGGTCGCTTCCTGCGCCTTGCGCAGCTGGCCGAACATGTACAGATTGTCGAAGGCGGCGGCGATGCGCTGGCAAAACACTTCCAGCAAGTCGCGCTGGATCTGCGCCAGCGGCCACGGCGGCGTGACGGAAATGGCCAGCTCGCGGTTGCCTTCCGTGTGGATGAACAGCACATTGGCCGGATGCTCGAACTGGCTGCGTTTTTCCGCGAACGCCTTGTCGATGGTGGGCGTGAGCGCGTGGTCGGCCGGCATGGCTTCCGCCTCGGCCAGCACGGCGTAGGTGCCCGTGGCAGCGACCACCTCGGGCCGCCCGGCGCCGCCCTGCATCAGGCACAGCACGCCGTCGGCACCCACGTCGAGGATGGCGCTAACCTGGTTGAGCACGCCGGAAGCGAATTCGCGCAGCGAATGGATCTGGTACAGATTGGTGGCGCCGGCGAGGATCTTGCCCAGGCCGATGCGGCTGCGCTCGAGCATCATCAGGCTCTCGTAGGCGCGCAAGGCCGAGATAACGGTGGTAAACAGCTTTTGCGTCGTCAGCTCCGTCTTGGCCTTGTAATCGTTGATGTCGTATTCGATGATGACGCGCTGCTCGGGCGCCTGGCCCGGCTGGCCCGTGCGCAGCACGACGCGCACGATGGAGTTGTTCAGGTCGGCGCGGATGCGCTTGGCGAGGATCAGGCCGGCATCATCCGTTTCCATCACCACGTCGAGCAGCACCAGCGCGATATCGGGCGTGTCGCGCAGGATCTCGTACCCCTCGCGGCCGCTGTAGGCGGAAAACAGTTCCAGTTCGCGGCCCTTGAAGCTGACATTGCGCAGCGCCAGCCGCGTGACCGCATGCACATCGACGTCGTCATCGACGATCAGCACACGCCACAGGCGCTGGTCGGGCGCGGCCAACCCGGCTGGACTGGCCACCGGCTCATCTTCGTCGAGCAGCCAGTTATCATCTGCATCGGCTTTGAGGTCGGTCATGAATACTCCTAAGGGATAAGTTCGATGTGGACGCTGCGTTGACGCATATCAAGCATAATCAGATTAGATGCTGCTTACAACAGGATTCTGCGTACCACCCTCTCCCGCGGCAGGCGCCGGCGCCGGTATCGAGGCGCCGCTGCGCGTGGTGCCGCCGCAATTGTCCTGGCCTGGCCCGACGGCCTGGTAGCGCACTTCGTATTTGCCCGCGCTGAGCTGCTCCACGGTCAGCTTGTCATTGGCCAGGATGTACAGGTAGCGCACATTCGAGCGCCGCTCCTGGTCATACAGCTTGACGAAGACGGGCGCCGTGTTGCTGCTGTTATCGATGGTCAAACTCAGTTCATCGCCCTTGTTGCCGATCGGGAAGCCATCGACATAGCCGGACCGCGCCGGCCAAGGCTCGCCATTCGGCGCCACCAGCCCCGCCGACTCGGCCTGGCTGGCGCCATCGCAGGCGGGCCGGCTGGCTTTCAGGCTCAGCTGCGCCACGGCCAGCACGCGGATCTCGGGCGCCTTCGCTTGCGCGGGCTCGGCCGCATACGGCTTGCCCACGGCCCAGCTATCGATAGCCACCGCCTCGTTTTTTGCCGGCGGCGTAGCTGCGCTCTCCGCCGTTGCCGTGTCCGGGTGCACCCTGGCGCCATCGCGGGCCAGCCCGCTCCAGGCCGACGCCAGCGCGGCAGGCACGGGCGGCGAGGTATCGAGCATCAGCAAGGCGCCCAGCCAGCCCAGCAGCAGGCAGACAAGCAAACTCAGCCACCAGCGCCAGTTGCGCCAGATGGGCAGCGCCCCACTCCGCGGCTTGCCCTTCGGCGGCGGCACATCCTGCGCCCAGGTGTGCTCATGCGATTGGGCATGGCCTTTCGCACGGCCATCGCGGCTCTTGCCTTCTTCGTGGTGGGTGCTTTCCAGCCATTCGATTTCCCACTCCTCGGCGGCGATCCATTCGTCGTGTTCCTTGCGGCGTTGCGGATCGGACAAGGTGCCATAGGCGCTGTTAAGGATGGCCATGATGCGGGCGGCCTTTTCGTCGCCGGGATTCTTGTCGGGGTGGTATTTCTGGCTGAGGGCTTTATACGCTGCACGTATGACTTCCTGCGGCGCCAGGCGCGCCACTTTCAGGTTGTCATAATGTGTATGTATCTTTCCCATCGTTCTATCTTGAAATCGGTGCGCGGCGACGGGTTCTTGCAGGATGGAACCGTGCTGTGTCGGTCATCATATACGATATGACAAGATAATAACCACCGGCGGACAGGAAATTACAGGGCGGTACGGCCCTGCCTTGATATTGACCGCGCTTACAGACGGTGACTGCGGTCACTGGACAACAGCGCTTCCGGCAACGCCACCTGGTGCCCCACCGCCAGCACCTTGAACAATTCGCCCATCTCGGCCGGCGACACCAGCTTTTGCACGGCGCTGGCCTGCGGCAGGTAGGTCTTGACCTGCTCGGGGTCGGTGCGCAGCAGCAAGTCGCCGATACCGGAGCCCAGCAGGAAGGACGCCTGGTTCATGTATGCGAGCACATCGAGGCCCGCATCCTGCGCCGCCACCGCCATGGCCGTAAAATCCACGTGAGCCGTGATGTCCTGCAAACCGGGCAGATAAAACGGTTCCGCATGGGCATGGTGGCGGTAATGGCACATCAGGGTGCCCGTGGCGCGCAGGTCCAGATAATACTCGTGCGCAGGAAAACCGTAATCGAACAGCACGGCCGCGCCGCCCTTGCCATTGGTCAGCATGCGCGCCAGCGAGCGCATGAAGCCGCAGGCCACGCCATGAATTTCTGTGACATAGCCGACCGGCAAGTCATCGGCGTCCGGCACCTGAGCGGCGATCTGCGCGGCCACGTCGGCGCCGGCAGGGCGTTCGACAAACACGAACTGGCCGTCGGCAATGCTGACGTCGAGTTCGCACCAGCCGGCGGGCGTCTTGCTGATCAGGTTGACGGGCATGGCGTCGAGCACTTCATTGCCGAACACGGCACCTTCGAAACTGTCGGGAAAGCCGTCGAGCCACACCACTTGCGGAAAGGCGGCCAGCGCCAGCTCCTGGCGCGCGCGCAATTCGCCGGACAATTCGACGATCGCATACTGTTCGATAGCGATGCCGGCATTCGCCGCTTCCGTCAGGATATCGAAAGCCAGCTTGCCCGTGCCGGCGCCGAATTCGAGGATGCGCGGGGCCGTTTGCGCCATAATAGCGGCTGCCACATGGGCCAGCGTGGCGCCGAACAGGGGCGAAATCTCCGGCGCGGTTGTAAAATCGCCATCTTTGCCCAGCTTGGCGGCGCCGCCGCTGTAATAGCCGAGGTCAGGCGCGTACAGCGCCAGCTCCATGAAGCGGACAAAAGGAATGGCGCCGTCATTGCGCGCGATTTCGGCGGCAATCTGGTGCTGCAAGGCATGGGACGCGGCCAGCGCGTCGCTATCGGGTGCGGGAAGAGACATTCCCGCATTGTAGCGAATCGGCGGCGCATGCCGCCAGTGCGGCGTCCACCGAATATCTCAACCATAGCAAAGACATGACTGAAGCAACGACAACGCCCTTCGACAGCATTCCCCGCGTCGCCCTTGTCACGGGCGCGGCGCGCCGCATCGGCCGCGCCATCGCGCTGGGCCTGGCGCGCGACGGCTGGGATATCGCCGTCCACTACCGCGACTCGCGCGATGAAGCGCTCAGCCTGGTGGCGGACATCACGGCGCTGGGCCGCCGCGCGCAAGCGTTCGCCTGCGACCTGGCGCAGGAAGACGCCGTGCGCCAGCTGCTGCCGCAGGCACAGGCGGCGCTGGGGCCCGTCACTTGCGTAGTCAACAACGCATCGTTGTTTGAATACGACAATGCGGGCGATTTTTCCTTCGCCGCCCTGGACGCCCACATGCACGCCAACCTGGCCGCCCCCATCCTGCTGGCGCAAGCGCTGTACCATGCCACCCCGGCAGGCGGGCAAGCCGTGGTCATCAACTTGCTGGACCAAAAACTGTACAATCTCAATCCTGATTTTTTGTCGTACACCCTGTCCAAGGCGGCGCTGCTGTCGGCGACCACCATGCTGGCCCAGGCGCTGGCGCCGAAAGTGCGCGTGGTGGGCATTGCCCCCGGCATCACCATGGTCTCCGGCGAGCAGACGGCAGCGAACTTTGCCAAGGCGCATGAAAACACGCCGCTAGGACGCTCCAGCACGCCCGAAGATGTGGCCGACAGCGTCTGTTACGTGGCCGGCGCGCGCGCGCTGACGGGCACGACCCTGCTGGTCGATGGCGGCCAGCATTTGATCGGCTTGCCGCGCGACGTCATGTTTTTGACCAAATAATCAGCAGCCCTGCCAAACAACCCGCATTCAGCATTCCCGAAAAGGTAAAACTATGTCGTCCGCCCTGTCCCACCCTCGCCTGCTTGATTGCCGCCGGCTGTTCCTGCGCAATTACGAAGTCCTCATCAACATCGGCGTCTACGACTTCGAGAAAAAGGGCGAGCAGCGCGTCCTCATCAACGTCGACCTGTACATTCCCCTGGCCCTGTCGACGCCCAAGGATGACCAGCTGGAAGAGGTGGTCGATTACGACTTCATGCGCGAAACCATCGCCAGGCGCATGGCGCAAGGCCACGTGCAGCTGCAGGAAAGCCTGGTCGACGACGTGCTCGCCGCCATGCTGGCCCACCCGCGCGTGCGCGCCGCGCGCGTGTCGAGCATGAAACCGGACGTGTATCCCGACTGCGAAGGCGTGGGCGTGGAAGTATTCAAGATCAAGGATGAAGCATGAACAACATGAGCAACACCGCCGTGCTGGAAACGACGACGACGGCCGTGGAATTCCCGGCCAATGTGGAAGCGCAGAAACTGGCGCGCAAGAAGGCGGAAAAGATCGCCCTGGAAAACAACAAGCTGCACAAGCGCCTGTGCCGCCTGGTCGGCCAGGCCATCGGCGACTTCAACATGATCGAAGACGGCGACAAGGTAATGGTGTGCCTGTCGGGCGGCAAGGATAGCTATGCCCTGCTGGACATCCTGATGACCTTGCGCGAGCGTGCGCCGATTCACTTCGATATCGTCGCCGTCAACCTGGATCAGAAGCAGCCGAACTTCCCGCCGGAAATCCTGCCCGCCTACCTGACGGAACTGGGCGTGGCCTTCCATATCGAAAACCAGGATACCTACAGCATCGTCAAACGCCTGATCCCGGAAGGCAAGACGACTTGCTCGCTGTGCTCGCGCCTGCGCCGCGGTATCCTGTACCGCGTGGCCGACGAGCTGGGCGCCAACAAGATCGCCCTGGGCCACCACCGCGATGATATTTTGGAAACGTTCTTCCTGAATATGTTCTTCGGCGGCAAACTGAAAGGCATGCCGGCCAAGCTGCAATCGGACGACGGCAAGCACATCGTCATCCGCCCGATGGCGTATGTGAAGGAAGAAGACACGCAGCGCTATGCGGAAGTCAAGGGCTTCCCCATCATTCCATGCGATTTGTGCGGTTCGCAGGAAAACCTGCAGCGCAAGCAGATCAAGGGCTTGATGCGCGAATGGGACAAGAAATTCCCGGGCCGCGTGGAAAGCATCTTCTCGGCCCTGTCGAACGTGGCGCCATCGCACCTGATGGATCCGAAGCTGTTCGGCTTCAAGGACTTGAAGGCGGACGGCGTGGCCAACCCCATGGGCGACATCGCCTTCGACGAAGAGCCGTGCTCGACGCCGACCACGTTCGGCACGATTCCGCTGCAAGCGCTGTAATCGGCTGTTCTCAGCCCGTGTTGTTTCGCCGCCACCGCCCAGGTGGCGGCGCCCCGCCTCTTTCCCCCTCCCCTCATTTGCTGTACCGTAGGTAACTCTGCCGGTACGCGGTGTGTCACGCGCACGTCCCTGCCCGGCGGTCAGCACGCATTCTTCCGACAACCTCACTGGAATGAACCATGACGCCATCCGCACTCAAGCGCCCCCTGCTGTTCTCCCTGCTGGCCCTCAGCCTCGCCACCGCCTCTGCCGCTCCTGCGCCAGCCCCCGCTCAGACCGACAGGCAGGCCGACCGCTGGGATTTGACGGCGCTGTATCAAAACGACGCCGCATTCGACGCCGACGCGAAAAAACTGTCGGCCCAGCTGCAGCAACTGGGCGGCTGCAAGGGGCAGCTGGGAGGCTCGCCGGCCCGCCTGAAAAGCTGCCTGGACCTGTACGCCGATGCGCGCAAGCGCGTCAACACGCTGTATACCTATGCGGCGCAGTATTACGACCAGGATACGGGCGACAGCAAGGGCAACCAGCTGAACCAGCGCGCCGCCCTGCTGGGTAACGAGTTCACCCAGGCGGTGACCTTTTTACAGCCGGAAATCCTCGCCCTGGGCAGCAAGCGCATCGATGCCATGCTGGCGAAAGACAAGGGCTTGCAGCTGTACCGCTTTCAATTGAGTAACATGCTGCGCAGCGCGCCGCACACGCTCGACGCGGCCGGCGAACAGCTGGTGGCGCAGTTCGGCCTGGCAACAAGCTCGGCCGCCAGCGTCTACCGCACCCTGGCCAACGCGGAAATCCCGTGGCCGACCGTCACACTGTCGGACGGCAAGCAAGTGCGCCTCGACCAGGCGGCGTACACGAAATACCGGGGCGATGACAACCGCGCCGACCGCAAGCGGGTGTTCGACGCCTTCTTCGGCAAGTGGAAAGAGTACGAACGCACGTTCGGCGAAACCCTGTACGGCCAGCTGAAAACGGATGCCGCGTATGCCAAGGTGCGCCGTTACGCCGATTCGCAAAGCGCCGCGCTCGATGCCGACAACTTGCCGCCGGCCGTCTACCAGACCCTGATCGCGCAAACCAACGCTAACCTGCCCACCCTGCACCGCTACTTCAAGCTGCGCGCGCGCATGCTGGGCATCAAGGACCTGGCGTACTACGACGTGTATGCGCCGCTGCTGAAAAGCGAGCGCACCTTCCCGCTGGCCGAAGGCAAGCAGATGATGCTCGCTTCCGCCGCGCCGCTGGGCCCCGACTACGTCAAGGCGCTCACTGCCGCCGTGGACGCGCGCTGGATGGATGTGTATCCGCGTCCGCGCAAGGTGGCGGGCGCCTACATGAATGGCGACGCGTATGACGTGCATCCGTTCGTGCTGCTCAATTACACGGACAATTACGAAGCCGTCAGCACCCTGACGCACGAATGGGGCCACGCCATGCACTCGGTGCTGGCCAACAAGGCGCAGCCGTCGATCTATGCGCCGTACAGCATCTTTGTCGCGGAAATCGCCTCGACCACGAACGAGGCGCTGCTGCTCGACGCGCGCCTGAAGCAGGCCAAGGATGACGACGAGCGCCTGCTGTACCTGGGCGCAGCGCTGGAAAACCTGCGCGGCACCTTCTTCCGCCAATCCATGTTCGCCGAATTCGAGGCGGCCATCCACGGCAAGGTGGACAAGGGAGCGTCGCTGACGGGCGAAGAAATCACGGCCATCTATGCCGATATCCTCAAGCGCTACCACGGCGAAGCGCAGGGCGTCATGACCATCGACCCCGCCTACGCGCTGGAATGGGCGTATGTGCCGCATTTCTATCACGGCTTCTATGTGTTCCAGTACGCCACCTCGATCGCGGCGGCGCAGGATTTCGCACAGCGCATCCTCGACAAGGAACCGGGCGCGCTGGCCGCCTACCTGAAGATGCTCAGTGCGGGCGGCTCGGCCTACCCCTACGATCTGGTGAAGGCGGCCGGCGTCGATCTGGCCTCGCCGAAACCGTACCAGGCGCTGGCGGCGCGCATGAACGGCATCATGGACCAGATCGAGGCGATTGAGAGCAAACGGGGAAAATAAGCCGCTTGCCAAGAGGCGTAGGTCGGCTTAGCGCAAAGCGCGTAAGCCGACACCGCCAACACGATGTCGGATTACGCGGTTCCCGCTAATCCGACCTACCGTTCTCCGCTTCCGCCGCCGCAAACGCCGCCGCATCGCTCTCGAACATGTCTTCCAGCTCCTCGCGCGCCTGGCGCGTGAGGGACATGACTTTTTGCTGGTCCTGGAAGTGCGGCGCCACTTCCAGCAAAGTTTTCAGGTTATGCCGGCCGAAGATGCCGGCCGCGCGCTGCGCCCGCTCGGCGCTGAAGCCCACCTGCTGCAAGGTCTGCTCGCCCAGCAACAGGGCCGCGGCAAACGTCTCGCGCTCGATCAGGGTCACGCCGCGCTTCATCAATTCATAGTAATGCGTGACGTTGCGCGCGCGCGCCAGGATCGTCAGCTCGGGCAGGCGCAGGCGCACGGCGTCGACCAGGGCCAGGCTGTCGTCCACATTGTCGATGGCGATCACCAGCGCCTTCGCCTTCTCGATGCCAGCCGCCACCAGCAGGTCCACGCGCGTGGCGTCGCCATAAAACACCTTGAAGCCGAACTTGCGCAGCAGTTCGATCTGGTCCGGGTCGTGGTCGAGCACCGTCACGCCGATCTTGTTGGCCGCCAGCAGGCGGCCGATGATCTGGCCGAAGCGGCCGAAGCCGGCGATGACGATGGGGTTGTCCTGCGCCTCGATATGGTCGTCGGGACGGCGCTTCTTCTCGCCCTGCAGACGCGGCGCGACGAATTTGTCGTGCGCCAGCAGCAGCAAGGGCGTGGCCACCATCGACAGGGTCACCACCACGACCAGCAGCGCGGCCGTCTGCGGCGCAAACACATGCGCGGCCTCGGCGGCGGCAAACACGACGAAAGCGAATTCGCCGCCCTGCGACAGCAGCAGCGCAAAAAACAGCTGCTGGCCGCGGGGAATGTCGAAAAACTTCGACAACACATACAGCAAGCCGATCTTGACCACCAGCAGCCCCGCCACCAGGGCCAGGATCAGCAGCGGCTGGGCGCGCAGCACGCCGAAATCGACGGACATGCCCACGGCGATGAAGAACAGGCCCAGCAGCAAACCCTTGAACGGTTCCAGGTCGGAAATGAGTTCATGCCGGTATTCGGAATCGGCCAGCAGCACGCCCGCCATGAAGGTGCCCAGCGCCATCGACAAGCCCACCGATTCCATCAGCACGCAAATGGCGATCACCAGCAGCAGGGCAAAGGCCGTGAAGATTTCGCGCAAGTCCGTCTTGGCGATGAAGCGCAGGATGGGGTTCACCAGGAAGCGCCCGCCGATCACCAGGGCGGCCAGCACGGCGGCCAGCTTGGCCACGCGCAGCCAGCCCGGTTCGCCGCTATGCGTGACCAGGCCGCCCAAGAGCGGCACCAGCGCGATCATGGGAATGGCGGCGATATCCTGGAACAGCAAGATGGAAAAGCCGGCGGAACCGGCCGGCGTACTCATCAGCTTGCGTTCGCCCAGGGTGGCCAGCACGATGGCCGTCGACGACAGCGACAGCCCCAGCGCACCGACCAGCGCCGTGCGCCAGTCCACGCCGAAGGCCATGGCCACGGCGCACAGTCCCGCGCTGACGACGCCCACCTGCGCCCCGCCCCAGCCGAAGATCGGCCGGCGCAGCAGCCACAATCGCCTGGGCTCGAGCTCCAGTCCGATCAAAAACAGCAGCAGCACCACGCCGAACTCGGAAAAGCTGAGAATCACCTCGACATTCTTGATCAGGCCCAGGCCCCACGGTCCGATGACGACGCCGGCCACCAGATAACCGAGCACGGCGCCCATGCCCAGACGCTTGGCCAGCGGCACCATGATGATGGCGGCGACCAGGTAAAACAGTATGTTGATGAGAAAGCTGTGGTGTTCCATGCGGATTCCGGGCGGATGTGTGGATGAAACGACATCATGCCTGAAGTGGCGCGCCCGCGTGAAGTGGCTGCTCCGCCACGCCGGCTATTTGCGCGCGGCCACCCGCGCGCGCAGCGCGTCGAACATTTTCGGGATGCTGTCGCGGCTCATGCTGTCGACGATCCAGCCCAGGCCCATCGGCACCGGGCCCGGATCCGTGTACACCTGGTACCTGACGGCGGCAGCGCCCGCATCGAACGGATCGGGCGACAGTTGCCAGTAGCCGCTGGTGTCGGCGATGGTGTCCTCCACCTTCAGTCCCTCCATCGGCACCAGCTTCCAGGCCAGGCTGCAGCTGGCGTCGAGCACCTTGGGCGTCATTCTCAGGCGGTATTGCTTGATTTTCCCCATCGGCAGCTTGAGCGTGACGTCGACCAGCGACACGCCGCCGCCGGCGGCCGTCACCTTGATCTTGTCCACGTTCGGCATGAACTGCGGATAGCCGGCGAAATCCTGGATGGCCGCGCAGACGGTGGCCACGCTGGCCGGCATGCTGGTCGTGGCGGCAAAGGTCTTGCCGGGCATGCCGGCTTTGCTGACATCGCGCACATCGAGCGCAGGCGTGGCCGCCAGGGCGGCCGGCGGATAACAGGCGGAACAGGCGGCCAGTGCGAACAGCAGGGTCTTCATGGTTTTTCCTGTTCGATCTGCGCGCGCAGCGCCGCCACGTCGACGCGCTTGAGGTAGCTTTCGATATTCTTCCACACGGCGTGATAGCCGTAACCGCCATTTTTCAACTCATCGATCGCCTTCGCGCGCGGCCAGCCCTGGTACAGCATGCGGTACATAGCGGCCATCAGGCCCGTGCGGTCGGCGCCGTGCAGGCAGTGCAGCAGCACGGGTCCCTGCTGTTCGGCGGCGCGGATGCTGCGCATGGTCTCGATCACATGCTTGTCGCGGATGGCCCAGGTATTGATGGGAATGCGGACGGCGCGGATGCCGCTGCCATCGAGCACCTGCGTGTCGGAGTGGAAGGAGCGCAGGCTGATCACCGTCTTCACGCCCAGCGTCTGCAGCTGGGCCACGTCGGCGCTGTCGAGCTTTGCGCTGCGGTACAGGACGGGGGTGACCTGGTGCAGGTTCGACACGTGCGGCAGCGGCGTCGCCCACTCGGCATTGCGCTCGGGCGCCCCGGGCGCTTGCGCGCCGGCGGAACCGGCCGCCAGGGCCAGGAATAGCAGCAAAAGATGCGGCAAGGGCGATAAGGTCATGACTTCCTCTTGTATGAAAACCACAGCAGCACGCCAGCCAGCAGCAGCGATACCCAGTAGTCGGTCGGCGCCCACCACAGCCAGTGCTTGTGCCAGGCGATGTGGGCCGGATTGAAGTGCGCCACGCCATAGGCGGGATTGAGCACGAACCACAGATAATCCTCGATGATCCAGAACAGCATGATGCAGCCGATGGCGCGGCACTCGAGGCGCGGCGACCATTGCGCCAGAAAGAGCATGGGGAAATGGAAGAACAGGGCAATGAAGGGAAACACCCAGGCATGGTAGCCCGTCATCGGCCGCCCGCCCCAGAAGATATCGAGCAGCCAATGGCTTTCGATGCGCCAGGTGGGCAGGTTCGCGGCCCACCCGGCCGGCCCCTCGATCTGGATTTCCACCTGGGCGAAGAATAGTCCCAGCAGGGCCACCCAGACCAGCGTCAGGGCGATCTGCCAGGGTTTTGCCACGGCGCCCGTCACGCCGGCTCCGGCGTCACGCTCGGCGCCAGCACCTGCGCCAGCACGTCGATGGCGGCGCGCGGACGGCCCAGGGCCAGCGCTTTTGCGCGCATGGCTTGCAACTGCTCCGGATGATCGAGCAACAGGCGCACGCGGTATTCGAGGGTGACGGCGTCGAATGCCTTCAGGGCCACGCCCTGCTCCAGCAGATAGTCGGCATTGCGCTCTTCCTGCCCCGGAATCGGCGAGTTGACGATCATGGGCAAGCCCAGGGCCAGGCATTCGGACGTGGTCAACCCGCCCGGCTTGGTGATCACCAGATCGGCACACGCCATCAGGCGCTCGACTTCGCTGGTAAAGCCTTGCGCCAGCAGGCGGCCCGGATACTGGCCGGCCAGCGCCTGCAGCGCCGCCAGTGCGGCGGCATTTTTCCCCGCCAGCACGATCAGCTGGAAGTCGCCCGGCAGCGCCAGCAGGCGCGCGGCCACCGTTTCAAGGCTGCCCAGTCCCGCTCCGCCGCCCATCAGCAAAATCGTCGTGCGCCGCGGGTCGAGGCCAAACGCCTGCGCGCACTGCGCCCGACCGGGCGCCTGCGCAAAGGCGGGCATGATGGGGATGCCCGTCACATGGATGCGCTCGGCGGGGATGCCTTCGTGGCGCATGCGGAACGCCACTTCGTCGGTGGCGGCGAAATAGCCCTGCATCTGTTCGTGTACCCACATGCGGTGCAAGTCGAAATCGGTGACCTGTACCCACACCGGGCAGGCCAGTTGCTGCTGGCGCAGCGCGCGCGACAGCAGTTCGGCCGGCAGGAAATGCGTGCAGATGATCGCATCGGGCTGGAAGGCGGCGATCTGCGCCATCAGCGCGCGCGTGTTGAGGCGCTCGACGGCGCGGCGCAATCGCTGCATCGAGCTGTCGCGCGGCGCATCGTGGGTGGCATGGTACAGATAGCCCCACAGCGCGGGCGCCTTGTTGACCAGCTTGATATAAAAATCCGTGTACAGCTTGCGGAATGCGGGCGTGACGAAATCCATCACGTCGAGATGGCTGGCGACGGTGTGCTGCTCCAGGCCAGCATATGCCTCGATGGCTTGCGCCGCGCGCAGGTGGCCGGCGCCGGCCGAAACGCTCAACAAGAGAATTTTTTTCTGTTTTTTTTCTGTCATGGGGAAACCGGTGAATGGAACAGCTGGCCGCTGGCGCGGAAGATCGAAAGAATAACATTTCCCCAATTGAATCTGATTGATCGTGCGCATCTCGTTACTGCCGTGCGCGCTAGCGTGGGATGGCAAACGGCAAGGCCGACACTTTCCAGCTGCCTTTGAGCTTGCGCTCCATCAAGGCCGGCAAGGTGCTGGCGCCGGGCGCGCCTTTCTTTGTGTACGCCACCGGCACCAGCAGATAGATGGTGACCTTGTCATCGTCGGCAACGTCGTCTTCCTCCGGCTCGGGGTTCCAGCGCTTGTCGATGGCCAGCAGCGCATCGACGCCTTCCGGCCACGCCAGGTCCGCCAGATAAGGATCGTCGCGCCGCAGCAGCTCGCCCGCCGCCAGGCTGGCCTGGTCGAGCGTGCGCCGTCCCAGGCGTGCCAGCAGCGCCACGGGAAAGCGCCATGGACTGTGCTCCGCGAAGCCGTGTACGGTCAGCGGCCAGCGCGTCGGCAGGCAGACGGCCAGTTCGGTCATCGGCGATTGCTGGAACAGGCCGGCCGTGAACAGCAGCTTGAATTCGCGCTTGCCGCCGATGCAGCTGATCCCCAGCGAAAAGCGCGCGTCGCCGCTGTCCGGGCTGAACACCGCTGGCAATACCCAGCCGGCGCTATGGTGCATGAAGGTGCGGATGACATCCTGCGGCGAGGCGGCCGCTTGCTGCGGCACGTCGAGTATGCTGACGCCGCCGGCGGTGGCGAGCATCTGGACGATAGCGGGAAAGCCCCAGCCGGCGGCGATATCGACCGGCGCCTGGTTCCAGCGCGTATGCAGGCGGTTCGGATTGGCGCCCCGCTGCAGCAGCAGGGCAACCACGTCCTGATGGCCGTCCACACAGGCGCTGTCCAGCGGCGACAAGATATTGTCCGGCAAGCCATCGACGGCGGCGCCATGGTCGAGCAGCCAGCGGCAGGTGTCGACGTGGCCATGGCCGGCCGCCTCGCTCAGCGGCGTATGGTTGCGGTAACCGGGCAACGGCAAATCGATGTCCATGCCCAGCGACACGAGCAGGGCGCAGACCTCGCGGCTGCCGCTGGCCGCGGCCAGATGCAGCAACGATTCGCCGTCATCCATGTTGTAGCGGCGCAAGGTCGAGAGCAGCGGCGTGGCCTCGAGCAGGCTGCGCACCTGCTCCACCTGATTCTCGCCCACGGCGTCGCAGACGCGAAAAAACGCTTCCCGGTGCTGGTTGTACAGTGTGCTGTGACCCATTCTTCGTCTCTGCTCGTGGTGGCGGCGCCCTCATCGTGCGGAGAATAGCATTTTCTTTCGATTAATCTGCGCGATTTGACAACTTCGGTGTGCGCGCAGGCGGCGATGCCATGCCGGCCGGCGCGACATCCGTGCGCAGCACCGGGTACAGGTTCAGCCGCTCATCCCACGAGGCGTGGCGGCGGGCGAAGAATTCCAGGCGCGCGGCCGGGCTTTTTGCAAACGCGGGGTCGCTGGCCAGCTTTTCGTGGAACTGCGCCGCCAGCGCCGGATCGGCCGCCAGCTGGGCGCGCGCCACGTCTTCGGCCACGTATTCTTCCATGTATTCCTTGCGCTCGAAGGCCGTATTGAAGCTGCCCCAGGCCAGCAGGGAATCGGGCGCGCGCGGCTCGAGCAGGGCCACGACCAGCCGCGCCTTGGCCTGGTTGACGGGCACGTACAGCGCACCTGCACCGACCGGACGCTCATCTTTCTGCCACTCGCCCTGCACGGCCGCCGTCTGGCGCCCCTCGAACGACTGCGCGCCGAATTTCACCTGCGTGGCGCGGAAGGTTTCGACGGGCAGCGTGCCGGGCGCGGTGGCCAGCACCTGGTACGACACGCCATGCTGGCGCAGCTTGGCCGCCACCATCTGCGCCTGCGCCGCAGGCACGAGGTAGCCGGCCTTGGGCGCAGCCTGCTGCAGGTCGGGCACGATCTCGTCGCGCAGGGGCACGTTCCAGATCTGCGGCGTGCTTTCGTCGTAGCGCGTCATCAGCGCACCCGACACCTCGGATGGCGTGCGCGTGTAGGCGTAGCCGCGAAACGCGATCATGCGGCTCTTGTCCGTCGTTTTATACGTGAGCGGCAAGGTGGCGCCGGCCAGCTGCGCGGCGCGCGCGTCCGCCTCGAGCGCCGTTTGCCGCCACTGCGCGCCATGCTGCGCCACTTGCGACAGCAGCGAAACGATGGTGTTGCGCGTGATGCGCACGCGGGTCGGATAGTCCTTCCACGAATGGGTTTCCACCAGCATGCCGAAGCGGTTGCGCAGCTGGAAATAGCCATGCGAGAAGCGCGGATTCGGCGCCGAATCGACAAAGCCCGACTGCGGATTGTCGTTCTCGGCAAACGAAATATAGAACGGTTTCGGGTCCGAGCCCTGCTTTGCCAGGTCGGCCAGGACCTGATCGCGCAAGGCCGTGCCGGCCACGCGCAGGGCCGCGTCGCCCGCATGCACGGGTTCGACCTGGATCGAGATATCGGGTTCGAATTGCGCGCCATCGGTGACGTGCAAGTCGACATAGGCCAGCGGATCCCAGGCGTTCACCAGCGCCAGCATGTGCTGCATCTCGGGCGTATCGGCCTTCATGTATTCGCGGTTCAGATTGTAGTTTTGCGCCGTGCTGCGCCAGCCCATTTCCACGGGGCCGCGCTGGTTCGGACGGTTCCACGCACCGAAGCGCTCGTGGCCGTCGACATTGAAGACGGGCACGAACAGCAGCACTTGTTTATCCAGCGCGCCGGGCGCCGCCTTACCCTCCAAGACTTCGCGCAAGGCCAGGAAGCCCGCATCCTTGCCATCGATTTCGCCCGCATGGATGCCGCCCTGCACCAGCAGCACGGGCAGCTTGCGGCGCGCCGCCTCGGCCGGCGTCAGCGCGCCCGTGTTGGAGACGGCCAGTGCCAGCATCGGGCGGTTTTCCGGCGTGCGGCCAAATTCCACGCAGCGCACCTGCTTCGGATAGCGCGCCTGGAACTGGCGGCACAGGGCTTCCACTTCCGCATAGCGGCCGGTGCTGACAAAGCCCGAGCGTTCGGCCACCGTGGTCAACGGCGCGCCGGCTTGGGCGGGAGAGGCAAAGACGGACAATATGGCGGCGGACAGCAGGGCGAGGCGTAGCATGGGGGAGGCTCCAGCGGGCAGATGGGAAGCGGGGGATTATATGGCTAAATAAGCGAAAAAAAATAAAAGCCAGGATAGCAATATGCGCTCCCGGCTTTTCTATTTACCTCCAACACCGCAAAGGCTGGGGTCAGACCCTCAATGCCGCTGACTCAGAGACTTGCGCCAACGTTCGCGGGGGTCTGACCCCGGGTTTCAGCTACCGAAGTGGTAATTGAATTCGACCCATCCCTGGCGTCCCTGCGGACTGTAGCTGCCCACCGGGTAGTACGGCCAGCCGCCGCTGTCGTCGCGCTTGATCTTGTCGAATACGTTGTTGACGATCAGCGACAAGGTGGCGCGGTCGTTGATGCGGTACACGGTGCTGATGTTGGCCAGCGCCGTCGGCGTCAGATAGGCCTTGCCGGCGGCGTTCGGGATCTTGCTGTAGCGGCTGACCAGCAAGGTGTTCGACCAGTCGCCAGCGCTCCAGTTCACGCTCAGGTTGAGCTTATCGCGCCAGTCCGAATTGTTCAGCGATTTGAGCTCGTCGATCTCTTCGTCGCCGACGAATTGCTGCGATTTATTGCTCAGCACCTTGGCGTAGTTGGCCTTGAAGGCAAAGCGGCCATAGTCCGTCGTGCGCAGCAAATACTTGACGCTGATGTCGATGCCGCTGCTGCTCTGCTTGGCCGCGTTGATCGGATTGACGGTGATGGTCTTGATCTCGCCGGCACGGTTCAGCGCATTGGCGGCAAAGCGCTCGACGCGGTTCAGGGTATCGACGCAGGTCGGCGAGTTGATGTCGGTCTTGCCCAGGCGGCAATCGGCTTCATCGCGCAGTATCTTGTCGGAGCTCAGGTTGGTTACCAGGTCGTCGATCTTGATATTCCAGTAGTCGACCGAGACGTCGAAATTGGATGTCGGCGACCAGACGGCGCCCACGCCGAACGACTTGCCCTTCTCCGACTGCAGATCCTTGCTGCCGTTCTGCACATAGTCGGCGCCCGGCGATTTGTTCGCGTAGTCGCAATCATCGATGGCCTGCCCGGCGACGCCGCAGCGGTAATAGTCGGTGGTGCTCGAGTAGTAACCGGTGCCGCGCGCCTTGTAGATGTAGTTCATGTCCGGCGCGCGGAAGCTGGTGGCGTAGTTGGCGCGGAACAGCAGCTCCGGCGCGGGACGCAGTTCCAGGCCGCCGTTATAGGTGAACTTGCCGTCATGGCGGCCGGCAAAGCTGTAGCGGTCGTAGCGGCCGGCCAGGGTGCCGGTCAGCTTTTCATGCAGCGGCAGGTTCACTTCCGCCCCCAGCGCATAGCGGGTGCGCGTGCCGGCCGTGATGTCGGACTTGGTGGCGACGTTGAAGTAACCTTCGTTCAGGCGCGCGTCGGGCACGTTGCTGAAGCCCTGCTTGCCCACTTCGGCGATGGTGGCGATCTTCGCCACGCCAGCGGGCAGCTGGAACAGGTCGCCGTTGGTAGCCAGGCTCAGGGTATTCGTCCAGGCCTTGTCGTCGCTGTCGGAATTGCCCGTGATGCTGTCGAATTCGGCCGCCGTCACCCGGCGCGACAGGCGGGCCGGATCCGGCGCGTAGACCGGCACGCCGGCGGCATCGGTGCCCAGTTTCGGACCCAGGAAGAAGCTGTCGATATTGGCCAGCGCGCGCGGCGTGTGGCTTTCGCTCTTGTACACCGAGGCATTGTAATTGGCTTCGTATTGCCAGCTGCTGGTGCCCGGCACGCGGCCCTTGGCGCCCAGCGAGATGGCCGTGGCCAGGTCGTCCCACTTGCGGTTGTAGCGCTCCACGCCGCCCATTTCCTCGGGCGAGATATAACGCGTCCACGCTTCGTAGCGATCGGTATTCTGGTTGCGGAAATAGCTGCTGCCCGTCGACGACGACGTCCACGTCGGGCCGCGCGTGTTGTTCTCGGTCGAGTTCTTGCCGATCAGGAAGTCGGCGAACAAGGTCGTTTCCGGCGACAGCTCATAGTTGGCGCTGCCGAACACGTTCTGGCTGCGGTTCTTGGTTTGCGTGGTCCAGTAAGTGGGGCCCACTTTCGGGCTGGCGCAATAGCTGCCGTTCTTCGCCTGATACTTGACGGTGCTGCCGCCGAACAGGTCGCCGAACTGCGTGCAGGTGTCGCCCAGGTCCACATAGGTGCCGGAAGTCCCCGCCTTTACCACGCGGCGCGACGCGATATTCGTCGGCGTGCCCGAGCGGGTGGCCATGAAGTCGCGCTGCAGGCTCGACAGCGGATCGCGCTGGCTCAGCTCCACACTGAACAAGGTATGCAGCTTGTCGAAATTGCCGCCGCCCGTCAGCTGCACGCGCTGGTTGCCGGCGCCGCCGCGCGTGGTGCCGCCCGCCTTGACGTTGATATCGAAACCTTCCGTCTGCTTTTTCAGGATGACGTTGACCACGCCGGCGATCGCGTCGGAACCATAGATGGCCGAGGCGCCGCCGTTGAGGATCTCGATGCGGTCGACAATGCTCGACGGGATATTCGCCAGGTTGGTGAAGTTGACCGTGCCTTCGTAGGCGACGGGGAAGTCGGCCAGGCGGCGGCCATTGAGCAGGATCAGGGTGTGGTTCGGACCGAGGCCGCGCAGGCTGATGGTATTGGCCGACGGCGTAAACGTGTTGCCGAAGTCCTCGCCTTGCGTAAAGCCGCTGTTCTGTACCTGGTTGGTCAGCGCATCGAAGACGTTCTTGTACCCTTGCTTGGTGATTTCATCGCCCGTCAGGATGGTGACGGACGATGGTCCCTCCAGGCTGGCGCGGGGAATCCGCGAACCGGTGACCACGACGGCTGGCGGGGTGGCCGCCGGCTGCTGATCCGCTGCGGGCGCTTGCGTCTGCGCGTGCGCCTGCCATGCGGAACCGCCAAGGATGGCCAGTACGGCTACGGTGAGCGGTGGTAACTTGAATTGTATAGGCATCTTTGCGCTTCTCAAGGTTAGGGAGAAGGCAAAAGATATCAAGATGCCAGCAATTACAGAACGAATGGATTCGTCTTTCTATATATCATAATTGTTATATAGAAATATTTATGAGAAGAAAGATGCCCCACCCTCATCCAGGAAGGGGGGCAACATGGGGGTTTTATCATTTCAATATAGCAATTTCCTTGTAGGGCGGGCGCAGCAGCCGTGCCGCCGTGTCGGCCGGACTCGCCATCGAACTCAACAGCCTGAGCGCGCCCGTGGCCGGGGTACAGCTGCCGCTGCTGCGGTAGCGCAACGCCGCCGCCAGCATGGCTTCGGCAGGATCGCCCAGCGCGTGCTGGTAATCGTCCGTCACATCGCACGTTGGCGCCATGCCATCGGCAAAGTCGCCAAAGCCCTTGGCGTTGACACCCTGGAACTGCACGGCGAAATACGTGGTGCCGCAATTCGGCGTGGGATAGAAACCATAGGGCTTGCCGCACGTCGTGCCGCCGATCAGGTTGACCTGCACGTCGACGCCGCGCAAGCCGTTGATGATCGCTTCGCTGGCCGAACAGGTATTGCCCGTCGTCAGCAAGGTCACGCGCTTGAGGCCCAGCGAAGGCAAAGGCGTGCCCTTGGGCAAGGGATTCGGCCCGGCAAAGCCCTGGCTTTGCGTGTGGAATGGCACGGGCGCTTCCGGCCGCGTCTTGTCATTGGCCAGCACCTGCTCGAAGGTCTTGCCGGTGGTGACTTGCGGACCGGCAATCATGTAGGCGAGCTCGCTGGCGACATCGAGATAGCCGCCGCCGTTGTAGCGCACGTCAAGCACCAGGTCGCTGATGCCGGCCGCCTGGAAGCGGCGCATGGTCTCGACCAGCTGGCGTTCGGCCACGTTGTTGTGGGTGTTGAAGGTCAGGTAGCCCACCTTGCCCGTGGGCGTGTCGATGATGCGCTCGTTTTGCACGGCGCTCGTGCTCACTTCCACCGCCTGCAGGTTCGCCGAGAGGGGCGAGCCATTGCGGCTGAACGCCAGCGTGTGCGTGCCTTGCGCTGCAGGGAACAGGCCGGCGTTAATGATCTTCACGCTGGCAGCGTCGGGGGCATTGACGAAATCGGTGCCATCGACGGTTTGCAGCTCATCGCCGCGGCGCAAGCCCGCCAGGTCGGCCGGCGAGCCTGGCTCGACGATCGAGATCACGGCCTTGCGCGGCGGCGTGGTGCGCGTCAGCGCCAGCAACATGCCGTAACCGAGCTCCACGCCGTTGAGCGAGGCTTCCCATTCGGCCGTCGTATACGTGAAATGGAACTGGTCCTTCGGCTTGCCGGACGCCGTCGTGGCCGTTGTTTTGAGCACATCGAAATACGCCTTGGCCGTGGCAAAGCTTTGCGGCAGGTAGGTGGTCGGCACTTCGCGGTACCACAGATACGTTTCATCGATCCAGCTGCGCACCCACGTCTGCTCATCGAGCAAGCTGCCCGGCTTGTCGATGCTGCTGCCGCTGCGCGGCGCCTCGCAACGGTTCGCCACCGTGGAGGAGGCAACCAGCGCCGTCGGCCCTGTCGGAGTCACGGGCGGGACGACGGGCGCGCTGTCGCTGCTGCCGCCTCCGCCCCCGCCGCAGGCACTCAACACACATACGAGGGAAACAGCGAGGGAGCCAAGTCGCAGGAAATGCATGAGAAACTTTCCATAAAGAAATTATCGAAAAATTATAATGCGTTTCGCCAGCAAGCGTTGCTTTCTTTGATACAAAAAAAATGGCGCCCGCAGGCGCCATTGCTACAGCGAGGAACTCACTCCATCACGCCACGGTGGCCGCCACGGGTGCTGCCACGACGGGCGGCAGCGGCGTCGGCGCATTGAAGGCGATCAAGAGACTCGCTTCCTTCTCTTTCGCCGCCTTCAAATGACGCTCCTTCACGTGGCCATAGCCGCGGATGTCTTCCGGAATGCTGGCGATCGCCACGGCTTGCGCCAGCTTGGCCGTCGTCAGCTTCGGCAGCAAGCCGCCCACCGTCGCGCGGTATTCCGCGATCAGCGCACGCTCCATCTTGCGCTCGGCCGTATGGCCGAACACGTCGAAGGCCGTGCCGCGCAAGCCCTTGAACTTGGCCAGCACGCCGAAGGCCTTCAGCATCCACGGGCCATATTCCTTCTTGATCAGATGACCCTGGGCATCCGTTTTCGCCATGATCGGCGGCGCCAGGTGGAACTTGAGCTTGATGTCGCCTTCGAACATGGACGCGATCTTCGCCTGGAAGGCGCCGTCCGTGTACAGACGCGCCACTTCGTACTCGTCCTTGTAGGCCATCAGCTTGTAGAAGTAACGGGCCACGGCTTCCGTCAGGCGCAAGTGCGGACCGTTCAGTGCGCTTTCGGCGGCGCGCACCTGGCCGACGAAGTCCAGATACTGCTGCGCATACGCGCGGTCCTGGTAAGCCGTCAGCAGGGCCACGCGCTTTTCGATGATGTCGTCGAGCGTGTCGATGCGCTTGAATTCCACCACCTTCGCTGGCGTGGTCATGCGCACCAGACTGGCCGCATCGTGGGCGCCCGCGCGGCCCCAGTTGAAGGCCGCCTTGTTGAATGCCACCGAGACGTTGTTCAAGTCGATGGCCTTCATGATGGCCGCTTCGCTCAAGGGTACCTTGCCCTTTTGCCAGGCGTAACCGAGCATGAACATGTTCGTCGCGATGGAGTCGCCCATCAGCGCCGTGGCGGTCTGGCCCGCGTCGATGAAGTCGACGTGGTCGCTGCCGCAGGCCTTTTCGATTTCCATGCGCGCCGAAGCGCCGGGGAATTGCCAGTCCGGATTCTTCACGAAGGCGGCCGTCGACGAGCTGGTCGAGTTGATCATGGCCCAGCTGCGCCCCTCTCCCATGCGCGACAGGGCGTCGCGGCTGGCCGTGACGATCAAATCGCAGCCGATCACCAGGTCGGCCGCACCCGTGCCGACGCGCGTCGAGTGGATATCTTCCTGGCGGTCCGCCAGGCGCACGTGCGACATCACGGGGCCGCCCTTTTGCGCCAGGCCGCTCATGTCCAGCACGGAACAGCCCTTGCCTTCCACGTGGGCCGCCATGGCCAGGATCTGGCCGACGGTGACGACACCCGTGCCGCCGATGCCGGTCACCAGAATGCCGAACGGCTCGGCCGTCGATGGAATGGCTGGTGTCGGCAAGGCCGGCACGGCTGGCGCGTCCTTGTCGGCGGCAGCCGCCTTTTTCGGCTTTTTCAGGCCGCCGCCTTCCACCGTGACGAAACTGGGGCAGAAACCCGTCGTGCACGAGAAATCCTTGTTGCACGACGACTGGTTGATCTGGCGCTTGCGCCCCAGTTCCGTTTCCAGCGGTTCCACCGACAGGCAGTTCGATTGCACGGAGCAGTCGCCGCAGCCTTCGCAGACGGCTTCGTTGATGACGGCGCGCTTGGCCGGGTCCGGGTATTCATTGCGTTTCCGGCGGCGGCGTTTTTCCGAGGCGCAGGTCTGGTCGTAGATCATGGCCGACACGCCGGGCATGTCGCGCAGCTCGCGCTGCACGTCCATCAGTTCGGAACGGTGGCGCACGGTGACGCCTTCCGCCCAGGCGTAATCGTCCGGGTATTTTTCCGGTTCGTCCGTGACGACGATGATGGGACCGACGCCTTCGGCGGCGATCTGGCGCGAAATGATGGCCGGAGACAGGGGGCCGTCGAATTCCTGGCCGCCCGTCATGGCCACCGCATCGTTGAACAGAATTTTATACGTGATGTTGACCTTGGCCGAGACGGCCGCGCGGATGGCCAGGATGCCCGAGTGGAAGTACGTGCCGTCGCCAAGGTTGGTAAACACGTGCTTTTCATTCGTGAACGGCGCCTGCCCCACCCAGGTGACGCCTTCGGCGCCCATGTGGGTAAAGGTCGACGTCTCGCGGTCCATCCACAGCACCATGTAGTGGCAGCCGATGCCGGCCAGCGCGCGCGAGCCTTCCGGCACCTTGGTCGAGCTGTTGTGCGGGCAGCCGGAGCAGAAGAACGGCGTGCGGTCCTTTTGCGGATCGGGTTTTACGCTGATGGCCTTGAGGACGTTTTCCTTCGCTTCCAGGTAGGCGATGCGTTCCTTCACGCGCTGCTCGACGGGGTGGCCCGCGTAGTAGCGCGAAATGCGGCTGGCGATCGCGCGGGCGATCATGGCCGGGTTCAGTTCATACGTGGCCGGCAGCAGCCAGTCGCCGTGCCCCGTGCCCTTCTGGTTGCTCCACTCGCCCGTGTCGTCGAACTTGCCGACCACGCGCGGACGCTCGCCGTCCTTCAGGTTGTACAGCTCTTCCTTCAGCGCGTATTCGAGGATTTGCCGCTTTTCTTCCACCACGAGGATTTCGTCGAGGCCCTTGGCGAATTCATGCACGCCGTCCGCTTCCAGCGGCCAGGTCATGCCGATCTTGTACAGGCGGATGCCGATGTCGGACGCCGTCTGCTCGTCGATGCCGAGATCCGCCAGCGCCTGGCGCGTGTCCAGATACGATTTGCCGGCCGTGATGATGCCGATGCGCGCCTTCGGGCTGTCCCAGATGATCTTGTTGAGCTTGTTGGCACGCGCATACGCCAGCGCCGCATACCATTTGTAGCTGTTCATGCGAACTTCTTGTTCCAGCACCGTGTCGGGCCAGCGGATGTTCAGGCCGCCGGCCGGCATCTCGAAGTCCGTCGGCAGGGTGATCTGCACGCGGTCCGGGTCGAAATCGACGGCGGCGCCCGACTCGATGATGTCGGTCACGCATTTCATCGAGACCCACAAGCCCGTGTAGCGGCTCATGGCCCACGCATGCAAGCCGTAGTCGATGTATTCCTGCACCGACGACGGGTACAGCACGGGGATGCCGCAGGCGTTCAGGATATGGTCGGACTGGTGCGCCGTGGACGACGATTTCGCCGCATGGTCGTCGCCGGCCAGCACCAGCACGCCGCCATGCTTGGCGGAACCGGCGTTATTCGCGTGCTTGAAGACGTCGCCGCAGCGGTCGACGCCGGGGCCCTTGCCGTACCACATGCCGAACACGCCATCGTACTTCGCGTCTTCGAACAGATTCGTTTGCTGCGTGCCCCAGACGGCCGTGGCGGCCAGGTCTTCGTTCAGGCCCGGGTGGAATTTGACGTGGTGTTCATCGAGGTATTTCTTGGCCTTGATCGCCGTCATGTCGACGGACGTCACAGGCGAACCGCGGTAGCCGGTGATGTAGCCGGCCGTATTCAGGCCCGCCTTGAGGTCGCGCTCGCGCTGCAGCATGGGCAGGCGGATCAACGCTTGCGTGCCCGTCATGAAGGCGCGGCCACGCTCGAGCGTGTATTTGTCGTTCAGGGAAATTTCGGACGCGTGCGCGCCCGGCTCAAGACTCGAGCCCTTGATTGGTGCATTCATTACTTGTCTCCATTATTCTCTGTGCTACGCGTGCAGGTCGGTTGAACTCACACGTACCGGCCGCGCTTTATGAGCAATGCCGGTGCGGAAAAATGACTTGTTTGTCGTAGACTACCACAGGAAGGCGCGCAGTTCTTTGCTGCGCTGCACTCCCGTGTTCTTGCCTTTTTGCTGCTTCTTTTTCTGGCAATGTCGGCAATGTCGGATGACGCTGCGCTCATCCGACCTACAGATATTGGCCGCTTGCTGGCAATGTCGGATGACGCTGCGCCTCGGCGGCCCCGCTCATCCGACATACAGCCAGGATCAACCCTGTAGGTCGGCTTAGCCGGAACGGCGTAAGCCGACAAACAGCAGCCCCCGGCTTAGGCCGCGCTCGTATCTTTCAGCACGCCGCGCTTGATCTGGTCCAGCTCGATCGACTCGAACAGGGCGCGGAAGTTGCCTTCGCCGAAGCCCTGGTCGCCCTTGCGCTGGATGATCTCGAAGAAGATCGGGCCGATCACCGTCTGCGTGAAGATCTGCAGCAGCAGTTCGCGTTCGTTTTCCGTGCTGTGGCCATCGATCAGGATGCGCAGGCGGCGCAGTTCTTCCAGCTGCTCGCCGTGGTTCGGCAGGCGGCGGTTGACCAGCTCATAGTACGTTTCAATCGTGTCCTGGAAATCGATACCCGTATCGCGCATGCCTTGCACGGAGGCATAGATATTGTCCGTGCCCAGGGCGATGTGCTGGATGCCTTCGCCATGGTACTGGTCCAGGTATTCGGCGATCTGCGACTTGTCGTCTGACGATTCGTTGATCGGGATGCGGATCTTGCCGCACGGCGAAGTCATGGCCTTCGATTTGAGGCCCGTCAGCTTGCCTTCGATGTCGAAATAGCGCACTTCGCGGAAGTTGAACAGGTTTTCATAGAAGCTCGCCCATTCCTTCATGCGGCCGCGGTGCACATTGTGCGTCAGGTGGTCGATGTAGGTCAGGCCATGGCCGACGGGATTGGCGACGGCGCCGGGAATGGCGACGAAATCGACGTCATAGATACTGATGTCGCCGATGCCGCCCGGTGCGGCCGCGTCCGGCTTGTCGGCGCCCTTGCCGCGCCAGCGGTCGACGAAGTACAGCAGCGAATCGCCCACGCCCTTGATGGCGGGGATATTCAGCTCCATCGGACCCGTTTTGTTATCGAAACCCCAGGCGCCCAGTTCCAGCGCGCGGCGATACACGAAGGCCGCGTCGTCGACACGGATGGCGATGGCGCACACGGACGGGCCGTGATGGCGGGCAAAACGCTGCGCGAACGAATCTTGTTCGGCATTGATGATGAAATTGATGTCGCCCTGACGGTACAGGGTGACATCCTTGTGGCGGTGGCGCGCGATGGCCGTGAATCCCATGTTCTCGAACAGCTTGCCCAATGCTTTTGGGTCTGGTGCTGCATACTCGACGAACTCGAAACCATCGGTACCCATCGGGTTATCCCAAGGCTGAAATTGCATGATGTCTCCTCCAAGAAGTAGCGCACAGTATAGGCGTGGGTCACGGGCATTAAATGCCAAAGATCTCCCGAACAATCATGATTTGCGCAATAATATTGCGTGAAATACGAACCACCGGAGGAAGCATGAGCAAAATTACGCTGGATAAAACGGATCGCAAGATCCTCGCCGTCCTGCAGGCCGATGGCCGCCTGTCGAATCAGGACGTGGCCGAGCAGGTCAGCCTGTCGCCGTCGCCATGCTTGCGCCGCGTCAAACGACTGGAAGAAGCGGGCGTGATCCGCCAGTACGTGGCCCTGCTGGACCCGGAAAAGATCGGCCTGGGCTTGCTGGCCTACGTGAACGTGCGGCTGGAAAAGCACAGCGACGCCACGGCCCACAGCACGGCCCGCGTGCTGGCGCCGAATCTGGTGACGAATACCTCGCCGCGCGCCGACTTCGCCGTGGCCGTGGCGCATTGGCCGGAAGTGGTGGCCTGCTATGCGATGACGGGCGAAATGGATTATCTGTTGCGCGTGCACGTGGAAGATATGGAGCACTTTTCGCGCTTCATGATGGCCACCTTGCTGCGCCACCCGGCCGTGCTGGACGTGAAATCGAGCTTTGCCTTGCAGCGCATCAAGGATACGACGGCACTACCCTTATTGTGATGGCGGCCCGGGCTGCTTCTTGCGCCCCGGCAAGCGTTCGAACAGTTTGCTGGCGGCGCGCGCATTCGCCTTGAACGTATAGTCGAACATGGCGAACTGCTCTTGCACGGCTTCCTGCAGCATGCTCGTCGGGTTCGGCGGCAACAGTTTCAAATAAGCATCAGCTTCGCCATAGTCGCGCTGGATTTCCATGCCCGCCTTCTTGGCGATATGCATCATCGTCTTGTTGGACGACAAACAATGCATGTACAGGGTATCGACATCGTTGTTGCGGCAGTGAATCGCCGCCCGCTCGAACAGTTTCGAACCGACGCCCATGCCGCGCATCGATTTCGACACGGACACGCCAAATTCCGCCACCTGCTCCTTGTCCGTCACCACGCTTTTCGCCGGCGACTGGTCCTTCGGCGCGAACGCCAGATGGCCCACGCCCACCAGTTTGAACAGGCTGTTGTAGACGCCGTAGATCATGTCGCGCGAGAAATCCATCTTTTGCACGTACTGCGCGACGAGTTCATCGGGCAAGGCGCTGCCGAAGCGCAGCAGGCGGTCGCTTTTCTCGAGCGACAGGAAATGCTTCATCATGCGGCGCCGGTCGCGCTCATGCAATTGCTTGACGAGCACGGTCGGACGCCCGCCGCCGCTACGGCTGAGCCAGCGGCGAAACGGGTTTTGAAACAGCTTGGGTAAGGTCACGTCGACTCCTGGAAGCGGTGCTGCGGCACGTCAGGCCGTTATTGTGCAGTGCAGCATCTGCCGTATTGTAGCCTATTCCCGCCGTTCAAGCCTGGGCCAGGAAGGCCGCCACGGCCGCCACCCGCGCCACATGGATGATTTCGGGGATGCGTTTCGGCTCCGTACAGCCTTGCGCCAGCGCACCCGCATTCACGCCGCGCGCCGCGTCCAGCCCGCCCTGCAGCCGCGCCGCCTGGGGAAAGCCGCCGGTGACCAGTCCGTCGCAAGCCACGGCCTGCAGCAGTTGCACGAAGCGCTGCGGCTTGCGCAAGCCGTCGCAGCGTTCGCACAGACTGACGATGGCCTCGGCGCCCAAGTCCAGCGCGCCGTTGATATTGTCCAGCTCGCGCGCTGCCATGACGGCCAGTTCGCGGCACTCGTTGGGCACGCGCAGGCGCTCGCTCAGCTGCTCGATGGCATCCTTGCTCAAATGCAGCATCAAGGCGGCAAAGCGCACGGGCAAGTCATGACCTTGCGCGGCCGCGTGGTCGACGACCTGCAGCAAGCGCTCGCTGATGGTAATTTCCCCCATGATGCGCGCCAGTGCGCCGCACTCGTGCAGCACCGTCAGCATGCGCGCAGGATGGCTTTCCATCAGTCCCTTGGCCACTTCCTGCCACACGCGCTCGGCCACCAGGGCGTCGACTTCGCCGTCCAGCACCATCCGGCGCATCAGGGCCATGGTGGCGGGCGCCACCGTAAAGGCGTCGAAACGGGCGGCAAAGCGGGCCAGGCGCAAGATGCGCACGGGGTCTTCGCCGAACGCGTCGGAGACGTGGCGGAAGATTTTATTCTGGATATCCTGAATGCCGCCGAACGGGTCGGTCAAGGTCCCATCCTCGGCTTGCGCGATGGCGTTGATGGTCAGATCGCGCCGCACCAGATCGTCTTCCAGGGTGACGTCGGGCGCCGTGTGGAAGACAAAACCGCGGTAGCCGGGGGCCGTCTTGCGTTCCGTGCGGGCCAAGGCGTATTCTTCCTGCGTCTTCGGGTGCAGGAAGACGGGAAAATCCTTGCCGACGGGCCGGAAACCCTGGCGCAGCATGTCTTCCGGCGTGGCGCCAACGACAACGTGGTCGTGGTCTTTCACGGGCAAGCCCAGCAGTTGGTCGCGCACCGCGCCACCGACCGTGTATATCTTCATAACACTCTTTTCTTAATCAGGCAATTCCGCGTCGTGCTTGGGCGCCGTTTCCGTTTCCGCCAGCGCTTCCGCGATCCAGCGGGCCACGGCAGGGTGCGCCTGCACGCGCTCGCAGTAGGCGTTCAGGGCCGGCGCCAGCGACACGCCATACGTGCGGAAACGCATGACGACGGGGGCGAAATACGCATCGGCGATGGAAAACTCGCCAAACAGGAACTGGTGGTGGCCAAAGCGCGACAGGCACTCTTCCCAGATTTCGCTGATGCGGCCGATGTCGGCCTGGGC
Source organism: Janthinobacterium sp. HH106 (assembly GCF_001758725.1). Taxonomy (NCBI): domain Bacteria; kingdom Pseudomonadati; phylum Pseudomonadota; class Betaproteobacteria; order Burkholderiales; family Oxalobacteraceae; genus Janthinobacterium; species Janthinobacterium sp. HH106. The sequence goes on along the minus strand of NZ_LRIC01000019.1, from coordinate 205,911 downwards.
GGCGGCCGTGCGGCCACGGCCCGGCAACTTCGCCTTGATATTCATCGACATATCCGTGCGCAAGCCGGTAAAGCCCGAATGCATTTCCGCACAGACACAACGCGCCATGGCGCGCGCGGCCACATCCTGCGGCCACAGGTGTTTATCTGGAAACTGCTCGGCCAGGTATTCACAGATGGCCAGGCTGTCCCAGATCGTGATCTCGCCCGCCAGCAGCACGGGCACCCGGCCGCAAGCCGAATATTCGGCAATTTTGGTGGCCGTGTCGCTCTGGTCGAGCAGCACGCGCACTTCGTGGAACGGAATGCCGAAGGCCGTCATGGCCACCCACGGGCGCATCGACCACGACGAGTAATTCTTGTTGCCGATGATGAGGGTAAGGCCCGGCTCGCGGGCGGCGGCCAGGGTTTGCGTCAGGCTGGGATCAAGGATGGTCGTTTGCATGGTCGGCTAGCTTTAGTTGGATGATGGCAAATCGGCAGAAACGGCGCTATTCTTCGGCCCCACGGTGCCCAGGCGCGCTTTCAGCGACTGCGGGCTTTTTTCGAACAGGGCCGCGTAATACGTGGCGTTGGCCATCACGTTTTTCACGTAGCCGCGCGTTTCCGTGTAGGGAATGATCTCGGCAAAGACGGCGCCTTCCAGCGGCCGCGTCATGGTGGCGCGCCAGATGCGCAAGCGCCCCGGCCCCGCGTTGTAGGCGGCGCTGGCCAGCACTTGCGAACCGTCGAGGCCACCGAGCACCATGTTCAGGTAATTCGTGCCCAGCAAGACGTTGGTGCGCACATCGCTCAAGGTTTCCGTGACGAAATCGGTCAGGCCGATCTTCTTGGCGACATAACGGGCCGTCGACGGCATGACCTGCATCAAACCGGACGCGCCCACGTGCGACTGCGCATCCATGATGAAGCGCGATTCCTGGCGGATCAAGCCGTACACCCAGGCCTTGTCCAGGCCCAGGGTTTGCGTGGCCGGATGCATGACGTCGTCGTGCGGCGTCGGGTAGCGTTGCGTATAGTCCACTTCCAGGCGCGTGCGGTCCGAGGTGTTGACCATGCGGTCGAGCACATTGTTCTGGCGCGCAAATTCCGCGGCCGCCAGATGTTGCCGGTCCGTCATCGAACGCAATTCCCAGTTCCACTCGCGCGTGCCCTCGAAGCGCAAGCGCATATTGAAGAATTTCAAGGCGCGCTGCAAGCCCGGATTGGCGGCCATGGCGGCGATTTCCGCCGGCGTGACGGGCTGGCCCGGCGGCGGCAAGACCAGGTGGTTGCCCAGCTCTTCATTGGCCAGCAAGCCGTAGAAATTCGATTGATCGCTGATCGTGCGGTACAGGGCATCGGCCTGCGCATTCGGGCGGCCCGGCGTTTCCGCCTGCTGCGCGCGCGCCAGCCAGTAGACCCAGGTCGGGTCCGTGCGCAGCGAGGCCGGCATGGCCTGGATCGCCGCCTTCACCTGCGGCCAGTTGCCTTCACGCAAGGCGATACGCGCCTTCCATTGCATCTGCTCCTGGGTCAACGGTGCGCCATTGGTTTTTTGCCAATATTCGAATGCTTCCGGCGCCAGCGAATACGACGCCTGCAGGGCCAGGCTGGCCCAGCCGATGGCCTGTTCCTGTGCCGTCAGCTGCGCACTCGCCTTTTGCAGCGCCACCACGCCCAGTTTTAATGTGCTTTTCGCCATGCGGCCGACGGCCACGAGGTACATCTCGTGGTCGGCGCGACTTAGACCGGGGCCCTTGGCCAGCACCAGCGCGGGCAAGTCGATCGCCTGCGCCATCTTCGCGTCGGAGGCGCCCAGCAGCAGCGCGATGCGGCGCGCCGGGCCCGTGGCGTTGGTCTGGCCCGCCAGGCGGATCTGCGCCCACAGGTCGTTCGCGTCGAACTGGCCATTTTGCGCCAATGCCGCGATCAGGCTGCCGCACGCTTCGCCATAGCCAGGCGGCGCGACGAGCAGCTTGCGCGCCTCGGACGCCACGTTCTGCCCCTTGGCGGCGCGCGACATCAGCGCATAGCACTTGAGCTGGGTGTCGTCGTCGAGGGCGAATTGCGGATATTGTTCATCGAACACGACCCAGTCGCGCTTGCGGCCGAGTTCCAGCAGCCAGTCGTTGCGGAAACGGTCGGCGATGGCGCTGCCCTTGTAGCGGTTCAGGTAATCGCGAAATTGCGCCTCGGTCAGCAGTTTGATGCGCGGTTTCAGCCGATAATAGTCAACATACGATGGAATCTGGTAATTCGTCAGGCGCCCCGCATAAAAGTCGGCTTTTTCGACGTCATCCTTGCGCGCGGCGTCGCGCAGCAGCAGGAAGGCATCGTCCTCGCTGCGCGTGTCGGGGGCGGCTGGGGGGACGGTGGTGGATACCTGGGCCAGGGCGGCCAGGGGAGACAAGGCCGATGCAACACACAGCATCGTGCCGGCAATCCATTTCAGTGGGGAAATCAATGTACGACTCTCAATCTTAACTTGATGGTGATATGAATAGCGACCCTAGAATAACATGCGATCCGGCTACACGGCCACCCATTGCGCCACAGGAAAAAGCCGGCTTGCGCAAAGCCTTGCTGGCGGCCCGGCGCGCCCTGCCCGAGACCACGCGAGCAAGGTGGGATGCGGCCATCGCGCAGCGCCTGCTCGGCTGGTGCGCCGGGGAAAACGTCAAGGAACTGGGCGTGTACTGGCCCCTGCACGGCGAGCCGGACTTGCACGAGGCATATGCGCAGCTGGCCGCGCGCGGCGTGCAATTAAGCTTGCCCGTGGTGCTGGAAAAACATGCGCCGCTGGCATTTTCCGACTGGACGCCGGGCGAGCCCATGGTCAAGGATGGCATGGGCGTGGCCGTGCCCGCGCAATTGCGCCTGCGCCAGGCGCCCGCCGCCCTGCTCGTGCCCTGCCTGGGTTTTAACCAGGAACGCTTTCGCCTCGGCTATGGCGGCGGCTATTACGACCGCACCCTGGCGGCCACGCCCCGTCCGCACACCCTCGGCGTCGCCTATGCCTGCCTGGCGGCAAATTTTCCCAACGGCGAATACGACATCGCCCTCGATCACATCGTGACCGAGGGCGATCTGTTCTGACAAGTCAGGACGGTTTATTTCACCAGGCGCTGCCACAAGGCCGTCGTGGGCGCCGCCTGGTTCATGCTATAGAAATGCAAGCCTGGCGCGCCGCCTTCCAACAGGCGTTCGCACAGCCCCGTCACCACGTCCAGGCCAAAAGCCTTGATGGACGCGCTGTCGTCGCCGAAGCTGGCCAGTTTCAGACGCACCCAGCGTGGAATTTCCGCGCCGCACATGTCCGAAAAGCGCATCAGCTGCGTGTAGTTCGTGATCGGCATGATGCCGGCCACGATGGGCACGTTGATGCCCATCTTCTGCGTCTGCTCGACAAACTGGAAATACGCGTCGGCATTGTAGAAGTACTGGGTGATGGCCGCATTGGCGCCGGCCTGCACCTTGCGCGCGAACGCGTTCAGGTCGTCTTGCGGCGAACGGGCTTGCGGATGCACCTCCGGATAGGCGGCCACTTCGATATGAAAATGGTCGCCCGTCTCGGCGCGGATGAATTCCACCAGCTCGTTGGCGTAACGGAACTCGCCCGAGGCGCCGTAGCCGCTGGGCAAGTCGCCGCGCAAGGCCACGATACGCTTCACGCCGGCCGCCTTGAACTCACCCAGCACGGCGCGGATCGATTCGCGCGAACCGCCCACGCAAGACAGATGGGGTGCGGCCTGTTCGCCGGCCGCCAGGATTTCGCGCACGGTGTCCAGGGTGCCCTGCTGCGTCGTGCCGCCCGCGCCGAACGTCACCGAGAAATACTTCGGATGCAATTCAGACAACTTGACGCGCGTGGCGCGCAGCTTTTCCGCCCCTTCCGGGGTTTTCGGCGGGAAAAACTCAATACTGAAATTATGCTTTTCCATCGTCATTACTCAAAAGTAAGGTCGACAAGGCCCAGGAAATGATGCTGTACAGAATGGCGCCGCCCACGGCAGACCAGAAACTGGCGACATGGAAACCATCGATCACCTGCGCCACCAGCCAGAACAGGAATCCATTGATGATCAAAATGAACAGGCCCAGCGACAGGAACGTCACGGGCAGGGTCAGCAGGATCAGCAAGGGACGGATCAGCGCATTGACCAGCCCCAGCACGGCAGCGGCCAGCAGCGCGGTCCAGCCGCTGCTCATCGTCACCGAGTGCATCAAATACGGGACGGCAAACAGGGCTGCCGCATTGATAAACCAAATCAGTAGCAAGCGCATTTCTCTAGCCTGTCAAAAAAGAGGGGCAAGCCGGCCGCAGCCGGCTTTCAATGTAGTCCGCGAAGTATCGTTGCTTCGGGAGCCGTAGCGAGCAGACGTGCGGCGTGGCCGAGAAGCGCAGCTGTACTTTATGTACAGCGAGCATCGCCGGCCGCGCCCCGCGTCGCGCAGTAGGCTCGCGGAGCAACCAGCCAAATTAATAGCGGTAGTGCTCTGGCTTGTATGGACCTTCCGTGCGCACGCCAATGTAGTCGGCTTGCTCTTGCGTCAGTTCCGTCAGCTGCGCATTCAACTTTTTGAGTTGCAAACGGGCGACTTTTTCATCCAGGTGTTTTGGCAGGGTGTACACGCCGACCGGGTAGTTGGCCGTGTTCGCGTACAGCTCGATCTGGGCGATCGTCTGGTTGGCAAACGACGAGCTCATCACGTACGACGGGTGGCCCGTGCCGCAACCGAGGTTGACCAAACGGCCTTCGGCCAGCAGGATGATGCGGCGGCCCGACGGGAAGATGATGTGGTCGACTTGCGGCTTAATGTTTTCCCACTCGTATTGTTTCAACGAAGCGACATCGATTTCATTGTCAAAGTGACCAATGTTGCAGACTATGGCCTGGTCTTTCATGCGCGTCAGGTGATCGTGCGTCAGGATGTGATAGTTGCCGGTGCAGGTGACGAAGATGTCGCCGTGTTCGCACGCGTAATCCATCGTCACTACGCGGTAGCCTTCCATCGCCGCCTGCAGTGCGCAGATCGGGTCGACTTCCGTCACCCATACTTGCGCCGACAGGGCGCGCATGGCTTGCGCCGAACCTTTACCTACGTCACCGTAACCGGCGATGACGGCCACTTTACCGGCGATCATCACGTCGGTGGCGCGCTTGATGCCGTCGACCAGGGACTCGCGGCAGCCGTACAGGTTGTCGAATTTCGATTTCGTGACGGAATCGTTGACGTTGATCGCAGGGAAAGCCAGCTTGCCTTCCTTGTGCATCTGGTACAGGCGGTGCACGCCGGTCGTCGTTTCTTCCGTCACGCCGAGGATTTCCGGCAGGCGCTTCGAGTACCAGGTCGGATCGGCCAGCAAGTGCTTCTTGATCGAGTTGAACAGGCAGATTTCTTCGTCCGAACCCGGGTTGGCCAGCACCGACAGGTCGGTTTCCGCGCGCACGCCCAGGTGCAGCAGCAGGGTAGCATCGCCGCCATCGTCGAGGATCATGTTCGAGTAGACAGCCTTGCCGTCAGCATCCGGCCATTCGAAGATGCGGTGCGTGTATTCCCAGTAGTCGTCCAGCGACTCGCCCTTGACGGCGAACACAGGCGTGCCAGCGGCAGCGATGGCGGCGGCGGCGTGGTCTTGCGTCGAGTAAATGTTGCAAGATGCCCAACGCACTTGCGCGCCCAGTGCTTCCAGGGTCTGGATCAGCACGGCGGTCTGGATGGTCATGTGGATGGAACCGGTGATGCGCGCGCCTTTCAGAGGCTGCGCCGCCGCGAATTCTTCGCGGATGGCCATCAGGCCAGGCATTTCCGTTTCAGCAATCTTGATTTCTTTGTCGCCCCATGCGGCCAAGGTGATATCGGCGATGGTGTAGTCGTGTTGCGATTTGAGTACGGCGTTCATCACGCCCTCCTTTCAGTTGTTGAAAAAGGTACGTGAGCGCGGTTGCAGGATATTCCGAGCCTGGCGAATTTCTTCGTCGCAACGCTCCTCGGACGGTGGATTTTAACATCGTCAATGCCGGCGCGCCAGCTTGTTCGCCATGCATTGCCAACTAACAACATATAAAAAAAGCGCCCGCGGCCAGCTGGCCGGGGCGCTTCTTTTGCAAGCGGGCTAGATTACTTCAGGCCGGCAGCGTCGCGCAGCAGGGCGACCTTGTCCGTGCGCTCCCACGTGAATTCCGGCTCTTCGCGGCCGAAGTGGCCGTAGGCGGCGCTCTTCTGGTAGATCGGGCGCAGCAGGTCGAGCATTTGCACGATGCCTTTTGGACGCAGATCAAAGTGCGCCAGCACCAGCTTGGCGATTTCCGCGTCGGGAATCACGCCCGTGCCTTCCGTGTAGACGGTGATGTTGATCGGCTTGGCCACGCCGATGGCGTAGCTGACCTGCACCTGGCATTGGCGCGCCAGGCCGGCCGCGACGATGTTTTTCGCCACGTAGCGGGCCGCATACGCTGCCGAACGGTCGACTTTCGATGGGTCCTTGCCCGAGAACGCGCCGCCGCCGTGCGGGGCCGCGCCACCGTAGGTGTCGACGATGATCTTGCGCCCGGTCAAGCCGCAATCGCCTTGCGGACCGCCGATGACGAAACGGCCCGTCGGGTTGACGAGGAATTTGGTCTCCGTCAGCCATTCGCGCGGCAGGATGGGCTTGATGATTTCTTCGATGACGGCTTCTTCGATCTGCTTGTGCGAGATTTCCGGCGCATGCTGGGTCGACAGCACCACCGTGTGCACACCGACGGGGCGGCCGTCGACGTAGCGCAGGGTTACTTGCGATTTCGCATCCGGACGCAGCCATGGCAGACGGCCATCCTTGCGCAGTTGCGACTGGCGCTCGACCAGGCGGTGCGCGTAGTGGATGGCGGCAGGCATCAGCTCGGCCGTTTCATCGCAGGCGTAGCCGAACATCAGGCCCTGATCGCCGGCGCCTTGATCCAGGTCAATGCCCGCACCTTCATCGACGCCTTGCGCGATGTCCGGCGACTGCTTGTCGTAGGCCACCAGCACGGCGCAACCCTTGTAGTCGATACCGTATTCCGTGTTGTCGTAGCCGATGCGTTTGATGGTTTCGCGCGCAACTTGAATATAATCAACATTGGCGTGCGTGGTAATCTCGCCAGCCAGTACCACCAGACCCGTGTTGCACAGGGTTTCGGCGGCCACGCGGGCGGCTGGATCCTGGGTCAGGATGGCGTCAAGGATGGCGTCGGAAATTTGATCGGCAACCTTGTCGGGATGGCCTTCCGAAACGGATTCGGAAGTGAAGAGATAGTCGTTTGACATTGCAAGCTCCTGATTACTATGTGAATGTTCTGTCGCAGTAAAGAGGATTTTGCCTGCGACGCTTTAGCGATATTTATATTCCGCTTCGCAAGTTGTCTATTAACTCAGCGGTTACTGCATACGTGGTATTTTACGCTTCTTAAAAAATTTTGGCACGGCAACACGCCATTCTTGGAAACAGCTTATACATGTTAGTCCCAATTTTCCGCTTCTTGTCCGTCTTTCCCCTGCCCGTCCTGCATGGCCTTGGCGCTGTACTGGGCTGGGTGATTTACGCCATTTCCCCGTCCTACCGCCGCCGCATGCGCGAGAACATGCAAGGTGCGGGGTTTTCGCAACACTTGCACACGGCCGTGGCCGAAGCGGGCAAGAGCGTGCTGGAACTGCCCTTCATCTGGTGCGCCCCCGCCGAGCGCGTGGCGCGCCATGCGACGGTGGAAAACTGGGAACTGGTGGAAAAAGCGCTGCAGCATGGCCGCGGCATTGTCTTCCTGACACCACACCTGGGCTGCTTTGAAATCGTCGCCCAGCAGATTGCGCTGCGCACGCCGCTCACCGTGATGTACCGCCCGCCGAAGCGCGCCGCCCTGAAACCGCTGATCGAAGGGGCGCGCGCGCGCGAAAACCTGATGCTGGCGCCGGCGAACATGTCGGGCGTGCGCATCTTCGCCAAATGCCTGAAAAAGGGACAACCGATCGGCCTGCTGCCCGACCAGGTGCCGCAGGAAGGTGAAGGCGTGTGGGCCGATTTCTTCGGCCGCCCTGCCTACACCATGACCCTGCCCGCCAAGCTGGCGCAGATGGGCGGCGCCGAAGTCATCATCACCTACGCGGAACGCCTGCCGGGCGGGCGCGGCTATGTCGTGCATTTCGTGCCCTTCACCGAGTCGCTCGACAGCAGCTCGGCCGAACAGGCGCGCACCATCAATGCGGCCATGGAGCAATTGATCGCGCGCAGCCCGGCGCAATACCTGTGGAGCTACAACCGCTATAAAGTGCCGCGCGGCGCGCCGCCGCCCACGCCCGCCACGACCGATGCCGCCGGGGAGCAGGCATGAGACTGCTGATCGCCTTCATGTGGCTGCTGCACTGGCTGCCTCTGCCCATCCTCGGCCGCTTCGGCGTGGCCGTCGGCAGCGTGCTGTTCATCGCCATGCCGAAACGGCGCGACATCGCCCTGACGAATCTGCGCCTGTGCATGCCGGAACTGACGGAAGCCCAGCGCGTGGCGCTGGCGCGCCAGCATTTCCAGGCCTATTCGCGCAGTGTGTGGGAGCGCAGCATCCTGTGGTGGTCATCGGAAGCGCGATTGAACCGCCTGATCAAAAAGGTACCCGCCTTCCCGGGCCAGCAGATCGCCGCCAAGCCCACCATCTTGCTGTGCCCGCACTTCGTCTGCCTCGACGTGGCCGGCGCCGCCACGGCCATGGAAATTTCCGCTTCGTCAATGTACGTGCAGCAAAAGAATGCCGCCTTCGACCAGGCCTTGCGCAACGGCCGTTCGCGCTTCAAGCCGCCCAAGCTGTTTACGCGCCAGGACGGCATCAAGACGATTTTGCGCGCGCTGCGCGACGGCTTGCCGTATTTCATGCTGCCGGACATGGACTTCGGCGAAAAGGATGCAGAATTTGTGCCCTTCTTCGGCGTGCCAGCCGCCACCCTGACGGCCACGGCGCGCCTGGCGCTGGCCGCCAAGGCGCAGGTGATTCCCGTCATCGCCACTTTTTTACCCAATTACCAAGGCTGGCAAGTGACCTATTACCCGGCCTGGGACGATTATCCGGGCGACGACATCACGGCCGCCACGCGCCGCATGAACGAATTCATCGAAGAGCGCGTGCGCGAAGCGCCGGCCGAGTATTTCTGGACGCACAAACGCTTCAAGACGCGTCCGGAAGGCGAAGCCTCGTTCTATAACCAGCACAAGTGATACGGCAGAACATGAAACTCCACTTTACCAAGATGCACGGCGCGGGCAATGACTTCATCGTCATCGACGCCATCAATCAGGACATCGACTTCACGCCGGCCCAATGGCAGCGCCTGGCCGACCGCCGTTTCGGCATCGGCGCCGACCAGATCCTCGTGGTGGAAAAGCCGCGCCTGCCCGGCTGCGACTTCCGCTACCGCATCTATAACAACGATGGCGGCGAAGTGGAACAGTGCGGCAACGGCGCGCGCGCCTTCGTCAAGTTCGTCAGCGAAAAAGGCTTGTCCAGCAAGGCCAGCATCCGCGTGGAAACCATGGCCGGCGTCATCGCGCCGCGCCTGGAACTCGACGGCAGCATCACGGTCGACATGGGCGCGCCCGTGCTCGAGCCACAGCTGGTACCGTTCGATGCGGCCGGCCTCGCCGGTGTAGCGCAAGGCAACGACACCTTATGGCCGCTGGACCTGGCCTTGCCGGGCCACGCAGCTTCCGTGCTGGTATCCGTCGTCTCGATGGGCAATCCGCATGCCGTGCAAGTGGTCGACGATGTTGATGCGCAAGACCTGGAAGTGACGGGCCCGCTGATCGAGCACCACCCGCGCTTTCCCCGCCGCGTCAACGCCGGCTACATGCAGATCGTCGACCGCCAGCACGTGAAACTGCGCGTGTTTGAACGGGGCGCGGGAGAAACCCTCGCGTGCGGCACGGGCGCCTGCGCCGCTGCCGTGGCCGGCATCCGTCGCGGCCTGCTCGATTCCCCCGTGCGCATCAGCGCGCGCGGCGGCGAACTGTCGATCGCCTGGCAAGGCCCCGGCCAGCCCGTCCTGATGACGGGCCCGGCAGTGACCGTGTTCGAAGGCACGATCGAGCTGTAGACGGGTGAAGGTCAGAAGTAAAAGTCAGGCTGCCAGGAACTGCTGTTCCTGTATCACATCGAGTTCCGCCAGATAGCACTTCAAGCGATACAGGCGCTGCCGGTAATTGCCTTCCGGCCCCGCCACGCCGCAATCGACGCGCTCGAACAGGCGCACCACCTGATCAAGCAGCTGGCGCTCCTGCGCCGTGCGGACCAGCACGAGGCGCCGCTTGCCGCGGCCATGCGTGGCGCTGATATCGATCAACAGACAATGGCCCTGGTCGGCCGCGTGGATATCGAGCAGCAAGGCCTCGGCACGCGACAGATGAAAGCAGCGCGCCAGTTCCAGGCGCGCCGCCAGCAGGGGGTGGTTCTGGCCCAGCTGGCGCCCATGCCCGTCGGCGTGCATGGCGGCGCACTGGCCCCAGTCGCCGGGCTCGCCTCGAGGCGCGATTTTCGCCAGCGCCGCCTCCGCTTCACGGCTGCCTTGCGCCTGCGCCTGCAGCAGCCAATACGCGGCGCGCACATCGTTGTTGACGCCGTCGCGGCGGTTACGCCAGGCATGCATGCCGCACTCGAGCTGCGCCGGCCCATGCCCCAGGTCGGCCGCGCGCTCCAGGCAGAAATGCGCTTCGACGACATTGCGCTGGGAAAATTCCGGTTTCGTATAGATGCGCGACAGCACGAACCAGGCTTCGGCCAGTCCCTGCTCGCCCGCCTGCGTCAGCCAGCGCACGGCACGCTTGAAATTGGCGGCGCCGTTGCGCGTGGCCAGGCGCTGGCCGTGCGCATCCATGCGCGCATAGCCGAGTCCCAGCTCCAGCTGCGCCGTGCGGTCGCCGCCATGCGCGGCCAGCTCGCAGCACTGCCAGCCCTCGGCATCGCCGCCTGGCGCCAATGCCTGGGCGCAACGCGACAGCAACAGCACCTGCTGCGCGCCGAGGGCGATCGTGCGCGCCCCGGCGGCGGCCTGGCGCTGCAGCAGCTCGCGCGCCAGCGGCAAGCCTTGCGACAGAAAACCCGCATGGTTGCCCTGGCGCCAAGCCTGCTCCAGCCAGGCGTGCAGCGGCGCGTCGCCATCGAAGGCCTGCTCGCCAGCCACGCTGGTGGCCGGCCCCGGTGTTGCCGATGATTTTTCTTGTAGCGACAACAACCATTGCGCATCGGGCAAGCCGGCGCGTACGGCAGCGTCCAGCGCCACGCGCGCCTTGGCGCGCAAAGCTTCACAGTGACTGGCGGCGTTGCCCAGCACCAGTTGCGCCAGTACCAGGCCCGCCTGCACCAGGCCCGCATCGAACGCTTGCGCGTAATACGGAATCAGCGCCTTGGCTGCCGGTTGCGCGACTTCAAAAGGCACGTGGGTGCCAATCAGCCGGCACGCTTCCTCGCTATCCTCCTGGGCCGCCCGCGCCAGCCAGTGCAAGGCCGTCGGCAAGCTTTGCGGCACACCGTGTCCAAACAGATACACCCGGCCCAACGCCAGTTGGCAAGCCACGTCGCCAGCACGTGCCCCCTTGATCAATCCTAATGTTTCGCGATTTGCCATCGATTCTCGATATTGAGTCAATGATTCTAATAATAGTGAGTCGTCTCCAGGCCCATCAGTGCAGGCCGTCCCTTAGTGTAACGTCCTTGTGTCGTAAATCCGCCAAAGCGACCGCAAGAACTTGATTCAACGCAACAATCCCTCGGCCTGGACATGTCAAGATTGCAAGGCGCCGCTACGGTGGCGATGGGAGAACCTTGCCCATCGGCGCAGGACGGGCAGAAATCGCGCGTTACAAAAATACAACAGGGGCATGCAGTTATGCCGCTTTTCACCAATCTTTTCACGCATATTTGACCAATCCCGCGCGTCTTGCACGCCGACGAATTAAGGTTCATTCATCGAAACGCGACAGTCAGCGCATTTCAATCTGCTCGGATCTCGGACGGAACTCACTTTTAAATAGGGAAGAAGACATGAAAAAATCACTCGTTGCCCTCGCACTCTTCGGCGCCTTTGCCGCAACCGCACAAGCGCAGTCGTCCGTCCAAATCTACGGCACGATCGATGCAGGCCTGGGCAAAGCGACTGGTTCGACCACCGCTGTCACGAAGCGCGACAACAACAAACTGGGCTTCAAGGGTACGGAAGATCTGGGCAATGGCTTGAAAGCTATTTTCCAACTGGAAATTCGCTATGAGTCCGACACGGGCACCATTGAAAACACGTCGGGCAACAACTCGCGTCCACTCTTCCAGGGTCAAAGCCGCGTCGGCCTGCAAGGCGACTTCGGTACCGTACGCCTGGGCCGTGGCCTGACCGCATACCAGGAAGTGAGCACCTCGTTCGAACCATGGTCGGGCATGCCTACGCCAGCCGGTTTTCAGACCGACCTGACCGTCGCCGGCTACACCAGCGATCCGCTGAGCGCACCAGGCAACTCGCGTAACCGCTTCTCGAACGCCGTGTTCTACAACACGCCAGTGTTCAATGGCTTCCAGCTCAACGCCACCGTTGCTGCCAAGGAAGCTAATAACAACAGCGCAGTGCCAGCGCGCGCGCCGGGCAACTCGGTAACATTTGCTTCGGGCAACCGTGCCGTGGCAGCCAACGTGGCGCCGACGTCGACCCCGTACTCGATCTCCGCAACGTACACCTCGACTGGATTTGCTGCCATGGCTGCCTACGAGCGCAATGGCTTGCAAGCCAAGCTGTGGTCGGTTGCCGCCTCGGTCAATCCTATTCCTGAGCTGAAAGTCATGCTGTCGATCCAGCACCAGAAAGATGATGACTTCAAAATCATCAATACCGGCACCAAATCGTGGGTACTGGGCGCCAACTACGACGTAGGCCCAGGCAAGATCCGCGCCGGCTATGGCCAGAAAACGCCCGATGGCGTCGTCAAAACCAAGCAAGCATCGCTGGGCTATGACTACAATCTGTCGAAGCGCACCTACGTCTATGCAGATATCTCGAACAAAAAAGCCGCTGTTGCTGACAGTATCAACTACAACGTTGCGAAAAGCGTCAACTACGTCGGCATCGGCGTACATCACAACTTCTAATGGCATCGCGCGTCTCCCGCGACGGGTGACGTGACTCGCCAGACGGAGCAAGGCGGCATGGGCAACCATGCCGCTTTTTTCATGGGCGCGCGCTTTTGCTCCATATTGCGGCGCACTCTCGGTTAGAATCAAGTGTTCATCCTTCTCTCTTCTGACACTATCAATGACCGCCACACTCGATTCCAGCACCGTCGCCCAGTACCTGAGCGAGCATCCGACGTTCTTCGAAGAGCATACCGCGCTGCTCGGCGAGGTCAAGCTGAGCAGCCCGCTGACGGGACGCACCATCTCGCTGCAGGAGCGGCAGATGGAAGTGATGCGCGACAAGTACAAGGCGCTCGAACTGCGCATGTCCAAGCTGAGCCGCCTGGCCGAGGAAAATGGCGATATCGCCAGCAAGTTCCACGGCTGGAACCAGGCCATGCTGCAAGTGCGCAACGATGCGGACATGCCGCGCGTGCTGGTCGATGCCTTGCAAAGCAATTTCGACGTGCCCTACGTCAGCCTGCGCCTGTGGCAAGTGCTGCCGGAACACGCCGACGGCTGGTTCACGGAAGATGTGACGGCCGACGTGCGCATGTTCGCCAACAGCCTGCAAACGCCGTACTGCGGCAGCAACCGCGATTTCGAAGCCGTGCACTGGCTGCAGGCGGACAAGATCGAATCGACCGTCATGATCGCCCTGCGCGCCCCGAACACCACGGGCACCTTCGGTTTGCTGGTGCTGGGCTCGCCAGACAGCGAACGCTTTACCTCCAGCATGGGCACGGACTTCCTCGTGCACATCGGCGCCACGGCCAGCGCCGCCCTGGCCGCGCTGCGCGCCGGCTCGCCTGCCTGAGTCAGCCATGCATGCGGCGCGCGGCAAGGCCGAGTGGCTCGACGCCTACCTGGCGCAGCTGGCCACGCAGCGCAAGCTGTCGCCGCATACGCTGGACGCTTACGGGCGCGACTTGCGCGCCCTGCTGGAACTGAGCGGCAATACGCCGTGGACGGCGCTGGCGCACAACGAAGTGCGCCGCTACACGGCCAAGCTGCATGCCGGCGGCCTGGACCCGCGCTCGATCGCCCGCAAGCTGTCGTCGTGGCGCGGCTTTTACAACTGGCTCAGCGGTGAAACGGCGCTCGACGCCAATCCCGTCGACGGCATCCGCGCGCCCAAGCGGGCCAAAACCTTGCCCAAAGCCCTGTCGGTGGACGACGCCGTGCGCCTCGTGGCGCCCGCGCAACACCAGCAAGGCGCTGCCGAGCCGGAGCAACTGTGCAACCGCGCCATGTTCGAGCTGCTGTATTCAAGCGGCTTGCGCGTGTCCGAACTGACCAGCCTGGACACCCATTACTGCAAGGCCGAGAACGGCCGGGAGTCTTCGCTGGGCTGGCTCGACATGGCCAGCTTCGAAGTCATCGTCACAGGCAAGGGCAACAAGATGCGCAAGGTGCCCGTCGGCAAGGCGGCCCTCGTGGCCCTGACGGCCTGGCTGGCCGTGCGCCCGCCAGCGGCCGATGGCAGCGCTGCCTTGTTTTTAAGCACGCGCGGCACGCGCATCTCGCCGCGTGTGCTGCAGCTGCGCCTGAAGGCGCACGCGCTGGCGACCGACATTCCCGCGAATGTGCACCCGCATGTGCTGCGCCACTCGTTCGCTTCGCATGTGCTGCAATCGTCGGGCGACTTGCGCGCCGTGCAGGAAATGCTGGGCCATTCCAGCATCACCTCGACCCAGGTCTACACGGCCCTCGATTTCCAGCACCTGGCGCACGTATACGACCAGGCGCACCCGCGCGCCAAGGTCAAGTAGGCCGCGCTCGTTGGCCAGCCTGATCCATATCAAGCGGATCGGCGCGCATTTGCAAGCTTTTGCAAAATTCCGGCATAATCGTCCGCATTCTTCCGCTTGCGCGGCGGCACCACCGATTACAGCATAGGCATCCTTCATGGCACTGATTCCAACCACCATCCTCACCGGCTTCCTGGGCGCAGGCAAAACCACCTTGCTCAACCGCATACTGCAGGAAGACCATGGCATGCGCATCGCCGTGATCGAAAACGAGTTTGGCCAGGAAAACATCGACAATGACATCCTGGTGCAGGATAGCAACGAACACATCATCGAGATGAACAACGGCTGCATCTGCTGCACCGTGCGCGGCGACCTGATCGTGGGCTTGACGGAACTGGCGCGCAAGCGCGACGCCGGCCTGCTGGCGTTCGACCGCGTCGTCATCGAAACGACGGGCCTGGCCAATCCCGGCCCCGTGGCGCAGACCTTCTTTGTCGACGAAGAAGTGGGCAGCCACTACATGCTCGACGCCATCATCACGGTGGTCGATGCGCGTCATGCGATGAAGCAACTCGATGAATACGAGGAAGCTCAGCGGCAAGTGGGCTTTGCCGACAAGCTGCTGCTGTCGAAAACCGACCTCGTCAGTGAAGACGACGTGGCCGCCCTGACGCGCCGTTTGAAACGCATCAATCCCCGCGCCCCCATCGCCAGGGTCGATTTCGGCCGCGCGCCGCTGGCCGAAGTACTCGACATTCGCGGTTTCAACCTGAATGAAAAGCTGGAACTGGACCCGGATTTCCTCGCCACGGAAACGGCGCACGTGCACGATCACGACCATGCGCACGACCACGAGCACGCACATGAACACGGCAATGCGCACGGCCATGAGCACGCGCATGAGCACAGCGACGCCTGCGCCACCGATTGCGGTCATGCCGACCACCACCATGCGCAACACAGCGACGACATCGCCGCCTTTGTTTTCAAGAGCACGCAACCGTTCGACAGCGCCAAGCTCGACGAGTTCCTCGGCGGCCTGGTGCAAGTGTATGGCCCGCGCATGCTGCGCTACAAGGGCGTGCTGCTGATGCAGGGCGCCGAACGCAAGGTGGTCTTCCAGGGCGTGCACCAGCTGATGGGCAGCGACCTGGGCGCCAAATGGGGCGAACACGAAGTGCGTGGCAGCAAAATGGTCTTTATTGGCAAAAATCTACCAAAAGACATTTTTATTCGCGGACTCGAACAATGTTTGGTATAAACTAGCCGGGTTTTGCAAAGTATCCTTTGCAAAGCAGAAACAAAAGGGAAAGTTAAGCACGCTTTCCCGCTGCCCGACACCGATCTTGCTGGCATAAACCAACAAGTAGCCGTCCCTGATCGGCTAGTCAACAAATCGGGATGGCAATATAAGGCAAAGCGTGCCAAAATCAGCGACGAAAACGGCCCATGTCGTTAGCCTGTCATGAAATGCTGGCAAACTGCCGCTGGCCGCATGCCAGGCATGCAAGCGATCCACCCAACACGCCCGTTGTCGCGCACAGAGCGCGATTGGCATAGAGCGGTAAAAAGTTATCAACATGGCACCATGGCCGGCCGGTAGTCCTGGCTTTCGCCGGCAAGCCAAGGTCGCACGCAGTACAGCGGGACAGCAATGCCAAGCGGAACCTGTACAGTTGCTCGGTATCGCCGCATCAACTGATCAATTTGAAAACTCTGTCGTATCGAAGGTAAGCGAAGTTATGACCAAAACTAATAAATCGACCCCGGCCGCCAACCAAGACATCCCTCTCATCAGCGAAGACCAAATTCGCGCCATGAGCGAAGATGACTACATGAATCCGGCACAACTGGCATTCTTCAAGGCGCGCCTGCAGCAGCTCGAGAAAGACCTGCTGAAAAACGCCGGCGAAACCACGGAACACTTGCGTGAAACCGTGCTCGTACCGGACCCTGCCGACCGCGCCACCATCGAGGAAGAGCATGCGCTGGAACTGCGCACGCGCGACCGCGAACGCAAATTGCTGAAGAAAGTACAGCAATCGATCGCCAGCATCGATGCCGGCGACTATGGCTGGTGCGAAGAAACGGGCGAGCCTATCGGCATCCCGCGCCTGATCGCCCGTCCGACCGCCACCCTGTCGCTGGAAGCCCAGCAACGGCGCGAACTGAAGCAAAAGCTGTACGGCGACTGATCACCCCTCCCCTTGCGCGGCCGCCCAAGCGGTCCCGCGCTGGCGATAAAAAGCACACGACTCCGGTTGCGTGCTTTTTTTTCGTCCCGCGCCGACTACACTGAAGCAAGCACGACAGCGGCACATGCCGCTTGCAATTGCCTTTTCCATCCCCACGTTTGAACCATGGGCGCGCAATCGCATGGCCTTGCACGCATCGGCACGAATCTTTTGAGGTCACTATGGAACAATTTCACGGCACCACCATCCTCTGCGTCCGGCGCGGCAAGCAAGTCGCCCTGGGTGGCGACGGCCAGGTAACGCTCGGCAACATCGTCATGAAGGGCACGGCCCGCAAAGTGCGTAAGTTGTATCAGGGCAAGGTCCTGGTCGGCTTTGCCGGCGGCACCGCCGACGCTTTTACCCTGCTCGACCGATTTGAAGGCAAGCTGGAAAAACACCAGGGCAATCTGCTGCGCGCCTCCGTCGAACTGGCCAAGGACTGGCGCACCGACCGCGTGCTGCGCCGCCTGGAAGCGATGCTGCTGGTGGCCGACAGCGAGTCGACCCTGGTCATCACGGGCAATGGCGACGTGCTGGAACCGGAAGACGGCATCGGCGCCATCGGCTCGGGCGGCACCTACGCCCAGTCCGCCGCCAAGGCGCTGCAGGAAAACACGGATTTGTCGCCGGCCGACGTGGTCAAGAAATCGCTGACCATCGCCGCCGAGCTGTGCATTTATACGAATATGTCGCACATCATCGAGACGCTCGACTAAGCGTCCGCGAGCAAAGAATAGAAAGCCAACTATGATCATGAACATGACCCCGTCGGAAATCGTCACCGAACTCGACAAGCACGTGGTGGGCCAGGCCAAGGCCAAGCGCGCCGTCGCCATCGCCCTGCGCAACCGCTGGCGCCGCCAGCAGGTGGCCGAGCCTCTGCGCCATGAAATCACGCCCAAGAATATCCTCATGATCGGCCCCACGGGCGTCGGCAAGACGGAAATCGCGCGCCGCCTGGCCAAGCTGGCCGAAGCGCCCTTCATCAAGATCGAAGCGACCAAATTTACGGAAGTCGGTTATGTGGGCCGCGACGTCGACACCATCATCCGCGACCTGATCGATATCGGCATCAAGCAGACGCGCGCGCTGGAAATGAAGAAAGTGCGCGCCCGCGCCGAAGATGCGGCCGAAGACCGCGTGATCGACATTCTCGTGCCGCCGGCGCGCGACTTCGGCTTCACGCCGAATACAGCAGCGGCCGTGGACACGGGCAGCGGCGACAGCACGCGCCAGACCTTCCGCAAGCGCCTGCGCCAGGGCGAGCTCGATGACAAGGAAATCGAGATCGAGCTGGCCGAGGCGGGTCCGCAGATGGAAATCATGGCGCCGCCGGGCATGGAAGAAATGACGGAGCAGATCAAGTCCATGTTTTCGGGTGTGGGCGGGCAGCGCAAGAAGGCGCGCAAGGTCAAGATCAAGGAAGCGCTCAAATTGCTGGTCGAGGAAGAGGCGGCCAAGCTGCTCAACGAAGATGAGCTGAAACAGAAGGCCATCCAGAACGTCGAGCAGAACGGCATCGTGTTTTTGGACGAAATCGACAAGATCGCCTCGCGTTCGGAATCGGGCGGCGCCGACGTCTCGCGCGCCGGCGTGCAGCGCGACCTGCTGCCGCTGGTCGAGGGCACGACCGTCAACACGAAATATGGCATGATCCGCACGGACCACATCCTGTTCATCGCCTCGGGCGCCTTCCATTTGTCGAAGCCGTCGGACCTGATTCCCGAGCTGCAGGGGCGCTTCCCCATCCGCGTGGAGCTGGAATCGCTGTCGATTGCGGACTTCGAGCGCATTTTGACGAGCACCGACGCCTGCCTGACGATGCAGTACGAAGCCTTGCTGGCGACGGAAAACCTGAAACTGCAATTCGCGCCGGAAGGCATCACGCGCCTGGCGGAAATCGCCTATTCGGTCAACGAGCGCACGGAAAACATCGGCGCGCGCCGGCTGCACACGGTGATGGAAAAACTGCTGGAAGAAGTGTCGTTTACGGCCAGCGAAGGCAGCAGCAGCACGGAAAACCTGCTGGTGATCGATGCGGCCTACGTCAACGAACGCCTGGAAGCGCTGTCGGTCAACGAAGACCTGTCGCGCTACGTGCTGTAATCAAGGAGGGACCGATGGCAAACAAGGCATTGGCGACGCGGCAGAAAATGCAGTTCCGCGTCGAACCCTCGCAAAAACCGCGCAACCCCGTCGCCACGGCCGCCCTGCAGCGCACGGCCGGGGCGCACGTAAAGACCGTGTCCGGCCAGCGCCAGCAGGAAAAACGCCTGCTGGCGAAATTGCTGTTGAAAGTCGAGACGGACAAATAGGCCGCCCGCGGACACCCCCGTTGGGGCGTCCGCCATCAGGCCACTCTCTGCCGCAGCATCATCCCCTTAGAAACGGTAGGACGCGCCCAGCGAAAACATGTCGACCTTGGTCGTTTGCTTGCTGCTGTATTTGACCGGCACGCGGTCCCAGTCGAGGTGCAGCGACCAGTTCTGGTTCAGCGCATACGCCGCGCCGATGCCGTAAGTCAGGCCGATCTTGTCCTTCTTGTCCGAACCGCCGCCCAGATAATCGACCTTGCCCTGCGTGTACGCCGCGCCGGCGCGCCCGCTCAGGGTAAAGGCGTCGAACTGGTAGCCGAGCACGCCCTGGATGCCGAGGCCCGTGAACTTGCCGCGGCCAGCGCGCTTGCCGGCGTCCGTATCGAAGCCGGACTTGACCTCGCCGCCCATGTACCCCACCAGCTCAACCGAAGGCAAGGCCACGCCGCCCTGAAACGGCAACGCGTCGAAACTGTAACCCAGGTAGGCCTTGCCATTGCGCTTGCTGCTTTTGTCGCAATCGCTTTGTCCGGCGATGCAATCGAGGCCTGTGCTGGCGCGAAAGCCGTAGCTGGCGCCCGCATAGAAGGGACCCGGCGCCGGTTCGGCGGCGGCGGCGTGCAAGGGAGCGATGGCGGCCAGCGCCAGCAGCGCTGCGGGGAAACGGAAAGATGGGAACATGGATAACCTCTACAAGTGGATGGATTGCCTGGTTGTAGCGCGCTGCGCGAGCCACAAGCGGGAGTGTCATCGCTTTTGCCGAAAAGTACTATCACCTTGTGCAAAGTTCCATTAAGGGCTACATTCGGTACCGCCACCCGCTACCAAACTTACCAAAAAGGATATTCCGTGAGTTCACCTGAACTGGTTTTGCGCGTGCTGCGCACCCAACTGCGTGCCGCCGGCATCACGTACAAGGTATTGGCCGAACGCATCGGCATGAGCGAGTCGAGCGTCAAGCGCATGTTTGGCCAGCACGACATGTCGCTGTCGCGCCTGGCCCTGATCTGCAAGGCATCGGGCATCGCCATGGAAGACGTGCTGCGCGGCGCGGCCGACATCACGCCGCATGCCGACACGCTCACCCTGGTGCAGGAAAAGTCGCTGGTGGCGCATCCGCGTCTGCTGCTGGTGGCGATCTGCTGCCTCGGCCACTGGAGCCTGGAGCAGGTGGTGGAAACGTATGCGCTGACGCAGGCCGAATGCATCGGCTGCCTGGCCGAACTGGACCGGTTGGGCTTGATCGAACTCAAGCCGCTGAACCGCTACAGCCTGCGCGTCTCGAACGCCTTCCACTGGCTGGCCGACGGCCCGGTGCAACAGTACTTCCGCGAATATGTGGTGGCCGATTATTTCAGCGGGCATTTTGACGGCGCCGGCGAGACCCTGATGTGCATCCCGGCGCGCCTGTCGCTGTCGAGCGCACAGGAGCTGGTACAGAAGATCCGCCAGCTGGCCGAGGAACTGGCGCGCCTGCATCAGAACGACCGCCGCCTGCCGCCGCAGGAACGCGACGGCTTTACCCTGCTGCTGGGCTTTCGCTCATGGGAATTTGCCGCCTTCACGGCCCTGCGCCGCAGCTCGGCGTCCGCCGCCCCGGCGGCGCCTTACCAGACCGGTCCCAGGAACAGATAAAGCGTGCTCTCGCCGCCCTTCGATGCGCCCGAGGCCACGTACACGGGACCGAAGCGCGTATCGACCGAGATGAAGGCGCTGCTGGCCTGCGTGAACTTGGTGGCTTTCCAGCGCTCGCTCTGATCGAAGCCGCCGCCCATTTCCAGCGAAAAGCCGGCCCGCACGGCGCCACCCAGGGTGCTGGGCAGGGAACCGATGCGGCGCGCCATCACGAAGCGCGCCAGGGCCACGCTGCGCCCCGTCACCGACTCGAACTGCGTGCCGGACAGGCGCAGGAAGCCGCCCAGGCTGAGCGGCGCCTCGCCCCGTTGCGCGCGCGCCCATTCGCCATACACATGGCCGGCCCAGTTGCCGCTGCCAAACGCCTTCAGGCCCGTGATGGCGGAGCGCCCCAGGCCCGACTCGCCCGTACCGGTGGTCGCGGAGCGCGTCCAGGTGGCGTCGAACAGCACGCCGCGCGTGGGGAAACCGGGCGAATCGAGCGTATCGACGCGGAACTGGACGAACTGGTTGGTGCCCAGCGCCCGCTCCTTGGGATAGCTCGGGTCGGCGGGGATGCTGACGTCCGCCTTGACTTCGCTGCGCGTGACGCCGAACTGCAGATCGCCCCAGAAACCGAACTGGCGCCCCAGCACCAGGCTGGCGCCCTGGCCGCTGTAAGCGACGCGCGCATTGCGCCGTCCCTTGTCGAACAGGTCGACCGCCTGGGAGGTGTACTGGAACGATGGCGCGATATACCACGGGTTGCCGGCGCCCAGCGGCTGCCAGTACTGCACCCCGAAATTGCGCGCGGTGCCGATCTGCACCATGCTGCGCAATTCGCCGCCCCAACTGTTCAAGTTCGAGCGCACATGCAGCAGCTTCAGGGCAAAGGTATTGCTGTCCCTGAAATCGCTGGCCATTTCCAGACCCACGCGCAAGCGGCTGCTGGCCCACGGCGCCTCGACCGCCTTGATGGTGACGGCGCGCTGCTCGCCCGCGTCGACCACTTCCGTCTCCACGCGCGCCACGTCGCCGCGGCCATACAACCTGGCCGCCGCCTTGAGCACATCTTCCTGGCTGACGGCCTGCCCTTCCACCAGGCCCGATTGCGCCTGCAGGATGCGCGGATTGATATCGCCTTCGCTTTCCACGGCCAGGCGCGTGAGCGGCAAGGCCACGTCCAGCAGGGCCGGCGCCGCCAGGCGCAGCTGCTCGCGCGCCGCATACTGTTCCGGCGACAGCGCCAGCGGCGCCAGGCGGGCGGCCAGTGCCTGCGCCGCCTGTTCGCCGGCGCGCATGGCGCGCGCATAGTTTTCAAAGTCGAGGAAACTGACGCCCGTCAGGTCGGGCGCCACCAGGATGTCCTGCGGCTGCAGCTCCTTGAGCGAGCGCTGCACGTTCTGCTCCGTGAGTATCTGCAGCATCTGCTGCGCCACGCCGATGGCGCTGCCCAGCTCTTTTTCCGGCGCCAGCGGCGTGCCCACGTTGACGGCGATGATGATGTCGGCGCCCATGGCGCGCGCCATGTCGACGGGCAGGTTGCGCACCAGGCCTCCGTCGACCACCAGGCGGTTGTTCACGCGCACGGGAGCAAACACGCCCGGCACGGCCAGCGAGGCGCGCATCGACAGGAACAGGGGCGTATCGACCAGCTCCACCAGCTCGCCATTGACCAGGTCCGACGCCACCGAGCGGAAAGGCAGCGGCAGCTGGCTGGCGGGACGGTCGCGCATGCCGGCCGGCAGCAGCCGGTTCAAGGCCATTTCCAGGGCCGCATTGCTGGCCGCCGCCGGCGGCGTGGAAATGCCGTTGCGGCTGGTGCCGAACTCGATGCGCGACGGCAGCAACAAATCTTCCTCCCGGCGGCGGAACGCCAGTTCGTCGCGCGGCGGCCGGTCGGCCACCACGCGCGCCCAGTTGGTCTCGCGCGCCATCTTTTCCAGGTCCGCCACGGAAGCGCCGGCCGCATACGCGCCGCCCACCACGCCGCCCATGCTGGTGCCCACCACCATGTCGATCGGCACGTGCAGCTCCTGCAGCACTTTCAATACGCCGATATGCGCGAGACCGCGCGCGCCGCCACCCGACAGCACGAGGGCGATGCGCGGACGCGCCGGTGCCGGCGCAGAAACGGCCAGTGCGGGAGCGGAGGAAGCGGCGGCAGCGGGGACGTCGGCGGCGGCGCCGGCTTGCGGCAAGACGCACAGCGCCGCCACGCAGCCCGCCAGGACGGCACGGATCGAGAACATGAAGACTCCTGTCGCGACGGCGGCATGGCGCCATCGGCAAAATACGATAAGAACAGCGTTAATTGGCGTTAATTCGACGGCGGCGGCGTATTGGTCGTCACCTGCGGCGGCGCCGGCATCACGGTCGCCGGACGCTGCTGTTCCATCGGCAGCGGCGGCGGCACCAGGTTCGTTGCCGGCGCGGGGGCCGGTGCCGGCGCGGGGGTGGCGGACACTGGCCCCGGCAAGGCCAGCGCCTTGTCGTCGGCCACCAGGTCGATGCGTTTGCTTACGCCGCCATCGCGCAGCAGCACGTGGCGCGCATGCACTTCCAGCACCGTCACGCCGGGCACCACCTCGGCGCCTTCCGGCAAGGCGACGGAGGGCTTGCCATCGGTCGAGATGATGGCCACGCTGCCGCGGCCATTGCCGGCGGCGACCACGCCCTTGAGCTGATAATTGCTGGCCGTGGCCACGCTGACCTGGCCGCCGAACAGCGAGGCGCCCGCCTCCACGCTGGCGTCCTGCACCACCGGTACGGCCGGTGGATTGATGGGGCGCTGCGGCGCCTTGAACAGCTGCATGGCCCAGTAGGCCAGCGACACGGACAGCGCCACGACGGCGAGCAAACTTGTAAATTGAGGCAAACGCTTCATGGCTTCCTTGGTTTTCTTATCTGACGAGCTGATTGATTTCGATAATCGGCATCAGCACGGCCAGCACGATCAGCAGCACCACCACGCCCATGGCCAGGATCAGGGCCGGCTCCAGCAGGCCCGCGATGGTCAGCGTGCGGCGCTCCAGGTCCTGCTCCTGCGCGCTGGCCGCGCGTTCCAGCATGGCCGGCAGCTCGCCCGTGATTTCGCCCGCGCGTATCATGTGGATCAGCATGGGCGGAAAATGCTTTTGCGCCGACAGCGCGCGCGCCAGGCTCACGCCTTCGCGCACGGCGCCGCTGGCATCGCTCACCAGTTCCTGCATCGCCACGTTGGTCAAGGTATCGCGGCTGGTGTCGAGCGCGCGCAGGATAGGCACGCCGGACCCCGTGGTAATGGCCAGGGTGCTGGCAAAGCGCGCCGTATTCAGGCTGCGTTCGAACTTGCCGTACAAAGGCGCCGTCAGCAGCCAGGTATGCCAGCGCCGTTTCAATGCCGGCTGCTGCAGCGCGCGGCGCCAGGCGAACCAGGCGCCGGCGAGCGCAATGGCCACGACGATGCCGTAGTTGCGCACGAAGTCCGACAGCGCCAGCATGATCACGGTCAGCATGGGCAGCTTTTGCTTGGTATTGGCGAACACGGAAACGATCTGCGGCACCACGTAGGTGAGCAGGAAAATGACGATGGAAAACGCCACCACCGTGACGATGGCCGGATACGTGAACGCCAGCTTGACCTTCTGCACCAGCGCATTGCGCCGTTCGATATAGTCGGCCAGGCGCGAGAGCACGCGCGACAAATGGCCGATCTGCTCGCCCGACGCCACCAGCGCCCGGTAAATTTCCGCGAAATCGCGCGGGTGGCGGGCCAGCACGTCGGAAAACGCGGCGCCGCCGATGACTTCGGAGCGGATCGAGGCGATCAGGTCGCGCAGATACGGCCGCTCGGCCTGTTCCAGCAGCGCGGAAAAGGCCTGCTCCAGCGGCAGGCCCGCTTCGAGCAAACTGGCCAGCTGGCGCGTAAACAAGGCCAGCTCGGTGCTGGACAGGCGCTCGCCGAAGCCGCGCCGCCTGGTGACGCCGGCGGCGTCGACCTGCGCGGCGATCGGTTCGACGGCCAGCGGCACCAGGCCTTGCACGCGCAGCTCGGCGCGCGCGGAACGGGGACTGTCGGCATTGAGCACACCCTTGCGGGTGGCGCCCTGGGCGTCGACGGCTTCATAGCGGAATGCGGGCATGGTGGCGGGCCTAGTCTTTGGTCACGCGCAGCAATTCAGCCTGCGTGGTGGTGCCGTCGCGCAGCCAGCGTTCGCCATCCTCGCGCATGCTCGTCATGCCGTCCTGCAGGGCGACGGCGCGCACTTCCGCCTCCGACGCGCGGTTGTGGATCTGCGCGCGGATCTGCTCCGTCGTGCGCAGCAGTTCATACACGCCCACGCGGCCCTGGTAGCCCGTCTGGCCGCAATGTTCGCAGCCGACCGCCTGCCAGTACTGGCCATCGAAGGTCTTGCACGCGCCGCACAGTTTGCGCACCAGCCGCTGCGCCAGCACGCCCAAGAGAGACGACGACAGCAGGAACGGTTCGATGCCCATGTCGAGCAAGCGCGTGACGGCCGCCGACGCGTCGTTCGTGTGCAGGGTCGCCAGCACCAGGTGGCCCGTCAGCGACGCCTGCACGGCGATCTGCGCCGTTTCCAGGTCGCGGATCTCGCCGATCATGATCACATCGGGATCTTGCCGCAAAATCGCCCGCAGCGCCTTGGCAAAGGTCATGTCGATGCGCGGATTGACTTGCGTCTGGCCCACGCCGGCCAGGTCGTACTCGATCGGGTCTTCCACCGTCAGAATATTCGTCGTCGTGGCGTTGAGCATCGACAGCGCCGCATACAAGGTCGTCGTCTTGCCCGAGCCGGTGGGACCGGTGACGAGCACGATGCCGTGCGGCTGCGTGATCAGGCCATCGAACTGCGCCAGCATGGGCGCGCTCATGCCCAGGTGCTGCAGGTCGAGGCGGCCCGCTTCCTTGTCCAGCAAGCGCAATACGGCCCGTTCGCCATGCCCGGTGGGCAGGGTCGAGACGCGCACGTCGACGGGTTTGCCTCCCACGCGCAGGGTGATGCGGCCGTCCTGCGGCAGGCGTTTTTCCGCGATGTCGAGCTGCGCCATAATCTTGATACGCGAGATCAGCGAGCCGTGGATGGCTTTGCGCGGACGCACCACGTCGCGCAGGCTGCCGTCGATGCGGAAGCGCACGACGGACGTTTGCTCGAACGGCTCGATATGGATGTCGGACGCGCCTTCGCGCAGCGCCTGCGTCAGCAGCGCGTTGATCATGCGGATGACGGGCGCGTCGTCTGACGATTCGAGCAAGTCCTCGATGGCCGGCACGTCCTGCAGCAGCTTGGTGAGATCGAGGTCGGCGTCGAATTCATCGGCCATCTGCGACGCATCGCCGCCGCCGCCCGCGTAGGCGCCGGCAATGGCCGCATCGAGCTCGCCGCGCGGCAGCACCGTCAATTGAATCTGGCCGAAACGGCGCGACACTTCGGCAATCGCCGCCGGCGCCGTCGATGCGGCCACCAGTACCTCGACGGGGGCGCCGTCGACGGCGCCGGGCCGGGCCAGCAGGCCGAAATCGCGCGCGTAGGCGTAGGGAAGCAGATTGCTCATGACTGCCCCATCACTTCTGCGGCTGTTGCTGATACTGCTGCAGCAGCGGCTGCGGCGGCGTAGCGGCATTGGCCGGCGCGCCTGGCGGCGGCGTCGGTGCCGGCGGCACGGGACGCGTCACCATGTTGCCGCCCACGGGCTGGCCATCCTGCAGGGCCGGCAGCACGGGCGTACCGAGGTCTTTCAGCATCAGGTTGCCCGTGGCCGGCACGGCGGCCGTCTCGGCCGAGCGCATGTAATCGTAGCGGTCGGCCGCCAGGCTGCCGCTCTGCTCCTTGTTGCGCACGATGACGGGGCGCAGGAAGATCATCAGATTGGTTTTCTTGCGCTCGCGCGTCTGGTACTTGAACAGGTTGCCCAGCACGGGAATGTCGCCCAGGCCGCGCACCTTCTCGGCATTGTCGCCCGTGCTGTCCTCGATCAGGCCGCCGAGCACGATGATCTGGCCATCGTCGGCCAGCACATTGTTTTCGATCACGCGGTTGTTGATGGTGATGCCGCTGACGGCCGACGCCGTGGATTTGTCCACGCTCGACGTCTCGTGATAGATGCCCAGCTTGATCGTGCCGCCTTCGGAAATCTGCGGACGCACCTTCAGGGTCAGGCCCACTTCCTTGCGGTCGATGGTCTGGAACGGATTCGTGTTGGTGCCGGCCGTGCTCGTGTACTGGCCCGTCAGGATAGGCACGTTCTGGCCCACCTTGATGGTCGCCAGCTCGTTGTCCAGGGTGATCAGGTTCGGCGTCGACAGGATATTGGCGTTGCCGTCCGATTCCAGCGCATGCGCCACGGCGCCCAGGCCCAGCGCGCCGTTGATCTGCTTGAAGATGCCCAGGGTCAGGCCGCCCGTCGGCAAGACCTTGCCGCCGCCCGTGGCGATGGCGCCGATGTTGTTGGTGGTGCCGCTGGCGAACGACTGCAGCGCGCCCACGCGGTAGTTGCTGGTGCTGTCGCCGGAAAGCCCCAGCCACTGCACGCCGAATTCGGACGCCTTGGCCGACGTCACTTCGACGATCAGCGCCTCGATGTAGACCTGGGCGCGGCGCACGTCGAGCTGGTCGATCACGGCGCGCAGGTTGCGGTAGACGGCTTCGTTGCAGGTCAGGATCAGGGTGTTGGTAGAAGCATCGGCCTGGATGAAACCGGCCGCCCCGCCCGACGACAGCTGCTGCGGCCCGTTGCTCAGCGATGCGCCGCCCGTGGTGCCGCTTTGCGTATTGCCGCCCAGGCCAGTGCTGTTCATGCCGCTGTTGTTCTGGCTGATCTGGTTATTCGTATTCTGGTTGCCGACGCCCTGCTGCGCCGTGGCGGCCGTGCCGTCCGACGTCACCACCGAGCGCAGGGTCTGCGCCAGCTTGGTGGCGTCCGCATTTTTCAGGTACACCACGTGCACGTTGCCCAGCTGCGTGGTGGGCTGGTCCAGCTTCGAGATCAGCGACTTGGCCAGGTTGGCGCGCGCCGCCGACGGCGCGCGCAGCACCAGCGAATTGGTGCGCGGGTCGGCCAGCACGGAGACCTTGCCCGCGTCTGCCCCTGCGGCGGCGCCCGCATTTCCGCCTTCCATCAGTTTGTTCACCATCGAGGCCAGGTCGGATGCGATGGCATAGCGCACGGGGATCACGTCCAGGTCCGTCGAGGCGGGCACGTCGAGCGCGGCGATGATCTTCGCCAGGCGCTTGAGGTTATCGGCGTAATCGGTGATCACCAGCGAGTTGTTGCCCGGGTTGGCGTTGATCGTGTTGTTCGGCGAAATCAGGGGGCGCAGCACGGCCAGCAGGTTGGCCGACGATTCGTAGTTCAGGTAAAACACCTGGGTGGCGATCTGGTCGCCCTTCACCTGGCTGCTGCCGTTGCCCACCTGGGTCGGCACCGATTGCAGCTTGGCGTCCGCTTCCGGCACCACTTTCGCATAGCCGTCGCCGGAGACCACCGCGTAGCCCTGCAGGCGCAGCGCGGAAGCCAGCAGCCCGAAGGCCTGCGACTTGCTGATCGATTTTTCCGACACCAGGGTGATCGTGCCCTTGACGCGCGGGTCGATGACGAAATTGATGTTGGTGTAATGGCCCACCGCCTTGATCACCGATTCGATGTCGGCGCCGACGAAATTGAGCGCCGCCTCATCGCCGGGCGCGGCCCAGACGGGCGCCGGCATGCCGGCCACGGAACAGCACAGCAAGGCGGCGGCCGACAGGCGGCGCAGCGAGAAGGAGGAGGTAATTGGGCTCACGGATGGTTTTTTCATTGTCTGAACTCTAAGGCGATGATGTTTTTTTCGCTATTGCTACGGCGCTGTCCCAGCAAATTCAACAAACTCGCCAAGGTCTCTTCATATCCTGCTGCGGCCTGGGCCTGGCCGGAAAAC
Organism: Janthinobacterium sp. HH106; assembly: GCF_001758725.1. Taxonomy (NCBI): domain Bacteria; kingdom Pseudomonadati; phylum Pseudomonadota; class Betaproteobacteria; order Burkholderiales; family Oxalobacteraceae; genus Janthinobacterium; species Janthinobacterium sp. HH106. Next base: position 176,941 of record NZ_LRIC01000019.1, on the reverse strand, counting down.
TGCATGCGCCCCTGTTGCAGGCTGCCGCTGCCGTCAAGCAGCAGCGGTCCCTTGATGGAGCGCAAGGTCAACGTCGCCTGCTGCCCCTGCCAATCGAAATCGAGCTCGTAGCTGCCCAGCGGACGCAAGGACGACAGGCGCGAGGCCATGTCCGTCATCTGCAGGGTGGTGCGGCCGACGGCGGAAAACTGCCGCTGCTCAAGGGCCAGCTGCAAGGTGCTCCACGACAGGCGCATGCTGCCCGTCGGCGCCACGGTATTTAACGGTGCTCCGAGACCGCCGAGGCCGTCGGCCGGCAGCAGCAGGGCCGCCGGGCTGACTTGCCAGTGCGACCACGAGCCGCGCAGGTTCACCGGCTGCGACAGCGCCTGCGGGTTCTGCAGTTCCACGTCCGCCGATCCCCACAGCACCCAGGGAGAAATGCGCCAGCTGAAACGCCCCGGCAGCAGGGGCGTCACGGCGCCGTTCGCACTGGCCGCCCCGCCGATAAAGGCCGAGCCGCGCCACAGGGTACCTTGCGCGTCGCCCAAGGTCAAACGTCCGCCCGTCTGCTTCTCCACGATGCCAGCGACCCAGCTGGCCGGGAAAAACACCAGCAGGGTGACGCAGACGCTGACGATGATGGCCAGCAGCCAGCCAAGCAGGCGCATCATCGTGCCGCGCCCGGGCTCTGGTGCAGGGTCAGGCTGGCGTCGACCAGGCCCGCCACCGCCTTGTCCTGCACCGTCTGCGCCGTGATCTTCGCTTCCTGCACGGCGATGCGGCCTTCGCGGCGCAAGCCGTCCAGCCACAGCATGACGCTGGCGAACGGCACGCCGTTCAACTGCACGCGCGCATACTCTCCCGTCAGCGACAGCGATTGCGGCGCCAGGCCGCGCGCCTTGAGCGAGGCGTCGAGGCTGTCGCGGCTCATGGGTGCCACCTGCACGGGCGCCTGGCGCGCCAGCTCGCCCGCTTCACGGGCCAGCGCCTGCAGCTGGGCCGCGTTCTGGCGCAGCTCGGGCAAGCTCTTTTGCAAGGCGATGCGGCCCGTCCAGGCCGGCTCGAAAAACACGGCGTAGACGAGGGCCAGGCCCGCTACCACGCCGCCGATGCTCAAGAGCTTGCGCTCCTGCTGCGTGCGCTCGGCCCAGAAGGCCTGCACGGCCTGCTGCCGCCCCATCCACGCGGCACGCGCCTTGTTCACTGCTGCACTCATGCTTTTGCTCCCGTGACCGGCGTGATTTTCCACACGCCAGGCGCCGTTTCATTCAAGGCCAGCTTGCGCGCGGCCAGGCCGTCGCGCACCTGCGCCTGGGCGCTGGCGTCGACCATGTCCGGCTTCAGCTTGACGATCAGGCTGCGCTCGCGGTATTCCAGCGAGGCCACCACGCCGCGTCCGGCCAAGCCGCCCAGCGCCTCGCCCAGGGCCGCGCTCATGCTGGTGAAGTCATCCATGCTGGCCTGCCCGCTTTGCAGGCGGGCGGCGGCGATATTGCGCCGCATCTGCTCCGCTTCCAGCCCATACACGGGCGCTTCATTCGGATACGCGGCCTTGAAGGTTTGCTGCATCGAGGTGCGCACGGTGGCGGCCTCGCGCTTCAAACGCATCCATTCGATATTCATGCCGGCCAGGTTGACGACCACGGCCAGCAGCGCCAAACGGATGGGCCAGCGCCAGCGCCGCCACTCGGTGGCCGATCCCGTCGCCGTGCCCAGCGCAGGCGCCAGGTCCAGTCCCGCGCCCCTGGCGCCGGCGATCCAGTGCGCCCAGTGGTCGGATTCCACCGTCACGCCATCCATGCCGGCGGCCAGCTGTTGATACTGCGCCAGCTCGGCCTGCGCCACATAGACCGTCAGGGGCACGTCGCCGGCAAACGCGCGCGTCGTCAGCAGCGCCTGCTGCGGCTGGGCCGGCAAGACCAGGCCCAGGCCCTCTTGCGGCGCCTGGCGCAAGGCCAGTTCCAGGCTGTCGCCGGCCGCGTGCAAGGATGCCGTCACGCTGCCCGGCTGCAAGGGCAGGCACAGCTGCGAAGGCAGCAGCGCCACCTTGCGCGCGCCCTGCGCCAGCAAGGCTTTCACGAGTACCTCGGCCCAGGCGCGCTGCGCCACGGCCACCGTGCGCATGCCGGACGCGTCGGGCGCGCCGGCGGCCAGCAGGCAATCCTGGGCGTCGCCGAGGATGTGTTCTTCCACCAGTCCCGGCAAGGCCGCGCGCAGACGGGCGCCGGCCAGCGGCGGGGTTTTCAGGCGCAGCAGGGTCACGTCGGCCGCCGCCAGCAGCAGCACCACCTGCTTCGCGCCGGCGATCAGCTGGCCCAGGCTGCCCAGCGGCGCGCTGCCCTGCTGCAGCAAGGCGCCGCCGTCGCCGGCCAGCACGAAGGAGCAGGCGGGCGCGCTGTCGGTGGACGCCTTGGCCGGGTGACGGATATACAGTATTGTCAAAGTGACTCGCTTTCAGCTGTTAATTTTCCCGCAGCCAGACCAGGCTGGTGGTGCGTTGCGGATCCGTTTTTCGATTGACGAGCGCCACGGCATCGAGGGCGGCACGGTCCAGCCGCACGCGGATGACGGTAAGGAAGTAGCGGCTCTTCACGTCAAGCTCGACACCCTCAATCAGTGCAGCATTAATATTATTCTGGAAATTTAACTTATCGACAAACTTTTTACGCGGATTGCTCAAGGTCAGGGCACTGGCCTCGGACAAGGACATCATCGTCACGGCCGCCAGCACCTCGGCCGGCGCCGTATTCACGTTCACGGGCGTGAGCTCCGGCAGGACGATGACGAAGTCGCGCAGCTTCTCGATGGCCTGCGGCGTATAGCCGGGCACGGCCAGCAAATCCTCGACCTGCGTGAACGCCACCGGTTCGCTGCCGCCGCCCGTGGCGGGCTTGGCGGCGGGCGTCTTGCCGTCGGCGCCGCTGTCGGCGGTGCGTGGTTTCGGCCGCGCGCGCAGCACGGCATCTGCCGTCGCCTGCGCCAGGGAACTATCGAGCTGCAAGTTAGCCAGCAAGCGCTGGTACGCCTGCACGTTGGGCTGGCTGACGATGCCCGTCGCGGTGGCCAGGTTGGTGATATTGAAACGCGCCTGCGCATCGAGCGCGCGGCCCGAGACGGTGGCGTCGAATTTCTCCGTGTCGACCTTTTCGCGGTCCACGTAATCGTCGAGCCGCGCTTCCTCGATGGGTGTGGCCCAGACGCCATCGAGCGCCGTCAGCATGGGATTGTCCTGGCGCAGCCAGAAGCGGGCGAAGTCGACCATGCCGCGCATGGCCCACTGCGTCTGCAGGCGCAGGCGCTGGTTTTCCATCGAGCGCACCTGCACCTGTTGCTGCCAGAACAGGCTGGCGACGACGGTGATGGCCAGCGCCGTCAGCAGCAAGGCCGTGATGACGGCCACGCCACGCTGGCGCGCGGGGCGAATAAACGGCTTCATCCCGGTCCCAATAAAAAGACTTTGGACAGGCCCGCATCCTGGCCCGGCATCTGCAAGGTCACTTCCAGACCCGGCACTTGCGTGGAAATGGTGGCGCCCGCCGTCAGCACGTTCCAGGCGCCATTGTTCCAGCCGCGCATGACCATGCTGTCGACGCCGCGCATCAGGGTCACGTCGGCGCTGGAGGTATCGGTATCGTCGCGCGCCGCCTGCCACAGGGTGTCGAGCACGGCCAGGTCGCGCGTGCCGTTCGACTCGCGCCGCGTCAGCACGCCGCCGCGCAGGCGGTAAGTGACCACTTGCAACTGCTGCGGCTCCTGTTCCGACGCGGCCAGGCGCACCAAGGTCAGGCGGTCGGTCTCGGCCGTCAGGTTGGTGCGGCCATTCAGCAGATTGTTGTTCTGGCCGGCGCCGGCCAGGTGGTCGCAATCGCTTTGCATCTGGGCAAACGCCAGCTGCATGCCGCGCGCCTGCTCAAGCTGGCTGGTCAGCACTTCGCGCGAGCGCATGATGCTGTCCAGGCCGCGCCAGCCCAGCACGGCGACCATGGCCAGGATGCCGATCGCCACGAGCAGCTCGATCAGCGTGAAACCGTCAGCAGGAACAGGGCGGCGCGCCATCAGTCGTTAAAGGAAAGCAAGACCAGGCGCACGATGCGCCGGGCCGGGTATTGCACGTCATATACGTTGACGCGCACCTGGCGGATGCGGGGATTCGGCGTGGCCACCACTTCTTCCTCGCAGATGAGTTTTAAGTCGCCCTGCGGGCAGTCGACCGTGCGCTTGCCCGTCTGCGGGAACGTCTTCGCCAGGCGCAAGCGCACCAGGTGGTTTTCCGCCGACCAGGTGGCCATCATGGCGCTGCGCAAGCCGTCGCTGTTCTGCGTCAGGCTGCCGACGGCGCGCAGCGAGGCACCCAGGGCCGTGCCGACGATGACGAGGGCGACCAGTACTTCCAGCAAGGTGAAGCCGCGCTGGCGGCGAAACGAGCGCCGCATCATTGCTCGACCGTGAAGTGGCCGATGCCGTCGGCGCGGATGGCCACGCTGCGCTCGCCGCTGGCCAGGGTCAGCACGAAAGGCTTGTCGACCGGTTCGCGGCCGAAGATGATGCGCAGCGGCTGGGCCACGCTATTCGATGGCTGCACGCTGAGCAGCATGGGGGTATTCGCAAACGCGCGCTCGCGCAGCAAATCGTCCTGCGTCACGGGTTGCCACAGCTTTTCATTGAGGACCAGGAAACGGTATTGATTTTCGTCCGCCTCGAACGCCACCTGCCGGCTGCGCACGATGGCTTCATCGCGCGCCAGCTGCAGCAGCAGGGCGATGCGCTCGGCTTCCTTTTGCAGCGCCTGCTGGCCATTCGGCATCGCGTTCAGCGACACCAGGCCCAGGGTGACGCCGATGATGACCATCACCACCAGCAACTCGATCAGCGTGAAGCCGCTGGCGCGTGGCCGGGGCAGTGCGCGACCGGTGGTCATGGCAGGCATGCAATGGAAAACTTACAGTTCCCAGGAACCGATATCGGCATCGTCCCCGCTACCGCCAGGCTGGCCGTCGGCGCCCAGCGAGATCAGGTCAACTTCGCCCTTCACGCCCGGCGACAGGTACTGGTATGGATTGCCCCATGGATCTTTCGGCATCTTTTCCAGATAGCCGCCCGCTTTCCAGCCATTCGCGGCCGGTCCCGTGGTCGGTTTTTCGATCAGCGCCTGCAAGCCCTGCTCGGTGGTCGGGTAGCGCTGGTTATCCAGACGGTACAGTTTCAGGGCTTGCATCACGGTGGCGATGTCGACTTTCGCCGCCGCCACTTTCGACTCGCCCGTGCGGGCGATCAGCTTGGGCACCACCAGCGAGGCGAGAATGCCCATGATCACCACCACGACCATGATTTCGATCAAAGTGAAGCCGCGCGCGCGGCGCTGGCGTATCGGATGGTTTGCTGCGTTTTGCATATGAAAGAGAGAAGAAGGTGAGTAATGAGAGCAGAGTATAAAGCGGAAATATGACAAAGCCTGTCATATGGGGAAAAATTTGTGCGGCGGCCGTCAGGCGGGCAAGACCACTTCGCCGCAAACGGCGCAGCCGGGGTCGCGCGCGACGCGCATGCTGCTCCATTCCATGTGCAAGCCGTCGAGCAGCAGCAGGCGTCCGGCCAGCGATTCGCCCACGCCCATGATCAGTTTCAAGGCCTCGGCCGCCTGCATGGCGCCCACCACGCCCACCAGCGGCGCGAACACGCCCATGGTCGAGCACGCCTCGTCCGTGAACTGCTGCTCCTGCGGAAACAGGCAGGAATAACAGGGTTGCGTGCCCGTGCGCGGGTCGAACACGCTCACTTGCCCGTCGAAACGGATCACGGCGCCCGACACCAGCGGCACCTTGTGCGCCACGCAGGCGCGGTTGACGGCGTGGCGCGTGGCGAAGTTGTCGGTACAGTCGAGCACCACCGTGCTGGAGCAGACCAGTTCGGCCAGGCGCGCGCCGTCCAGACGCTCCTGCAAGGCGATGATGGCTATCTCGGGATTGATGCCGGTCAAGGTTTCGCGCGCCGACAGCACTTTCGGCTGGCCCACGCGGGCCGTCGTGTGGGCGATCTGGCGCTGCAGATTGGTCAGGTCGACCGTATCGTCATCGACCAGGGTCAACTTGCCGACGCCGCTGGCGGCCAGGTACATGGCCGCCGGCGAGCCGAGCCCGCCCGCGCCGATCACCAGCACATGCGCGTCGAGCAAGGCTTGCTGGCCTTCGATGCCGATCTCGTCTAACAGGATGTGGCGCGAATAGCGCAGCAGTTGGGCGTCGTTCATGGCGGCGACTACGGTTTGCGCACGGGAATCTTCTTGTCGTCCGCCTTGATGTCGGAAGCGATTTCCGGCTTGGCGCCGATCTTCTCCACCTTCGGGTCCACCTTGGCCAGCTGCACCGGCAAGCCCTGGAAGTGGTTCAGGGCTTGTTGCAGCTGGAAATCATCCTTGGCGCCGTATTCGAGCGGCTTGCGCTTTTTCGCCGTGGCGATCAGGCGCTGCTCTTCTTCCAATTGATCCTGCATGCCTTCCATGGTCGGCTTGGCCGCTTCCGGCTTGCCATCGTCGCTGCTCAAGTGTTTTTCCAGATCCGCTTCGCGCACGCGCAGGCTGTTCCAGCCGTCGCCTTCGGCCGTTTCATCGACCAGCAGGTCGGGCACGATGCCGCGCGCCTGGATGGCGCGGCCTTTCGGCGTGTAGTAGCGGGCCGTCGTCAGCTTGACGGCCGTGTCGGCCGTGATCTGGCGCAAGGTTTGCACGGAACCCTTGCCGAACGTCTGCGTGCCGATGACGGTGGCGCGCTGGTAATCCTGCAAGGCGCCGGCGACGATTTCCGAGGCGGACGCGGAACCGGCATTGACCAGCACCACCAGCGGCACGGTTTTCAGCGCGGCCGGCAGCTTGGCCAGCGGGTCGGCCTTGGCGCCCGGCGGCGCATAGAATTCGCGGCGGCCATAAAACACCTGTTTCGACTCGGGCAACTGGCCCTTGGTCGAGACGATCACGGAATTCCCCGGAAGAAATGCCGTCGCCACGCCGATCGCACCCGGCACGACGCCGCCGGGATCGTTGCGCAAGTCCAGCACCAGGCCCTTGAGCTTGGGGTCTTGCGCATACAGCGCGTTGATCTTTTTGACCATGTCATCGACGGTCGGTTCCTGGAACTGGGCGATGCGCAGCCAGGCATAGCCGGGCGCGACCATCTTGGCCTTCACGCTCTGCACACGGATTTCCTCGCGCACGATGGGGAAGACCAGCGGCTTGCTTTCACCCTTGCGCGACATGGTCAGCACCAGCTTGCTGCCCGGCTGGCCGCGCATCTTCTTGATGACTTCTTCCAGCTGCATGCCCTTCAGCGGCAGATTGTCGAGGCGGGTGATGAAATCGCCCGCCTGGATGCCGGCCTTGGCGGCGGGGCTGTCTTCGATGGGCGAGACGACTTTCACGTAGCCGTCTTCCATGCTCACTTCGATGCCGATGCCGACAAACTTGCCCTGCACGCTTTCGCGCATTTCCTTGAAGGCATTCTTATCGAGATAGACGGAATGCGGGTCCAGCGAGGACACCATGCCGGAAATGGCTTCCGTCAAGAGTTTCTTGTCTTCCACCTTCTCGACGTAATCGGTCTTGATCAGGCCGAAAACGTCGGACAGCTGGCGCAGCTCGTCGAGCGGCAGCGGGGCATTCGTGATTTTCTGCGCCACGGCCGGGAACTGCAGCGACATGCCGATGCCGGCCAGTACGCCCAGACCGATCAGGCCGATACTTTTGACTTTGATACCCATGTATTCTTCGCAATCTACAATTTTGCTGCCGCAGCAATGGTGGGAACTTAAAACTTCACCCAGGTGGCGGGGTCGAAGGCGCGGCCCTGATGACGCAATTCAAAGTATAGCCCTGATTCCTCGTTGCCGCCGCTGTTGCCCGCGCTGGCAATGGCGTCGCCGCCCTTGACGGCATCGCCCACGCGTTTCAGCAAGGATTGGTTATTGCCATAAATACTCATGTACTGGCCGCCATGGTCGACGATGATCAAATTGCCGAAACCGCGCAGCCAGTCGGAAAACACGACGCGGCCGCCGGCGATGGCGTGGATTTCGCTGCCTTCGCCCGTGCGGATGAACACGCCCTTCCAGCTGGGGCCGTCACCGCGCTTGCTGCCGAAGCGGGCGGCGATCTTGCCCGCCACGGGCGCGCGCAGCTGCCCTTTCATGCTGGCAAACGCGCCGGCCGGCGCGGCCGGGCCCAGGCTTGGGCGTTCCGGCTCCGGTTCCGGCTTCGGTTCGGGCTTGGGTGCCACCTTGGCCACTTGCGGCGGCTCGTCGTCGTCGATCGGTTCCAGCTTCACGGGCGGCGGTGGCGGCGTCTGCGGCTTGATCTTGCCCGATTTGTTTTGTTGCTCTTTCGCAAGGCGTTCGCGCTCGGCCTGCGCCTGGGCGGCCTTGGCGCGCGCGGCCAGCAGGCGTTCGCGCTTTTCCGCCGCGATCCTGGCATCAGCGGCGGCCTTGGCGGCGGCGCGCTGCTCGGCCAGCAATTGCTGGCGTTTCTTTTCGGCCGCGGCGGCGGCGGCCTGCTCTTCGATCAGTTTCGCCAGCTTGTCGACCAGGTTGCCCATGCGCTGTTCGTCGCGCTCGACATTGCCCACTTCCTTGCGCTGCGCCACCAGGCGCTGCGACAAGCTCGTCAGCAAGGCGGCACGGCGCGCCTTCTCCTGCACCAGCAAGGCCTTCTGGTCGCGCTCTTCCTGCGCGATTTCTTCCAGCTCATCCTTGGCGTTTTGCACGTCCGCCTGGTTTTTCTCCACGGCCAGCAAGTTGGCACGCAAGGCATCGAGCAGACGCGCCTGCGCCTGCGACACATACGCCATCAGTTGCAAGTCGCGGTTGATGCGGTTCGGGTTATCGCCCGACAAGAGCAGCTTGATGCGGTCTTCGTTGCCGGCGACATATTGTTCACGCAGCAACTTTGACAGCTGCGTCTTTTGTTTCTCGACGGTGGCCGTCAGCTGCTGGTGCTCCTGCCCCAGCGCCGTCAGCTTCACGCCCGTCTCGCTTTGTTCCTGCGCCAGGTCGCGCAAGGCGCGGTTGGCGTTGGAAATGGCCTCTTCCGACTCGGCCAGGGTATCGGCCGCGTCATCCTTGGCGCTTTCCGTGCGGCTGATGTCGCGCTTGAGCGCCGTCAGCTTTTGTTGCAATCCAGCACGTTGTGCTTCCGCGGCCGCTTTCTGCTTGCTGCGTTCGGTGGGCTTGGCACCCTGTGCGGCACCGCTCGAGAAGAGCAGCGCTGCGCACAGCATGGCGCCGGCGCGCCACGCCGGCAGGGGTCGTTCAGCAGAGGGGGCGATCGCTGTGCCGCGGAAGAAAGACAACAAGTTACTTGGCCTTCCCTTGGTTCGCCACGGCAGCTTGCGCTGCCGCAATCGCTGCCGGGTCGCCCAGGTAGTAATGACGGATCGGTTTCAGGTCGGCATCCAGTTCATACACGAGCGGCTGGCCGTTCGGGATGTTCAGGCCGACGATGTCGCTGTCGCTGATGCCATCGAGCATCTTGATCAGCGCGCGCAGGCTGTTGCCGTGGGCCGAAATGATGATTTTCTTGCCGGCGCGGATGGCCGGGGCGATTTCCTCATCCCAGGCCGGCATCACGCGCGCCACGGTGTCTTTCAGGCATTCGGTCAGCGGGATAGCCGCTTTCGGCAAGCCGGCATAGCGCGGGTCGTTGTACGAGGCACGGTCGTCGTTCGCTTCCAGCGGCGGCGGCGGCGTGTCGTAGCTGCGGCGCCACACCAGTACTTGCTCGTCGCCATACTTGGCAGCTGTCTCGCCCTTGTCCAGGCCTTGCAGGGCGCCGTAGTGACGCTCGTTCAAGCGCCAGTCGTTCTTGATCGGCAAATACATCATGTCCATCTCGTCGAGCGCCAGCCACAGGGTGCGGATGGCGCGCTTCAGGACGGAAGTGTAGGCCACGTCGAACGTAAAACCTTCCTGCTTGAGGATCTGGCCGGCGGCCTTGGCTTCGTTGACGCCCTTTTCCGTCAGATCGATGTCGGTCCAGCCGGTAAAGCGGTTATCGAGGTTCCAGGTGGACTCGCCGTGACGCATGAAAACGATTTTGTACATAGTTCTATCTTCTCAAGGGGTTCAAATCAAAAAAGCAAAACGTAAAAAGACCTCGTCCAGCTTCTATTTTATAATGCGCGGATTGACTTAAACCATTGGACCCTACGTGAAATTCATTATCGACCACATTTTTCTGTTTGCCATCGTCATTATTTCCGGCGGCGCCCTCCTCTGGCCACTGCTGTCGATGCGCGGCAAGCGCGCGACCGTGCTGGAAGTCACGCAACTGATCAACCGTGGCAAGACCATCATCGTCGACGTGCGCAGCGCGGAAGAATTCGCCACAGGCCACTTGCCTGACGCAAAAAATATTCCGCTGCCGGAACTGGCAAAACGCCTGGGCGAGCTGGAAAAATTCAAAACGCGCCCCATTGTAGTGGTTTGCCAGAAAGGTTCGCGTTCGGCAACCGCCGTCGGCCTGCTGGGCAAAGCCGGTTTCGCTGAGGCAACAAGCCTGGAAGGCGGCCTCGACGAATGGAAAAAGCAGGGTTTGCCATTGAAAACCCTGTCGCTGGCGAAGTAAGCCGGCATTTAACTAGAAGGAATCATCATGACCGTCCCCGTAATTGTGTATAGCACCGCCGTGTGCCCGTATTGCGTGCGCGCCGAGCGCCTGTTGGAAGCCAAGGGCGTCGCCGTGCAAAAGATCCGCGTCGACCTCGACCCGGAAGAGCGCATCAAGATGATGGAACGCACGGGCCGCCGCACGGTGCCGCAAATCTATGTGGGCGACACCCACGTGGGCGGATTCGACGATTTGTATGCGCTCGATCAAGCTGGCAAGCTCGACCCCTTGTTAAATGGCACGGCAGCCTGATATAAAGCGGGTTCGAGAAATTGCTTGGTTTTTTGTCGTATTGTTTTGATACAATTGCCCTCGCACCTGATCTGGCCGCGCCTATCCGGCGCGGTTTGAATACCGCAAGCACCATATTTGAACGGTGTGCCGTTCTTGTCCTTTACAACGAAAGCGTTCCATGTCTGACGAAAACCTGCAACCAGTCTTCCAAATCCAACGCGTCTACCTGAAAGACATGTCGCTGGAACAACCAAATTCCCCAGCTATTTTCCTGGAACAAGAAGCGCCAGCGATCGAAGTAGCTCTGGACGTGGGCGCTGCACCTCTGGCCGACGGCATCTTCGAAGCCACCGTGACCATCACCGTCACCGCCAAAGTCGGCGATAAAGTCGCTTTCCTGGTCGAAGGCAAGCAAGCCGGTATCTTCGAAGCACGCAATATTCCTGCCGATCAACTCGATCCGCTGCTGGGAATCGGCTGCCCGAACATCATCTACCCTTACCTGCGCGCCAACATCGCCGACGTGATCACCCGTGCCGGCTTCCCGCCAGTGCACTTGGCCGAGATCAACTTCGAAGTGTTCTACCAACAACGTCTGCAAGCTATTGCTGACGCCGCTGCAGCAGCACCAGCAGCCAGCGAAACGCACTAAGCTCTTGCAAGACCCCGCCGGCCGTCAAGGCTGGCCTGACACGGCGGCCTGGCCGCCGTGTTTCGTTAAGGTTCAAAATATCATGTTGAAAAGTGCGCTCTTGAGCAAGTTCCGCTGGATGGCCGGCGCCGTACTGTTGCTGGCGACCGCCGCCAGCCACGCCGTCGATTTCAAGACGGTGGGAGCCAACCCCGTGATCCTGTATGACGCGCCGTCCAGCAAGGGCGGCAAGCTGTACGTGGCGCCGCGCGGCATGCCGCTGGAAGTCGTGCTCAGCTACGGCGACTGGGTCAAGGTGCGCGACGCCAGCGGCGAAATGGCCTGGACGGAAGCCAAGGGCTTGTCCGCCAAGCGCAACGTCGTGGCGCGCGCCGCGAACCTCAAGGTACGCGCCAGCCCCGACGACACCGCCTCCGCCATCATCCTCGTCGACAAGGGCGTGCTGCTGGAAATGAGCGAGCAACCGAGCTCCGGCTGGGTCAAGGTGCGCCACAAGGATGGCCAGAGCGGCTACGTCAAGACCAGCGAAGTGTGGGGCCTGTAAGGCCCGCCCTGCGCACCGGGCGACCGGCCCGGGCGCCGCACCCGTTTCTTCCGCCCCACTGAGGTTGCATGCAAGTTTCTACAGATACATCTCCCGCCGCCAAGGCCCTGCCCCGCAAGATCACCATCCTCGGCGCCGGCGCCTGGGGCACGGCCGTGGCCATGGCCCTGGCCGGCCGCCACGACGTGCTGCTGTGGGGCCGCAACGGCGAGGCCATGTCCGCCATGGCCGCCAGCGGCGAAAACAGTTATTTACCGGGCTTCCCTTTGCCGCCGCAACTGCGCATCAGCGCCGATTTCGACGCCGCCGTCGCGCATGCCGACGGCGAACATGGCCTCTTGATCGCCGCCTGCCCCGTGGCGGGCTTGCGGCCCATGCTGCATCAGCTGAAAGACAAGGCCATCGGCAGCCTGGTGTGGCTATGCAAGGGGTTTGAAGGCGGCACGGGCTTGCTGCCGCACCAGATCGTGCAGGAAGTGCTGGGCGACAATATCCCCGGCGGCGCCCTGTCCGGTCCCTCGTTCGCGCAGGAAGTGGCGCGCGGCTTGCCATGCGCGCTGACCATCGCCTCGCACAGCGCCACCTTGCGCGGCGCCGTCGTCTCGGCCTTGCACGGCGGCACCATCCGCGTGTATGCGAGCGAAGACCTGGTAGGCGTGGAAGTGGGCGGCGCCGTCAAGAACGTGCTGGCGATTGCCACGGGCGTGGCCGACGGCCTGGGCCTGGGTTTGAATGCGCGCGCCGCGCTGATCACGCGTGGGCTGGCGGAAATCACGCGCCTGGGCACGGCCCTGGGTGGTCAGGCGGAAACGTTCATGGGCTTGACGGGCATAGGCGACTTGATTCTCACCTGCACGGGCGACCTGTCGCGCAACCGCCGGGTCGGCCTGGGCCTGGCGCAAGGCAAAGCCCTCGATACCATCGTGGCCGAACTCGGTCACGTGGCCGAAGGCGTGCCGTGCGCCAAGGCCGTACGCGAACTGGCGCGCCGCATGGGCGTCGACATGCCGATCACAAATGCGGTGGCCGGCGTGCTGTTCGATGGCGATTTGCCGCACGTGATGGTGCAGCAGTTGCTGTCGCGCGATCCGCGCGCCGAGGCGGCCTGAGAATAAACCGGGCGCGCCTAGCGCCCCGCCTTGTGCATGAGTATGGTCAGCAATAATAGACTGTCTTCACGCGCTTCCAGCGCGTGCGCCTGGCCGCCGAGCAGGTACAGCATCTGCCCCGGCCCCAGCAGGTGCTCCCCGCCATGCGCCGTCACCGCCACCTGCCCTTGCAGGCAAAGCAAGGTGATTTCACCGAGGACATGATGCTCGGGCATGGTCTTGCCCTTGGGCATGCACATGCGGATCAATTCCAGTTCGTCCGTCCTGGCCAGCGCGATGGCGGAAAACTGCGACAGGTCGTCGCCATCCCTGCGCAGCACCTCGATCACCTGTCCTGAACTTGCGTGCTCCAGTGCCATCATGTGCTCCTTCAGCAATTACTCGGTGACTTCCTCCGGCTCTTTCGCGCCGCGCATCCACTCGACCAGCGGCCACGCATCCTTCAAGCCTTCCGCCAGGGTCGGCAGCAGTTTCTCGGGTTCATTGACGGGCAGCGGCACTTCGGTCCAGACAAAAAAGCTCTTCAGCTTGATGAATTCGATATGTTCGGCATCCGCCTCAAAGCCCTTGGGCGGGCGCTGCAGCTTGCCCTCGTTCTGGATCGTGCCGAAACGGGCCTTCAAACGCTTATTTTTCAGCACTTTGGAAAAACCTGGCGCGTCGTTGACCATGTGCTCGCGCAGCGCCTTCAGGCGGCCCGGCGGCGGCATGTATTCGCCGGCGCCGAACAGCAGATTGCCCTGTCCATCGATCTGCAGATAATACGTGGGACCGCCCGCCTTGCTGGGACGGCGCATGTCGTTCGGCGCGATGGCGGCCGAAAAGCGCGTTTTATACGGGCTCTTGTCGTGCGCGAAACGCACGTCGCGGTTAATGCGGAACAAGGCCTTCTTCGGATTGCAGTATTTCACGGCCGGATCGAACTTGCCCAGCTCGCCGATCAGCGACGTCACCAGCGCAAGGAATTCCTCGCGCAGGATGTCGTAGCGGGGCTTGTTCATGACAAACCAAGGACGGTTGTTGTTGTCGCTCAGTTCACGTAAAAATTGGGTCAAATCACGCACATGCATGTGTCAAATTCCGATCAGCAACTATTTGGAAAGCTCTTTCGGGATAGGGCGCTTGCCCACCATCACGTCGAGTGCCGCTTCGCGATTCTTGCGCAGCACCGTCATTTTAGCTTTTTCGCCGGGCGGCAGTTGGGCGATCAGGTTGAGCATTTCCGTCGTGTCGCCGACAGGCTTGCCTTGCACCGTCAGCAGGATGTCGCCGGGCACGATGCCCGCCTTGTCGGCCGGGCCGTTGCGCACCACGCCGGCGATGATGGCGCCGCTGGTGCGCTGCAGGTTGAAGCTTTGCGCCAGCTCGGGCGTGATGTCCTGCGTTTCCACGCCGATCCAGCCGCGCACCACGTGGCCATCCTTGATGATGGCTTCCATCACCGTCTTGGCCGTCGAGACGGGAATGGCGAAGCCGATGCCGACGGAACCGCCGCTTTGCGAGTAAATCGCCGTATTGATGCCGATCAGATTGCCGCGCGTATCGACCAGGGCGCCGCCCGAGTTGCCGAAGTTAATCGCCGCATCCGTCTGGATGAAGTTTTCAAAGCTGTTGATGTGCAGGTTGTTGCGGCCCAGGGCGGAAATGATGCCCATGGTCACCGTCTGGCCCACGCCGAAGGGGTTGCCGATGGCCAGCACCACGTCGCCCACGCGCGCCAGTTCCGACTGGCCCAGCACGATGACGGGCAGCTTGTCGAGGTTGATCTTGATCACGGCCAGGTCCGTTTCCGGGTCCAGGCCCACCACCTTGGCGGGCGCCTTGCGGCCGTCGGTGAGCACCACTTCGATTTCGTCGGCGCCTTCGACCACGTGGTTGTTGGTCAGCACATAGCCTTCATGGCTGACGATGACGCCCGAGCCGAGGCTGTTTTTCAAGTCCTCGTCATCCTCGCCGTCCGGGTCGCGGTCGCCGAAGAAACGTTTAAAGAAGGGATCGCGCGCCAGCGGATGGGCGCCGCGCTTGGGCACTTGCAGGGTGAGGATGTTGACGACGGCGGGCATGGCGCGCGCCGCCGCGTCGCGGTAGGAGCCGGGCGCCAGGCTGCTCGACGCCGTTTCCACCACGGGCACCGGCTTGGCGGGAGAGCCCAGCTGCTGTACCCGGCTGGCCGGGCGCAGCGCGCCGTACACAAAGTACAGCGCCAACGCGATCGTCACGGTTTGCGCAAACAATAACCAGAATCGTCGCATACAGTTCTCTGCCCAGGTCAGCCGGCCGGTGCCGGAACGGCTTATTTTGCCAGATTGTTGCTGTTGCGTGCGTTCTGCTGCAGGGAGTCGCGGATTTCACGCAGCAGCACGATGTCTTCCGGCGTGGCCGGTGCCGGGGCCGGCGCGACCGGTTCGCTGCGGCGGGCCTTGTTCATCAGGCGCACCATCTGGAAGATGATAAAGGCAAGAATGATGAAGTTGAGCAAAATGGTGAGGAAGTTACCGTAGGCCAGCACGGCGCCCGCTTTTTTCGCCTCCACCAGGGTCATCGTCGTCGCCTGGCCATTCAGGGGCAGATAGTAATTGGCGAAATCGAGGCCGCCGAAAATACGGCCGATAGGCGGCATGATCACGTCTTGCACCAAGGAATCGACAATCTTGCCGAAGGCGCCGCCGATAATGACACCGACCGCCAGATCGACGACGTTGCCTTTCATTGCAAATTCTTTAAATTCCTTCATCATTGCCATGAATTTCTCCTTCGGATAGATATAAAAACATGCCGATCATACTATTGATTCCTGGGGATACCAACTTGTGGTTGCCGGCAGGACCAATTCGTGCACAGCCGCGCGCATCTAGTTCGAAAGAACTAGCCACCTCCTGCAAAAGTATATAAATTATGGTACAAGCAACGTTTTTGTTTGATTCGTTGTTTGCTTCACTTATAATTTGCGGTTGCCAGAAGTGGCTTTTTCACTTCCGGATAATCAACAAGAAACTGGCACGGGCTGCGCCATAGTCCGAAGTTCCGCAGGGATGTTGCCACTTTACCGTACAAAGATGCGGGTTGCGGCAATCAGTGGGATAGAGCTTCGGCGACGGGTTTTTCGCGGCTGCCACTCATAATAAAGATTCGCATTTTGACTGATTGGGGTTTGCATGAGTAACGAAAAGCAGGTCGATTCAGGCCGTCGCGGCTTGCTCGTCGCCACGTGCGCGGCGGGCAGTGTAGTTGGATTGGCAACCGCGGGAGCCTTGGTAAGCACCTTCCAGCCGTCGGAGCGCGCGAAAGCGGCTGGCGCGCCGGTCGAAGTAGACATCACCACCTTGCAACCCGGCGAAATGCGCACCGTCGAATGGCGCGGCAAGCCGGTCTGGATCCTCAAGCGCACGCCGGAAATGGTCGCGTCGCTGAAAAAGACCGACGGCAAAGTCGCCGACGCCAATTCCCAGCGCAACCCCGCCGAATTCACGCCGGAATACTGCATGAACGAATGGCGCTCGATCAAGCCTGAAATTCTCGTCGCCGTCGGCATCTGCACCCATCTGGGCTGCTCCCCTTCCTCGAAATTTGCCCCCGGCCCGCAACCATCGCTGCCCGATGACTGGGAAGGCGGCTTCCTCTGCCCTTGCCACGGCTCCACCTTCGACATGGCAGGCCGCGTGTTCAAGAACAAGCCGGCGCCGGACAACCTGCAAGTGCCGCGCCATATGTACCTGAGCGACACCAAATTGCTGATAGGTAAAGACGAGAAAGGCGAGGCTTGATCATGGCTGCTTTCAAAGAAACGAAATTTCCGGCAGACGCTCCCGCCGCCGAAAAAGCGCTGGGCTGGGTCGATGACCGCTTTCCCCTGACCAAGCTGTGGAATGACCAATGGGGCAAGTACTACGCCCCGAAAAACTTCAATTTCTGGTACATCTTCGGCTCGCTGGCCATGCTGGTGCTGGTCTTGCAGATCGTCACCGGCATCTTCCTGACCATGCACTACAAACCGGATGCGGCCCTGGCCTTCAATTCCGTCGAGTACATCATGCGCGAAGTGCCGTGGGGCTGGCTGGTGCGCTACATGCATTCGACGGGCGCCTCGGCCTTCTTCATCATCGTCTACCTGCACATGACGCGCGGCCTGCTGTACGGTTCGTACCGCAAGCCACGTGAACTGATCTGGCTGTTCGGTTTCGCCATCTTCCTGTGCCTGATGGCCGAAGCGTTCTTCGGCTACCTGCTGCCATGGGGCCAGATGTCGTACTGGGGCGCGCAAGTGATCGTCAACCTGTTCGGCGCCATCCCGTTCATCGGCCCTGACCTGTCGTTGTGGATCCGCGGCGACTACGTGGTGTCCGACGCCACCCTGAACCGCTTCTTCGCCTTCCACGTGATCGCCATCCCGCTGGTACTGCTGGGCTTGGTTGCAGCGCACTTGATCGCCCTGCATGAAGTCGGCTCGAGCAATCCCGACGGCATCGAAGTGAAGGAAAACCTGGGCGCCGATGGCCACCCCGTCGATTCGATCCCTTCGCATCCCTACTACACCGTGCACGACCTGTTCGGCGTCTCGATCTTCCTCGTCATTTTCAGCGCCGTCGTCTTCTTCGCGCCGGAAATGGGCGGTTACTTCCTGGAATACAACAACTTCCTGCCGGGCGACTCGCTGAAAACCCCGCTGCACATCGCGCCAACCTGGTACTTCACGCCGTTCTACTCGGTGCTGCGTGCCACCACGGCCGACTTCATGTACGTGCTGATGGGTGCCGTGGCCGCCTACGTGGTGTTCATCTGGCTCAAGTCGCGCCTGTCGACGACGGTCAAGTCCATCATCGCCGGCATCGCCATCGTCGCCATCATCGGCATGCTGCCGCAGGTGCTCGATGCGAAATTCTGGGGCGTGGTGTTCTTCGGCGGTTCCGTCGTGATCCTGGCCTTCCTGCCATGGCTCGACCATTCGCCCGTGAAATCGATCCGCTACCGTCCGAACTGGCACAAATATGTGTACGCCATCTTCGGCCTGTCGTTCCTGATCCTCGGCTACCTCGGTACCCAGCCGCCAACGGACTTCAGAACCATCGTGTCGCAAGTGTGCACCCTGATTTACTTCAGCTTCTTCCTGCTGATGCCATGGTGGAGTGCCATGGGCAAGTTCAAGACCGTGCCGTCGCGTGTGACGTTTCACCCGCACTAAGCCGCTCTCACGCCACGCTCAAAGGACATACATCATATGAAGATTGCAAAAAAACTGCTCGCCATCCTGGCACTCGTGCCCGCCATGGCTCTCGCCAGCGAAGGCGGCTTTCCGCTGGACAAGGCGCCTGACCGCCAGACCAACATGGCAGCGCTGCAACATGGCGCCAAATTGTTCGTCAATTATTGCTTGAATTGCCACGCCGCCGTGTCGATGCGCTACAACCGCCTGCGCGACCTGGGCTTGACGGAAGACCAGATCAAGCAGAATCTGTTGTTCTCCGGCGATAAAGTCGGCGACTTGATGACGACCAGCCTGGCGCCGCAGGACGCCAAGGCCTTCTTTGGCGTCGTACCGCCGGATTTGTCGGTAATTTCGCGCGCGAAATCATCTTCCGCTGGCACAGGCGGCGACTACCTGTATACTTACCTGCGTACGTTCTATAAAGACGACACTCGTCCGACCGGCTGGAACAATATGGTCGTGCCGAATGTTGCCATGCCGCATGTATTATGGGAATTGCAAGGTGTCCAGACTGCCAAGTTCGTGGAAGAGAACGATCCGCACGAAGCTGGCAAGAAGATCCACAAATTTACCGGCTTCGAGCAGGTCAAGCCAGGTACGTTGAACAAGATCGAGTACGACAATGCGGTAGCCGACCTGGTCGGCTACATGGAGTGGATGGCCGAACCGGCACAGCAGACACGCAAGCGCCTGGGCGTTTGGGTACTGCTGTTCCTGTCGGTCTTTGCTCTGCTGGCATGGCGCCTTAACGCGTCGTTCTGGAAGGAAGTCAAATAAGTGAGGCGCCGGCCTTAGGCCGGTTTATGCCTGTTTCTGCGTTGTCCGCATGAGTGGACAAGCGACCTGGGGTGAGCCGTTCGCGGCTTCACCCCCTTTGTTTCTAAGGAACTATAAAAAATGATGGTTCTCTATTCGGGTACAACCTGCCCATTTTCGCAACGCTGCCGCCTGGTCCTGTTTGAAAAAGGCATGGACTTCGAAGTGCGCGACGTCGACCTGTTCAACAAACCGGAAGACATCTCGACCATGAATCCGTATGGCCAGGTGCCCATCCTGGTCGAGCGCGAACTGATCCTGTATGAATCGAACATCATCAACGAGTACATCGATGAGCGCTTCCCGCATCCGCAGCTGATGCCGGCCGATCCGCTGATGCGTGCCCGCGCGCGCCTGATGCTGTTCAATTTCGAGAAAGAACTGTTCGTGCACGTGCACGTGCTGGAAAGCGAACGCGCCAAGAGCAACGACAAGGCCCACGACAAGGCACGCGCGGAAATCCGCGACCGCCTGACGACCCTGGCGCCGCTGTTCCTGAAAAACAAGTACATGCTGGGCGACGAATTCTCGATGCTCGACGTGGCTGTCGCGCCGCTGCTGTGGCGCCTGGACCACTACGGCATCGAACTGTCGAAGACGGCTGCACCGCTGATGAAATACGCCGAACGCATCTTCTCGCGTCCTGCCTACATCGAAGCACTGACGCCATCCGAAAAAGTCATGCGCCGCTAAAAGATAATCCCGGCAGGCCGCGCCTGCCGGGATATCTGCGTCTTTTGAATTACCGGTGCGCCCGCCTCATGCTGACGGGGGCGCTCCCGCCTCACAGTGCCTACCATGTCTGAAATCTCAACCAAACCTTATATGCTGCGCGCCATCTACGAGTGGTGCACCGACAGCGGCTACACGCCTTATCTCGCGGTCAAAGTCGATTCGCGCACCACGGTACCGATGGAATACGTAAAAAAGGGCGAAATCGTGCTCAACATCAGCTTCGGCGCCACCAGCGGCCTGAAGATGGACAACGACGCCATCCGCTTCCACGCCCGCTTTGGCGGCGTCTCGCGCGAAATCTACGTGCCGGTCGACAATGTAATGGCCATCTACGCCAACGAAAACGGCCAGGGCATGGCCTTCGAGCCCGTGCTGGGCAACGATGACCCCGACGCGCAACCGACGGACAGCCCCGCCTCCGCCGACGTCCCGCCGCCCGTGCTCGCCCCTGCTACCAGCGGCCCGACCCTGTCGTCCGTGCCGGCCAGCTCCCCCGAACAACGCGACAACGCCACGCCCGGCGACGACGAGCCGCCAAAAAAAGGCGGCCGCCCGACCCTGACACGCATTAAATAGCGTATAATTCGCAACGCGCAGTTTTTGCCGACTTAGCTCATTTGGTAGAGCAGTTGATTTGTAATCATCAGGTGGCCAGTTCGAAACCGGCAGTCGGCACCAGAATTCAGCAGTAAATCAAAGGGTTACCCGCTTCCGCTGGTAGCCCTTTTTCTTTTCTATTCCGGATGAAGCACTGGCGGGACAATTCACGGTGGTTCCACCACACCTTTCTCCATTTCACCTTCACCACAACAGCACAGTGTTGCCGGAACATCGCTACGTTGACGCGGCAGATCCAGAAAAGCGGAAGCCACCGAACTGCCACGGCGCGCTTCCATACGGAAAATGGCTGCCGGCAAGAAAGTGGAGCTTTCATTTTTACCACATTCTTGTGATAGTTGCCATGAGATGAAACTAGTTGACTTGACGCAATAGCCTGCACTGAGTTTAACTATGTTTATTGCCGGCATAGCTGAATCCAGGCTTCGTGCTCGCACGAAAACGTGGACTTTTCCTGTTCGATGCGTCCCTTTTCCATTTTGGAGTTGCCATGTTCCACACTCTGCGTGCGCGCCTTATCGGTATCGCCATTGCCATCGTCGCGGTGGCGCTGGTTCTCCTCTCGACTGTGACCTTCGTGAGCGTGCGTGCCAATGTCCTCTCTTCGCTGGACAAGCAGATCAACGATGTCACGCGCCTGTATGCGCGCGAGTTGACCGAGTGGGTACAGGACAAGCAGCGCATTGCAGGCGCATTGAAGGTGGCGGTGGCCCAGCCGGATCCGCAACCCGCACTCGATACTGCACGGCAGGCCGGAGCATTGGATTCGGTAGGCTTTGCCTTGAGCGACAAGCGTGCTCACTACAGCGGATGGACGGTGCCACCGGACTTCGATGGCACGGCGCGCCCCTGGTACAAGTTGGCGGCGTCGACAGGTGGCCCCGCCATCACGTCCCCTTATGCCGATGCCGGTACCGGGGAACTATATGTGAGCTTCGTGGAACCCGTTTTCGCGCAGGCTGGCGGTGCGCTCGCAGGCGTGGTCAGTGCTGACGCGAAGCTGACCTCGGTGGTCAGAAAAGTCAACGCCATCCATCCCACGGAAAAGAGTTTTGCCTTGCTGGTCGATGGCACGAACAACACTATACTGGCGCATGCGCGCAAGGAATTGACGCTCAAGCCGGTCACCGACCTGGCAGCCGGCCTCGATGCCGCGCTGCTGGCGCGCCTGGTCGCGGGCAATGCGCATGCCGAAGTGATGATCGATGGCGCCCCGCAGATGGTGTATGCCGCCAAGGTCGAGGGGACGCCATGGATACTGCTGACTGCTGTCGACCGCGACCTGGCTACCGCGTCGCTGAGGACGATGCTGCGGGTGACGGTCGTGCTCACGGTGCTGTGCCTGCTGGCTGCCGGCGGTTTGATGTCGCTGTTCGTCAGCCGCCAGCTGCACCGCATGATACTGGTGCGCGACGCGCTGGAAGACATTGCTTCGGGGGAGGGTGACCTGACGCGACGCATGGATACGTCCGGCCGCGACGAACTGACGCAAATTGCCAATGCCTTCAACCGTTTCGCCGACAAGATCGCCGCTGTGCTGCGACAAATCCGCGAAGCGTCCGATACGGTGCGCACCGCATCGGGCGAGATTGCCTCTGGCAACAATGACCTGTCGTCGCGCACCGAGTCGCAAGCCAGTGCCCTGGAAGAAACCTCGGCCGCCATGGAGCAACTGATGGCAACTGTCCAGCAGAACGCCGAAAACGCCATGCAGGCTGACCAGCTAGCCGCCAGCGCCACGCAGGTGGCCGGACGTGGCGGCGAGGTGGTGCAACAGGTGGTGCGGACCATGGGCGACATCAATATCGCCTCGCGCAAGATCGTCGACATCATCAGCACCATTGACGGCATCGCCTTCCAGACCAATATCCTCGCCCTCAATGCCGCCGTGGAAGCGGCGCGGGCCGGCGAAATGGGCCGCGGTTTTGCTGTCGTGGCGTCGGAAGTGCGCTCGCTTGCCGGCCGCTCGGCCGAAGCGGCCAGGGAAATCAAGGCGCTGATCGGCGACTCCGTGACGCAGGTCGACGCCGGCAGCCGGCTGGTGGAAAGCGCGGGCGCGACCATGGGCGAGGTGGTCGACAGCATCGGCCAGCTCGCGGCCATCGTCAAGCAGATCAGCAGTGCCAGCCATGAACAAAGCAGCGGCATCACCGAAGTGGGCACGGCGGTGACGCAAATGGACGAAAACACCCAGCAAAATGCCGCCCTCGTCGAGCAGGCCGCCGCCGCCGCGCAATCGCTGCAGCAGCAGGCCAGCGCACTGGCCGAGGTGGTCGCGGGCTTCAAGCTGCCGCAGATGGACGGCGCTGCCTTGGCGTCGCCGGTGCGGGCGCCGCGAACAGGGTCGCGCGACGCCCTGCGCCTGCAATAACAAGGGAGATGAACATGTCTGCAAACCATCGTGGTGTCGTCCTGGCGGGAGCGTTGCTATTACTGTGCAATGCCGTATCGGCCGATGAGGTGGCCAGTTCGCCCCTGACCATCGGCGGCGCGATCCGCTTCAATTATGTCCATAAGAGCTGGCAGGACACCTATCCGAACGGTTTCGTCGGGCTGGATACCGCGAGGCTGGACGTCAATTTTGACGATGGCGTACTGATCGGCTCGGCGCAATACCGCTACAACCGGTATCCCAAGGGGCAGGGCGGCTATTGGCAGCACTTCCTGCACCACGGCTGGGTCGGTGTACGCCTGACCGACAAGAGCATCTTGCAAGCGGGCCTGGTGAAAAATCCGTTCGGGCTGCAGCCGTTCGCTTCGAATAATTTTTACGAGTCGATGGCCTTCTATACCGGTTTCGAGGACAAATACGACCTCGGGGTGACCTACGCCAGCCCGCCCGGCCCCATCGAGTGGCAGCTGGGCTTCTTGCCGCGCGACGGCGGCTCCTATGGCGGGGGCGGCAATACAGCCGGGGCTTCGAACCGCTACTCGTACAATATCGTGCCCGATGACGACCAGCAGGGGTTTGCCACCGGCCAGCGCGACCACGAACGCAATACCTTCACGGGCCGCGTCGTTGCGCACATCAGCAGCTCGGGCCAGCATGAAGTTGGCTTGTCCGCATTGACGGGAACGATACGTAACGCGACCCGCAGCGAAGGGCGCGATACCCGGCGCAATGCGGTGGCGCTGCACTACCGGGGCGGCATGGGGCCATGGATTGTCATGCTGGAAGCTTTGCGCTACAGCTATGGCACCAGCCACGGTGTGACCCAGACCTACGGCGGGCTCGACCCAAACAGCTTCGTCATCCTGGGCGCATTCGGTTATCCCTACCCGGTGGCGGCCAAGGGCGATATCTATATCGCCAACCTCAGCTACGACATCCCTGGCACGCTGGGACCGCTTGGCGGATTCAAGCTGTATAACGACTACAGCATCCTGCGCAAACGTGTCGGCAACTACAAAAGTTCGGTGCAGAATGTTAGCGGATTGAGCTTTTCTTCCGGGAAATGGGTGTTCTATGCCGACTTCATGCTGGGCAAGCACCATCCGTATCTGTCGCCGGACACAGGGGGGTTGGCGTCGACCTCCGTCCAGCATGACGGCTACACGCGCAGGATCAATTTACAGGCTGGATACTATTTCTGAGCGGGCAATCTTGCTGACATGGCCGATGGCATGCTGCACCGCGCAATGACTATCAGCACGTTTAGGCGCAAGATGAGCACGTGCCTGCGCAATGCAGGCTCCCGATGTCTGGCTTGCCTACCTGGGGAAATATCATGTCCGCACACACTTACAAGCTGATCGAACTGGTCGGCACGTCGACCGAGAGCAGCGATCAGGCGATACGCGATGCCATTGCCAAGGCGGCGCTGACGGTCAAGCACATGGACTGGTATGAAGTGACGGAATCGCGCGGGCATATCGTCGATGGCAAGGTGGCGCACTTCCAGGTCACGCTGAAGGTCGGCTTCCGGCTCGAATAGCGTACTGCGGCGCATTCACCGCCGCCCGGCTACTGCCCGGCTCTCCAGCCACTCCCGGCCGCCGGCCTCCAGCGCGGCCTCGATAACCTTTTCCGGCAAGCTGTAGACGGTCGCCCAGCTGGCGCGGCCGTCCTGCGTATTCGCGGGGAAGCTGTGCGTTTCAATCGGCCAGTGGTATTTGCGTTTCAGCGCTTTCACGATGGCGGCCAGCGAGACGCGGCCTTGCAGCGGTTCGGCGCCGGACTGGTCGCGGTTCGACAGCAGCACGGCCAGGACCTGGCCGCGGCCCGTGCGTGCGCCGGGGAAAGTGGGGGTTTTGTTTGCCATGGCCTATTTTACCGGGCAAGCCATGATGTGCCGCACCTTTGATCTGGCGCAAGCGCCGCAACGGCGTTGCGGCCACGATGAGCATTTCGCCAGGCGTGCCGGCGCCCCTCCGGCAGCCTGGGCTAGCGACAAGGGGCACAGGAGAACATCATGCACAGCCTGAACATCCACGCCATGCAATGGCAGCCCGTCGCCGATATTTCCGCCGTCGATCCGCTGCTGCCCGACGACCTGGCGTGTTTTCGCGAACTGCGCGACGTGCTGCAGCGCTATGGCGCGCTCGACCGCTTCGGCATTTCCCTGATCCACCGCCATTTCGACATCGCCGACGACGAAGAGCTGATGGAGTACACGGATGCGGCCGCCCGCACGTTGACGGTGAAGCCTGTCAAGAAAAGCGACATCGACTGGCAGCACACGACGATTACCAACTGGAAATTGACGGAAGGCGAGGAAGTGGCGCGCATCGGCTGCGGCTGCGCGCGCAATTCGGGTGGCCACCTGGGTTATCACCGGGGCACCTGAAAGCGGCGTCGGCCTTTCTTACACTTTGCTTCCACCGGCTCAGTCTGCTTTACGCAAGCACTTGATTCCATGTGCTTTTTTTGTGTGGCATACAAGCTGCTTATCACTGTCTACGAGATGAATTCAGACAAGTCATTCTGGACATTCTGGATTCTTTCTCCCCCGGATTTCCCGAGACTGACTACGATAAGAGGCTGCGATGAACGTCGATCACACACGAAACAAGACCCTGGGTTGGCTGGGCGCACTGGCGGCGGCAAGTCTGCTGGCCAGTGGTCAGGCGCAGGCAGGTGCGTACGGCCTGGCCGTCAACGAGTTGAACAATTTCCGTATCACCACCAGCGCTGGCGCGCTGTCGCTGGCTGGCGCCAACCGCAATGCCAGCGACAGCGCCTTTTTCCAGGGCGGCGTGGCCGTCAATCCGCGCGCCGTCAATACGGGTCCGGCTGCCAACGCCGACGTGCTGCAAGTGTGCTCCGGCACCGGCTGCAGCGCCTCGCCGCAAAACCACTACGCGCCCACCGCTGCACTGGAGTTCGCGCGCGGCGATGCGCATTCCTTCGGCAATATGCTCACTGCCGCCGGCTCCACCGTCAGCGCCGTGTCAGAAGCGCAGCGCAACACGGTGGGGGCGGCGTCCTCCACGGCCGGCGACACGCTGACCGGCTCCGTCAACCTGACCCTGTCGAGCGCCGGCTTCATCACCTTCAGCTTCATGGGCCGACGCGACCTGCGCACCAGCGTGACGACCATGGGCGACAAGTCGAACGTGTCGATCATGGATATCTTCAATATCTCGTGCAATGCCGCCAGTCCCGTCGGCTGCCTGTCGCATGCGAATGCCGACGGCGTGATCTTCCAGTTCGCGCCTGATGGCGATGCCAGCAATGGCAGCGACATCAATGGCAACCATACGGTCGGCAGCCTGGACCCGTTCAGCCTGAACATGACGGCCGGCACCAACGACCCGGCCACCGGGCGCGCCTTCACGAATGGCTTCGCGATGTTTTCCCTGACCTCGAATTTCGCCCTGCCCGCCGGCAGCTACACCTTGAATTTTTCCAAGTCCACGCGCACCGACATCGTCGTCATCGATCCCTTGCAAGTGCCGGAGCCAGGCACCCTGTTCCTGCTGGGGACGGGATTGGCCGCCCTCGCCTTTACGCGCCGCCGCCAGGCTAAATAAGCACTGGCACGCTCAAAAGCACGCGGCGCCCGCAAAAGGCGCCGCGTTTTTTTATGCCAGCCGATGCGTGTTAACCGAGCCGTGCCAGCGCCTGGCGCGCCAGCTGCAATTGCTGCAGATAATAGCGGTGCAGCATGGCGGGGTCGCTCAAGTCGCGCCCCAGTACCAGGCGCAGCTCGCTGGCGGGACAGTCGGCGGCCTGGGTCTGCACCTGGGTCTGCACCTGCGTTCCCAGCTGGCGGGCCAGCTGGCGCGCCGCCTGTTCCTGCGCGGGCCGGTATTCGACGCGCGTGCGCGCCACCTGGAAGCTGGCTTCATTGGCCAGGCGCACCACCTGCACGGGCGCACCGGCCAGACTGCGCGCCAGCGCGGCGGCCAGGCCCGGCACGCCGTTGCCGTTGACAATTTCCAGGCGCGGACGCGGCGTGCCAGTCACAGGCGCAGCCGGCACCAATGGGCTAACGGTCAGGCTGCGCACCGCCGCCGGCACGCGTCTCAGGCGGGCCATGCCATCGCTCTGCGTGATCTCCACGCGCGCCATGGCGGGCGCATCGGGCACCGGCGCGGGCACGCCCTGCGGCGGCGCCTCGCCGCGCAACAAGGCCAGATCGCGCCGCACATCGTGTTCCTGCAAGCTGGCCGCCTGGCGCCGCATGACGGCGGCGCGCTCGTGCTGTCCCAGCCGTTCCAGTACCTGCGCCAGGTGCTGCCAGGCCAGCGCATTGAGCGGATCGAGCAGACACGCCTGTTCCAGCACGGGCAAGGCTTGCGCGTCGCGGCCGCTTAAATAATAGGCGTGGCCGAGATTGCTGAACAGATAGGCCTGCTGCGGCTGCCGTGTACCCGCCTCCTGCGTCAAGGCCAGCCAATGGGCGATCGCCGCGTCATGCTCGCCCCGCTGCGCGTGCAGCACGGCCAGTCCGTTGCGCGCGTTCACGTGGCGCGGCGCATGGCGCAGGGCTTGTTCATAGGCCGCCTGCGCCGCGGGCAGGTCGCCCCGCTCGACATGCTGGCGCCCCGCCGCATAGGCGGCATCGGCGTCAGGCCACTGCGGCGCCGGTGCATGGGCCAGCTGCGTGGTACAGGCGGCCAGGCCCAGACAGGCGCAGGCGGCGGCCAGGCGGGATATCGTCAAGCGCATGGTGAGACTCCTTTCAGCGGCTGGCCATGGCCGGCACGAGCACGCGATAGACTTCGATCACGGCCGGCCCCATCAGCACCAGCATCAGGGTGGGAAAGACGCAAAAAATCAGCGGGAACAGCAGCTTTAACGCGATCTTCGCCGCCGCCTCCTCGGCCAGCAGGCTGCGCTTGCCGCGCAGATTTTCCGAATGCACGCGCAGCGAATCGCCCATGCTGGTGCCGAAGCGTTCCGACTGGATCAGCATGGCGACCAGGGTATCGACGTCTTCCACGCCGCTGCGCAAGGCCAGGTTGCGCAGCGCCTTTTCCTTGGAAAAACCGGCGCGCATTTCCATCAGCACCAGTTGCAATTCCTGCGCCAGTACCACGCTTTTGATGTGGATCTCGCCCGACACCTTTACCAGCGCGCGCTCCAGGCTCAGGCCCGCTTCCACGCACACGGTCAGCAAGTCGAGCGCATCGGGGATGTTTTCGAAAATGTCGCGCTGGCGCCGCTTGGCCGTACTGGCCAGCACCAGGTTGGGCAGGTAATAGCCGATGGTGGCGCTGACGCACAGCAGCAACAGCAGCACGCTGCGCAGCTGCGCCGCCATGGCGCTGGCCGCATACAGGCCCAGCACGGTGGGAAACAGCAGGGCCAGCACGCTTTTCGCCGCAAAGTACAGGGCCGGCGCGCTCGCCTGGCGCCAGCCCGCGTTCATGAAACGCGTGCGCAGCGGCGAGCGTTCCCAGCCCTCTTCCGGCAGCGACAGCTTGCTGAACGGCTGCGCCACACGCACCACCCGCTCGACCCAGCCAGTATCGGCCACCGCCTCGCTGGCGGCCGACGCCGTGGCGCCGAACAGACGCTGGCGCAAGGTACCGGGAAAGAAGATCAGCCACGCCAGCAGGGCCAGCGCCACCACCACGGCAAAGACGATCAACAAGAACAGCAGTTGTGCACCGGTCATGAAGTATTCCTCCTCTGATCGACTGAAAAAACGTTCAGGGCTAGGCGCGTCGCCGAAGACAGTACGGGCGTACGGCGAGGCGACGCAACAACGCCATGGACTTTTTTTCAGGCGCGCCCTTCAAATACGGATGCGGATGACGTTACGCATCCAGACGACACCCAGCGCCACCATGCCAGCCGCGTACCACAACAGTTTGATGCCGCTGGGATCGGTCCACAGCAGGCGGATGTATTGCGGGTTGACCAGGGCCATGACACCGATCATCACCACCGGCATCAGGCCCAGCACCCAGGCCGACATGCGCCCCTCGGCCGACAGCACGCGCACCTGTCCCAGCAGCTTCAAGCGGGCGCGGATGATGCGCGCGATGCTGACCAGCACCTCGGCCAGGTTGCCGCCCGATTCGCGCTGCACCAGCACGGCGATGACGAGGTAGCGCAAGTCCGTCAGCGGTATGCGCGCAGCCAGGTTTTGCAGCGCCTCGTTCATCGGCACGCCGTAATTGATCTCTTCGTGCGCCGTCTTGAATTCGCCGCTGATCGGCTCATTGAGTTCGTCTCCCACCATCTGCAGCACGTTCGAAAACGAGTGCCCGGCGCGCAGCGCGCGGGCCAGGAAATCGGCCGCTTCCGGCAGTTGCGCCTCGATCTTTTTCAGCCGCGCCGCGCGCGCGCGCAGCACGAACAAACACGGTGCGCTCACGGCGCAGGACAGCAGCAGCAAGGCGCCGGGCAAGGGCATGGACCAGGCCGCCAACAGCAGCAAGGCCGCCAGCAGCAAGGCGCCCGTGCCGCCCAGGAATTGCGCCACCGACCAGGACAAGCCCGATTGCAGCAGCAAATGGTCCAGCCGCGCCGCCTGCGGCATGCGCCGCAGCAGCCGCTCCAGGCCGGGCGAACGCGCATAGCGGCGCTGCTTGAGGATGGAGACGCGCTCGCCGCCCGCCTCGCCGCGCGCCGCCATCAGCCGCAGGCGCCGGTTGATGCGCCGCGCCGCGCTGCCATGCGTGCCCGACCACCACAGCCAGGCCCCTTCCACCATCAGAATGCAGGCGGCGAACAGCAGCACGGCAAAGCCGTAGAACACCAGGTCCATGATCCCTCCCCCTTACTCATAAATTCGGTCCGGGTCGAACACCGTGTCCGGCACCGGCGCGCCGAACATGCGCAAGCGCTCCGTAAAGCGGGGCCGCACGCCCGTGGCGCAAAAGTGGCCCTGCACCTTGCCATCGGCATCGACGCCCGTCTGCTCGAAGCGGAAGATTTCATGCATGGCGATGATGTCGCCTTCCATCCCCGTCACTTCCTGCAGGCTGACCAGCTTGCGCGCGCCATCCGTCAGGCGCGACACTTGCATCACCACCGTCACGGCCGAACAGATCTGCTGGCGCGTGGCGCGTGGCGTCAGGTTCACGTTGGCCATGCCGACCATGTTTTCCAGCCGCGCCAGCGCATCGCGCGCCGTGTTCGAATGGATGGTCGCCAGCGACCCTTCATGGCCCGTGTTCATCGCCTGCAGCATGTCGAGCGCCTCGGCGCCGCGCACCTCGCCCAGGATGATGCGGTCGGGCCGCATGCGCAGCGCATTGCGCACCAGCGCGCGCTGGCTTACTTCGCCCTTGCCTTCGATATTCGGCGGGCGCGTTTCCAGCCGTACCACGTGCGGCTGGCGCAGCGCCAGTTCGGCCGCATCCTCGATGGTGACGATGCGCTCGCTGCCGGGAATGAAGCCGGACAGCACGTTGAGCAGGGTCGTCTTGCCGCTGCCAGTGCCGCCCGAGATCAGGATATTGATCTTCGCCTGGCCCAGCGCCTGCAGCACCTGCACCATGGGCGGCGTCAGGCTTTTGTAGTCGAGCAGGTTGGCGATGCTCAAAGGCTGCACGGCAAAGCGCCGGATGGACAGGATCGGGCCATCGACGGCCAGCGGCGGAATGATGGCATTCACGCGCGAGCCGTCCGGCAGGCGCGCGTCGACCATCGGGCTCGATTCATCGACGCGCCGTCCCACGCGCGAGACGATCTTTTCGATGATCTTCATCAGGTGCGCATTGTCGTGGAAGGTCACGTCCGTCAGCTGCAGCCGCCCGCCCCGCTCCACATACACCTTGTCGCAGGTATTGACGAGGATGTCGGACACGCTGGCATCGGCCAGCAGGGGTTCGAGCGGACCAAAGCCCAGCATCTCGTGCTGGATGTCGAGCACCAGGCTATGCCGCTCGTGCTGGTTGAGGACGATGCGCTCTTCCTCGATCACGCGCTGCACCAGCAGCGCCAGCTCATGCTTGAACTGCTCGGCCGTCAGGCGTTTCAGGCGTTCCAAGTCGATACGGTCGAGTATCGTCTGGTGCATGGTTTTTTTCAGTTCCTGGTAGGCGTGCAGCGCCAGCGCGCCTTGTCCATTGCTGGCGGGGCGCACCGTTTCATTTGCCGCCAGGCGTTCGCGTAAAGTCATCTCGGCTCCCATGATGGCCCCCGGCGGGAGCCTTGACATATGTTTCTGTCCTAAACCTCGCTGCGGCTGAACAGGCGGTCGAACAGGCCGCGGCTTTCCGTCACGCGGCGCGCCGTCACCAGTTCCACCAGCTCGGCCAGGCTGCGCGCCACGGCGCTGGTGCGCGACAGCTGCAGCAGCGGGATGCCCTGGTTGACGGAATCGGTGGCGGCGATGTAATCGTTGGGCACCGTGTGCACCACTTCCGCGCCCAGCGCCTGCTCCAGGTCCGCCAGGCGCAGGCGCCCGCCCTTCTCATAACGGTTGACGATCAGGCGCAGGCGCTCGCCCGGATAGCCGAGCGAACGGAAAATGTCGAGCAGGCGCCGCCCGTCGCGGATGTCGGGCAAGGCCAGCTGCAGCACCGGATAGATGGCGTCGGCGTTGTCGAGCGCACGCAACGACAGCGCATCGATCTGGCGTCCCACGTCGAGCACGATGTAGTCGTAGTGCTGGCGCGCCACGGCCAGGATGCGGTCCATGTGCTCGGGCTGCATGTCGACCTTGTGCGCGGGGTCGTCGGCCGCCGCCAGCACGCCGAAGTTCGGCGTCACGTGCACCAGGCACGAGGCGAGGAAGGCGCCGTCCATGCGCGCGATCTGGGCACAGATGTCGGACAGTGTCATCGCCGGCTTCTGGTCCGAGACATACAGGGTGGCGTCGCCGAACTGGCCATGCAGGTCGATCAGCAGCACCTTGCAGCCGGCCAGGCTGGCCAGCGCGTAGGAAAAATTCGTCGACAGAAAAGTGGCGCCGCTGCCGCCCTTGCACGAGATGAAGGCGAGGACTTTACCGTCGCGCATCTGCGTCACGCCGGCCTGGATATCGACCCGGTCCATCGCCTCGTGGAAGGCCTTGTGCACCAGCGGCAGCTGCAGCACTTCGCGCATGCCGGCGCGCATGGCGCGGATCAGCACATCCTGCTGCTGTCCGCGCGTGAGCAGCATCAGCACGGCCAGCGGATACTGGCGCGCCAGGCGCTCGAGCAGGTCGGCTTCATCGGCATCGATACCGCTGGCGTCGACGATCACCAGTTCCGGTGCTTCCGGCAGCATGCGCTCGACGGCGTCGCGCAGGCCGCTGCGCCGTTCCAGCAGCCGCAGCACGGGCATGCGGGCCGCCCCCTGCGCGGCAATTTCATCGTGCAAGCTGGCGTCGCGGCTAATCATCAGGGCTTTCATCGCACTTCCTCGCTTCTTTCAGGTCTACACAGTCGGCTGCGCCGCCAAGTGGCGCTCAAGGACAAAAACCGGGATTGTCCGGATAACCCAGCGACTCGGCCACCGCCATGGTGGCGCCGTTGGGCAAGCGCACGGCGCCTGCGCCGGAAGGAAACATCGCTGCCAGCAGCGGCAGGATGGGCCGGTACGGCACGCTCTCGCAGCGTCCGCCATCGCCGGGCACGCACAGGCGCGCGCGCACGAAACGGATGCAGCTGGCGCCATGCGGATCGTCCAGGCAATTGATGCGGTTACGCTGCGGACAACCGGGCATCACCGTCACCGGCAATGCCGCCAGCGCGGCGCCGCCGCTGGAGTGCGACAGGTAATCGATGCGCACATACGCGTCGCTGATGCCGCCGCCCAGCGGCAGCACGCCAGGCGCGGCGCGCAGCACCGCTTGCGCGCGCACGGCCTGCAGCGCACTTGCATTGCTGAAATCGGTAACGGCGGCGCCGCGCGCGGCACGCCGGGTAATCTCGTGCACCATATTCCATAGATACACGGCGCGCGCCACTTCCAGCATGGCGAACAGGAAGAGAAAAAACAGCAGCGCCAGCATGGCGAACTCGACGGCGAAGACGCCGCCCTGGCGCTGCCGGCGGGGGCGCAGGTTAATTAACATAGCGTACTGTCGCATTGGCGCGCAGCGGGATCGGCGCCAGCTGCGGCAGCCACTTGCGGGTCAGTTCGGGCAGGAAATCCACAGGCATGTCGACGGACAACTTGATGCGCACCTGCAGCGGCGCCGCCGCATAAGTGCCGCAGCTGTAGGAATCGTCGGCATACACGCATTCCACGCTGATCAGGTATGGCTGCATGGCCGGCCAGCTTTCCGCCATGGCATCGACCACCATCTGCCGGGCAAACACGGCACCCTGGTTCGCCGTGTCGCCCCTGGCCATCTGCGACAGCGGCATGGTGGCCAGGTAGCGCGCCGCATCGTGCGTACTTTTTTGCAGGGCCGTGTACACCAGCAGCGCGCGGCCGAACAGCAGCACGAAAGGCAGCAGCGCCATGAAAAACAGCAGGATCAGCGCCAGCTCGATGGCGGCGACACCCTCCTGGCGGCGTCGCGCGCGGCAGGGCGGCCTCATTGCAGCAGCTCCGCAGGGCCCGCCAGCGCGCCCTCGGCCACGAGGCCGTCAAATTCGGCGCTCAACACGCCGTTGCTGGCCGGCGCCGTCATGAAGAAGCGGCCGATGCCCCGCACCTGCGCCAGCACGTCGCTGCCGACCGGCACAGGGCAGGCCAGCAGGGCAATATGCAGCAGGCGCCGCTGCGCCACGCCCGTATTGCCGGTCGGCGCCGTCTGGTAAGCCAGCGTCTGGTATGGCGGCGTGGCAGGGTAGCCGGGCTTGGCGGCCGGCGCGGCAGGGCTAGCCGGATACAGCTTGGCCCAGTCGCTGGTGGCAAACGGCACGTAGCCGCCGGCCGGCTTCACACTGCTGTACTTGACCGCCTTGCCAAACGACCACAGCGGGCCGTAACTGCCAACGGCAGGCGGCGTCGCGTTCGATTCCGGATCGGCCACGGACAGCAGCGGATTGCCGGTGCTCAGGGCGCTCGGCGCGTCGGGCGTGTTCGTCATCCACCAGTTCGTGGCCGTATTCGGATAGGCGCGGATATTCGTGTCGGGCGGCGCCGTGACGGGATGACAGCCGCTGCCCGCATGCAGGTTGAAGCGCGCGTTGAAGGCCGGCCACAAGGCGGCGGGAAACGGCCGGTGCACATGCACTTGGGCGCTGCCGATGCGCGGGTACAGCACCGTGCCGCTGCACACAAACGGCAGCACGCTGGACTCGCCGACCTGCAGCGACGAGCCCACCACGCCGGGCTGGCCCAGGGGATTGAGCACGAAGTGTTCGGCCGCCGGGCCGTGCGGATTGAGTTTCAACAGGTTATACGCCACGCCGCGGCGAAAACCATATTCCAGCAGCTCGACGGCCGGCAGCAGCGCCGCATTCGTGCGCGGGCTGGCCGCGCTGGCCGACAGCGCGCACACGGCCAGCGGCGTCAGGTTCAGGCTGGTACGTCCTGCCACGGCGCGCCCCCCCGTGTCCAGGGTGCGCAGCGCCGGCGACAAGGCGCCCAGGAACGCCGTCGCCACCCGCCCCAGCGACGGTGCATTGGCCTGCGTATCGACGCGCACGAACAGCGCCGTGGCGGCGTCGGGCACGGCGCCCGCCGCATGCCATTCGCTGGCGGGCGCGCCGGGCGCGCTGGCGAAGCGGATGCTGGCGTCCGACAGGATCGCGCCCTGCATGCGGCGCCGCCACGCGCTCTTGTCGGCCGCACTCTGCTTGGCCTTGTCCACGGCAGCGAGCAAGCCTTCGGGCGTGCCCACCAGTTCGGCGGCCGCCGCCAGCGCCGCGTTGTCGGCCAGGTTCTGCAATTCCGTCTTGCGGCCGATGACCTGTCCCACGTCGAGCGCCAGGCCGATAAAGCCCAGCACCAGGATAAGCAGGATGGAAAAGGCGATCAGCATCGCCCCGCGCTCGCGCCGGCGTCTATTTGCCATTGGCGCCTCCCAGCATGAACTGCACCGGCTGCGGCGTCTGGCCGTTCGGTTCGGCGAACGAGGCGCGGTAGCGCTGCATGACGGCGTGCGCGCTGGGGCCGTCAAGCCCGTCGGCAGGCTGGCGATTGTCCGCGCTGGCCGGATCGCGCACCTGCTGCGCCATGGCCAGACGCACGGCGTCGCCGAAGCGCGGGTCCAGCTGCGGCGTGCTGCTACTGCTGTGCGCGCAGGCTGCCAGCTGCAGCGCCAGGGTCAGCGCGGCCAGGCGCCGCAGCCCTATCAGGAGCGAATTCGGCATGGCGTGTCTCCCCGTCTCATTTCAACTCGAAGCCGTTGGCCGCGCGCGGCGGCGGCACGGACGGCGGCGCTGGCGGCACGGTGGCTTCCATCTTGCCGCGCAACATCAAGTCCGTGCGCGAAGGCGGCGCCAGCTGCGCCGTCGGCAGCACGACATCGGCCGGCAAGGGTTTCACCAGGTGCGCGGTAATGACGAACAACAATTCCGTGCGGTCATGCTGGAAGTCCGTGCTGCGAAACAGCGCGCCGAGGATGGGCAGTTCGCTCAGCCACGGCACGCCCGCGATGTTGCTCACCTGGTTGTTCTTGATCAAGCCGCCGATGGCATAGCTCTGGCCGTCATACAGCTGCACCGTGGTCGAAGCGCGCCGCGTGGTGATGACGGGCAAAATAGAACGTCCGCTGACGCCGGCGGCGGAAATGCCCACCCCTTCGCGCGACAGTTCCGACACTTCCGGCGCCACCTTCAAATTGATGCGCCCGCCCGACAGCACGGTGGGGGTAAATCGCAGGCCGACGCCATACTCGCGCTCTTCCAGCGTGATCTTGTTGTTGTCCTGGCCGACGGGAATGAAGATCTTGCCGCCGGCCAGAAAACTGCCCTCCTGTCCGCTGATCGCCATCACCGTCGGCTCGGCCAGGATGCGTACCAGGCCATCCTGTTTCTGCGCCTCGATGGTCAGCTGCTGGCCATTCGACTTGCGCACGTCGAGCAAGCCATTGGCCGTGCCGCTCAAGAAATTCGACAGCAAGGTGGTGGCCCAGCTGCCGGAGGCGAAGCGCAGGGTGGCGCCCACTTCCAGCCGTTCCAGCAGCGACTTCGACACTTCGGCGATCTGCACGGCCAGCATCACCTGCTGCGGCGCGCTGACGTCGAGCATATTGATGACGCGGCTGTTCGCGCTGCCCGCGCCGCCGGGTGCAGCGGCCGCGAGCGGCAAGGCGGCGCCATCGGCTGGCTTGGGCAGCGCCAGCGG
This sequence comes from Janthinobacterium sp. HH106, assembly GCF_001758725.1. Classification (NCBI taxonomy): domain Bacteria; kingdom Pseudomonadati; phylum Pseudomonadota; class Betaproteobacteria; order Burkholderiales; family Oxalobacteraceae; genus Janthinobacterium; species Janthinobacterium sp. HH106. Next base: position 140,823 of record NZ_LRIC01000019.1, on the reverse strand, counting down.
TTCGGTGGCGCGGCGCACATACGCATGCGCCAGCTCGACGGCGCGCAGCACGGCGCCCGCATCCTGCACCGTGCCCGACAGCACCAGGGTATCGGCCACGGCCGTCACGCGGATGGCTTTTTCTTCCGGCATCAGGGCCGCCAGGGTCGTTTGCAGGCCGGACGGGTCCATGCTGACACTGACGTTCACCACGCTGCACACGCCGCTCCTGCCCTGGATGATCATATTCGTGCTGCCCACGTCGACACCGACTACATACAAGGTGTCGGGTGCGACCAGCATGGCTTGCAGCATGGCCGGATTGCCGACGCTGCGGGCCAGCACCGCCTCGGGCAGGCGCAACATGCTCGACTTGCCCACCTGCAGCTGCAAGTTGCCGGGCGTCGCCGCTTCGCCGCCGCAGCGGGGGCCAGGATCGGCTGCCGCGCCGGCAAGCGGCAACAGCAGGCAGCACAGTGTCAGCAGGGCGCGGTTCATGAGCGTGTCCATGGTTGATCAAGGCAACAAGGCTAAAAACATTCGCGCGACTGGCGCGTCCCATCGATGACGCCGCTGCACTGGCGCTTGGGCTCCGGCGGCGCCTTGGCCACGCGCACGGGACGCGGCGCCACGGCCGGCACGGGCGCGGCGGCGGGAGCAGGCTCGGCTTCATGCGGTCCGCCCAGCAGGGTCAGCTTGGTGGCACCCGCCGTCACGCCCGGCTGCGGGTCGACCTGGTTGCGCAGCACCAGCGACAGGCTGCCCACGCTGCGCGCCAGATCCAGGTTTTCCGCCTGTTCCGGCGTCACTTCCAGGGTCACGGCATTGACCACGCGCGGCTTGGTCTCGTCGCGTCCCACTTCCTGCGCCACGGCCAGCACGAGGATGCGTTCGAGCACGATCTTGGAAATGTTGCGGCTTTGCGGAAACGCGCGGTCGCCGGCATCCTGCTGGGTACTGACGATGATGTCGACATAATTGCCCGGCAAGGCAAAACCGGCCACGCCGATCACGTCGTTGACGCGCACAGTGATGGCGCGCCGCCCTTCCGTGATCAGGGCCGACAGGCCGCCCAACGTCCCCACGGGCGCCAGCTTGGCTTCGCTCAGCGGCTCGCCGCGCAGCACGCTCGTTTTCAGCACCCGTCCCGCCAGTTTCGCCGGGTCTTGCAGCGCGCCTTGCGGCAAGCTTTCCGCCGGCCATTCGGCCAGGCGCAGCATCTCTGGCGTCAGGCGCTGGCCCAGGTTGACATCGCTGGAGGCGACGACGATCTTGCCCTTGCCAGCCGGCGTCTGGCGCAGCAGCCAGTGCGAGGCCAGCAGCACGGCCAGCAGACCCAGCACCACGGCCAGGCCCATCATCAGCAGGGCGCGCCGGTTTTTCATGCGATGCGCTCGCACAGGCTGGCGGCCGGCATGTCGCAACTGGCAAACAGGCTGCTCCAGGCCTGCTCCAGGGCGCCCACCGTCAAGCGCGCCTCGCTGCCGGCAAAGCCGGCGAAGTCGCCTATGCGCGCCAGCAATTCCTGCGGATAGCTGGCCAGCAGGGGCCGTCCCTGCGCGCCATGCAGCTGCAGCAGATGGTTCAGGGCCAGCTCGTCGATGGTCATGCCGGCCAGGCGGCATTGCTGGCGGAACAGGGCGCGATAGGCGTTCTCGGCCAGCGGCCCCACCTGCACCTTGTAGCCGATGCGGCGCAGCAAGGCAGGATCGAACAGCTCGCCCGGCGGCACATTCGTGGCCAGCACGAGGGCGTTATCGAAGGGCACGCTGATCTGCACGCCGCCGGGCAGGCCCAGCTGGTCGCTGCCCCGTGCCAGCGGCTGCATCAGCCGCGTCAGCAGTTCTTGCGCGCCCAGGCGCTGGCGGCCCAGGTCGTCGATGATCAGCATACCGTTGTTGGCCCGCACATGGGGCGGCGCCTGGTAGCAGCCGCCGCTGGCGTCAAGGCGCAGCTCCAGCGTGCCGGCGTCAAGCTCGGCGCCCACGTGGATCACGGGACGCTGGCACAGCACCCAGCGGATATCCGTGCTGCGCCGCTCCAGCGCCTGGCGCGCATGGCTGACGTGCTGCGGCGCGGGCGGCAGGTGCTGCGCCGGATCGTACAACTGGATGATGTCGTGGCCGACGACGATGGCGTAGGGCACGGCGACCAGCCCGTGCAGCAATTGCCCCAGCTGCAGCGCCAGGGTCGACTTGCCGCTGCCGGGCGGACCGTACAGCAGCAGCGAGCGCCCCGAATGCAGGGCCGCGCCCACCACGTCGAGCATGCCCGGCCCCGCATGGGCGCCGCCGAGCACCGCGGCCAGGTCATCGCTGCCGACACGCTGTTCCTGTGCCAGCCACGACTGGCGCGCCACCATGGCGCGGTACGCTTCCAGAGTGACGGGAGCGGCGCCGATATACGCGCAGCGTTCAAGAAAAGCGCTGGCGCGCTGCTTGCCGGCGCCCGTCAGCTGGTACTGCACGTCGATGTCGGACTCGCCGCGCCAGGCCACTTCGGCCATCTGCTCCGTCACCATGAAATCGAGCACTTCGCGCAAGACATTGATCGACAGGCGCAAGCGCGTCGTCAGCGCGGACAGATGCGTCTTGCCGCCCACAAACATCAGTTTGGCGATCAGTTCGACGACCAGCGGCCGTTCCAGCCCCGTTTCACGCAAGCTCTTCGGCTGCGGCGGCAAGGGCGGCATCAGGTTCGCGTCGGCGGGACGCGGAACGCTGTCGGTGCTCATGGAATAGTCGACCTCGGTCATGCTGCGTCTCCTAGCCGGTTAAGACTGCATTGAACAGAATTCATTCTAGCGAGCGGGCACTGGCGCCCATTGATTCAGAGCAATGAATGCCAATCAGAAATAATGCTGCCCTTGCACCACCAGGCAGCCCAGGGCAATGGCCAGTCCGTACGGCATGTTGCCCACGCTGGCATGGCTGCCCAGTGCGGTCGGCGCCAGGGGAATGCCGGCCATGCGCGCGATCATCGGCCACAGCAGCTGGCGCAGATTGCCGAGGCAGGCGCGCCACTTGCCCTGGTACGTGATCATCAGCACGGCCATCAGGCCGCCCAGGACAAACGTGGCGAAACAGATCTGCAGCACGGGCCAGGGACCGGCAAAGGTGCCCACCATGGCGATCAGCTTGACGTCGCCGGCGGCCATGCCGCGCAGCACATACAGAGGCAGGAACAGGAAGAAGCCCGTCGCCATGCCGCCCAGCACCAGCTGCGGCACGCGGTGTGGCCACAACCACAAATGCAGCGCCAGCGCGGCGAGCATGCCGGCCAGCACCAGCCAATTCGGAATCTTGCGTTGGATCAGATCACTGACGGCGGCCCCCGTCACGAAGCACAGCAACAGCAGGTCGCACAAGGCAGTTGCAGGCATGGCACACCTCCCGAAAAAACCCGCTGCCGGCCGGCCAGCAGCGGGCACCCGCTTAGGGCGTCAACACCAGGTTCGACGAGATGTCGGTGAGGACGGCCAGCAAGTTGGTCTTGATCAGCAAGAATCCGGCCGTGATGGCGGTGGCCATCAAGGCCGCAATCAGGCCGTATTCGATTGCCGTAATGCCATCCTCATCCTTGACAAACTGCTGTACTGCCGACAGGAAGGTATGCATGACAAGCTCCCAAAAGTGAATCACAAGTCCCTGGCGCAATCGGGTGTGAAACATTGCCCTTTCCTGCTAATATGTTTCCTGCCGTAAATTTCTGCGCCATTGCATTGACTATAAAGCGTCCACGTTTTGGCAAATTGACGCGCCACAAGTTTCCATATGGAAATTATCAAACCTTGTCGACATGGCGGCTGGCGCAAACAAATGTTGCGATCCGGATTGAAAGCCTTCGTCAGGGCAAGTTTTTTGCAATGTAGTGCATGAATCTCATGTATTTACATGAAATATTGCATACGTTAATTGCCTATTAGGCAAAAAGACATTATCCTGCTTAGCTCTTCTTTGGAAAGGCCTCTCGCCCGGCGGTACAGAGCGTCATGCCACCAAATAAATCTTGGCTTCTTGTAGACGGACGCGAACATGCTCTTGCTTGATGCAATGCTGGTATGACGACACTTGTGTGACTACTTTCCAGAGAACGACAATGGATTCCCTACTGAAACACATGGTGGACATGACCGGGCACCGCGACCACACGATGCTCGACATTTCCGTGATCTCGGCAGTGCAGGAACTCGCTGCCGCGTCGCAGACCCGTGTGCTGGCCCTGACCACCGTGCGTGGCCAGGTGTTCGTGCGGTCGCGGGCCATCATCGTGGCGGGCAGCGTGGCCCGCATGGAAGAGCATACCGACCCAACCCTGCCAGGCGAACCGCTGTCCGACTACCCGGCCCTGGCCGCCTGCATCAAGCGCCATGAAGCGAGCGCCGACACCCTGTGCGCCGACGGCCGCCACCTGCTGTGGCTGCCCATCTGGATCGGCGACCAGGTCACCACCTGCCTGGAAATCACCAACCCCACGCCCTACACGGGCGCCACCATCCAGGTGATCGGCGGCATCGTCAGCGTGTACCGCAATTTCCAGAACCTGCTCGACTACAGCGAACGCGATTCGCTCACCGGCCTGTTGAACCGCAAGACCTTCGACGACCAGCTGGCGAAAATCCTGCACAGCCGCGGCGAACCGGAAGCGGACAAGCCGCGTCCCGTCGATGAAGAGCGGCGCCACCATACGGACACGGAACGGCAATGGCTGGCCGTGATCGACGTCGATCATTTTAAACTGGTCAACGATAAGTTTGGCCACCTGTATGGCGATGAAGTGCTGATCCTGATCGCCAACCAGCTGCAATCGTCGTTCCGCTCGCAAGACCGCATCTTCCGCTTCGGCGGCGAGGAATTCGTCGTGCTGCTGCGCTCGATCACCCTGGAAAATGCGCAGAAAATCATCGACCGCTTCCGCACCAATGTCGAGGCGCACGACTTCCCGCAAGTGGGCAAAGTCACCGTCAGCGTGGGCTTCGTCAGCATCAACGCCTACGAGGCGCCCGTCATCATCCTCGGCCGCGCCGACCAGGCCTTGTATTACGCCAAGAGCCATGGCCGCAACCTGGCTTGCCATTACGACGAGCTGGTAGCGAAAGGTTTGTTAACGACCATTGCCTCGAACGATACGGCGGAATTTTTCTGATCACCTGACAAAACGTCCATCGCGGCGTTGCCGGCGCTCGCCGTACTCGTCGTACTGTCTTCGCGCCAGCGCCTTGCGCTGAACGTTTTTCAGGCGCTCTTTTTCAAAGAACACACACCGTTCATGCATCCGCCAGCGAGATAAAACGCATGGGATCGACCTGCCACTTGGCCGCCGACTCATGGCCGACGATCTTGTCGGCGCCGCCAAAACCGAAGCCGCGCGACAGGTCGACCGTCTCGGGCTTGATGTAGGTCTTGCTCTTCGTACTGAAAAACACATTCACTTTCGGCGCCAGCAGATTGCTTTCGTGCGCCTCGACGACGACGGCCAGGCGGCCCGATTCCAGCATCACCATGGTGCCCACCGGATAGATGCCCACGCAGCGCATGAAATCCTGCGCAAACACGGGGTTGAAATGGAATTTGCTCCATTCATAAATCTTGCGCAGGGCTTCGGCGGCGGGAATGCCCTTGTGATAGCTGCGGTCCGACGTCAGCGCGTCGTACACGTCGACGATGGCGGCCATCTGCGCCAGCTCGCTGATGGCGTCGCCGGCCAGCTGGTCCGGATAGCCGCTGCCGTCGCGCCGCTCGTGGTGATGCAAGGCGATGTCGAGCGGAATGGCGCCCAGCTCGGGCGACTGCAGCAGGATCTCGTAGCCATCGCGCGGATGGCGCTTGATCAGGGCAAATTCCTCGGACGTGAGGGGACCGGGCTTGTTCAGCACGCTGTCGGGCACCAGCGCCTTGCCCGTGTCGTGCAGCAGGCCACCGAGGCCCGCCTGGTGCGTGGTGGCCGCATCGATGCCGCGCGAGCGGCAAAACGCCACCAGCAGCGCGCACACGCTGACGGAATGCAAAAAGGTGTAGTCATCCTTGGTCTTGATGCGCAACAAGCCGACGAGGGCACCGGGATTGCGCAGGATCGATTCGGTAATATCTTGCACCGTGTGCTGCACGCGGTCGAGCTCGACCGCCTTGCCCAGGCGCACGTCGGCCATCACCGTGCGTACCAGGCTCGCTGCCTGGCGCCGCACCTGCGCGGCGCGCGCCAGTTCCATGCCCAACGACACGCGCGTGACCACCTGCGGCGCCGCGGCGATCTGCACCAGTTCGCGCTCGGTCTCGGCGCGCGCCTGCGCCACGGTGGGCGCATCCTGCACGTCGAGGCCCTTGCCGCTGTCGATCACCACGTCGTGGATGCCGGCCTGCACGATCTTGCGGATTTCATCGTCGCTGCGCAACAGAAAACGGTTGCGCACGAACGGATGCGTCATCCAGTCACAACTGAGGTCATGAATGTACATGCCCACTTTTAATTGAGACGAATCAACTTTCTTGAGCATGCTGTCATCCCACAAATACGCGGCTGGAGCACCGAAGGCGCTAGAATGAGTATAACAAAATTGTTATTCTGCTGGCCGCGTTCGGCGCTGCGGCGCAACACCCTGTTTTTTCCGCTCACCGCACCGCTATTGGGACCCATGGAACTGCGCCAATTACGCTACTTTGTCGCCATCGTCGACCACGGCTCGCTGTCGCGCGCGGCCCTGATCCTGCACGTGGCGCAGCCGGCCCTGACGCAGCAGCTGCGCCAGCTGGAAGAGGAACTGGGCGTGCAGCTGCTGCACCGCTCGGCCCAGGGCGTGCTCAGCACGGATGCGGGCAAGGTGTTTTACGAACATGCGCAGGCGATCCTGAAACAGGTGGCGGACGCCCGCTCGGCCGTTACGCAAAGCGCCACGCGGCCGTCCGGCAATGTCACCCTGGGCTTGCCGCACAGTATCTCCGGCGCGCTGGCCCTGCCCCTGCTGCTGGCCGCGCGCGAACGCTATCCCGAGATCACCCTGCAACTGACGGAAGAAATCACGGGCAACCTCAATGCACAGCTCAAATCGGGCCGCATCAATCTGGCCGTGCTGTTCGACGATGGCCAGCTGACGCCGTTTTCCTGCTGCCCCCTGTTGGAGGAAGAAATGCGTTTTATCTGCCGCAGCGATTCGCCGTTCGCGCCCCCGGGCACGGCGCTGTCATTCGCGCAGGCATTGAGCGCCACCCTGATCCTGCCGGGCCTGCAGCATGGCGTGCGCCCCCGCATCGACAGCCGCGCCCGCGAACTGGCACTGGAGACGGCGAACGTGATTGAGATCAACTCGATCGCCATCCTGAAATCGGCCATCCTGGCCGGCATGGGCGCCACCATCCTGCCGGCCGCGCCCCTGCTGGCCGAACTGGACAGCGGCGCCATGCGCAGCTACGCCATCCACAGCCCCGTGCTGTCGCGCACGGTGGCCCTGTGCGCCTCGAAAAACATTCCCCTCACCAATGCAGGCAACGCCGTGAAAAACCTCGTGCTGCAAGTGGCCGCCGAACTGTGCGGCAGCGGACGCTGGGTGGGGGCGCACGTGCTGTAGCGTGAATTATTTTTCCAACAATAATTTCTTAAAAGAAATAAAATGATGGTCTTATTCATTTCACCATCGTCATCATGTTCTTGCTTACCACTTCCTTGCGCCGTCTGGCGGCAAGCGCCGCCCTGCTGCTACTGATGCAGGGCGCCCAAGCCGCCCGCCCTCAATCCGAATTTCCCTTGCGCGAGGTGCTGCTCAGCGATGTTGCGCAGCCCATCGAAAGAAAAGAAATCGAGGTGGTGGTATTTATTGCGCCGGAAAGTTGCACGCCCAAGACCCATGAAAGTACCTGGGGTACCATCGTCTCGTCGGACAACACCTCCCTGTTCAAAAGCTGGGCTTGCCGTGCCTATCTCGACACTGCCAAGGATCCGAAAGAAGAACTCGCCTTCGTCCCCATGCCACCCGCGTTCAAGCGACCATCCATCCTCGACACCGTGCAGGGACTGCCTGCCAGCACGACGGGGCGGCGCTACGTGGCGTTGATCGACTGGAAATATGCCGATACCACGCTAGGAAAATGTAATAGCTATGGCTGCCATTCCTCCCTCATCATGCTCATTGAAGCGGTGGTATATGACCGAGTGGCGGGTAAAACCATCTGGCATTCCATAGAAACGACGCGTGCCACCATGAAGGACCTTCACTACGATGCAAAAGAGGCCAGATCCATGGGGCCACTTAACGTCTCTATTGCGCTGAATGGGATCATGGGGCACAAAGCCCAGCACGAAGCAGAGGAACAAGGCATGCGCCGCACGACCGCCCTGGAGCCGTCAAATGCGCCTGGGCAAGCGGGCACGGTACTCAACAGAAAAGCCAATCTGATCCTCTTTAACCGCATGCCGCAAGAAACGGTAGATAGCGAGAAATTCGAAGATGGCAGCACCTTCTACACTATCGAGACCAGCCATCTGCAGGGCAGCGCGAAAAAAAACCTCTACTATCATGATTCCAGGACACATGTGGCGCTGGAGCTGGCACCGGGCACATACGAGCTCGCCTTCTACAAAAAGCACACGACCGTCAATATCAAGGAAAATGGTCCTCCCGTATACCTGAGCGTTGATACAGGTTTCATGAGTAGTCTCAGCGTCAATGAGCTTAGCCCCCAAAAAGCCCTGGAACTGACGCAAGACTCGCTCAATGCCCTGCTGCCCGAGTTGACGCCCGTCGCCTATCCCTTGCGCGCGCGCAAGCTGCAATGGACGCAGCCCTAAGCGGGCACGGCAGACATGGCCTGTCTTGCGGCGCGAGGCAGGCCATCATTTTTTCTTATACCCCCATCGTCAAAGCGTATTTGCCCCTTCCTCACGGTCGTTCTACACTGACCACATTAACTATTTTAAATTTAAACTAGTTATGTGCCGCCCACACGCGGCCATCCCGTCTGCACAGCGCGCGCCTTACCGGGCGCGTCCCTGGTACAGCCGATATCTGAAACACCCTTTTGGAGACAGCCATGTCCGTGACCACGGAAAACGGCTCCGCAGCGTTCGCTAGAAACGCCGGTGCCGCGCCATCTACGCCCCCCGACACATCCCGTTTGACCACCGTCAGCCTCGACGACAAATACACGGCCACATCCGGCGCCATCTTTCTGTCCGGCATCCAGGCCCTCGTGCGCCTGCCCATGATGCAGCGCTTGCGCGACCAGGCTGCCGGCCTGAACACGGCCGGTTTCATTTCCGGCTACCGCGGCTCACCGCTGGGCGGCCTCGACGAAAACCTGTGGAAAGCGAAAAAGCAGCTGGAAGCGCACCACGTGCAGTTCGTGCCCGGCGTCAACGAAGACTTGGCGGCCACGGCCGTCTGGGGTTCGCAGCAGGTCGACCTGATCGGCCCGGCCAAGTACGACGGCGTGTTCGCCATGTGGTACGGCAAGGGTCCGGGCGTGGACCGCTGCGGCGATGTCTTCAAGCACATGAACCATGCGGGCACATCCAAACTGGGCGGCGTGCTGCTGGTGGCCGGCGACGACCATGGCGCATACTCATCGACCCTGCCGCACCAGTCCGACCATCTGTTCTCCGCCTCGATGATCCCCGTCCTGTATCCATGCAATGTGCAGGAATACCTGGACCTGGGCATCCACGGCTGGGCCATGTCGCGCTTTTCCGGCTGCACGGTGGCCTTCAAGGCCCTGGCCGACACGGTCGAATCGTCGGCCTCCATCGACGCCGACCCGTTCCGCGTGGAAGTCAAGATTCCGCAGGACTTCGTCATGCCCGAAGGCGGCCTGAACGCGCGCCTGTCGAGCATCCCGCTGGGCCAGCAGGCGCGCAACCAGGAAGCGCTGATGCAGGATTACAAGATCTATGCGGCCCTGGCCTACGCGCGCGAAAACAAGCTCAACCACACGACCATCGACAGTCCGAACGCCAAGCTGGGCATCATCGCTTCCGGCAAATCGTATCTGGACGTGCTCGAAGCGCTGGAAGAGCTGGGTATCGACGAGCAGATGGCGGCCGACGTGGGCATGCGCCTGTTCAAGGTGGCCATGCCGTGGCCGCTGGAACCGGACAGCGTGCGCGAGTTTGCGCAAGGTCTCGATGAAATTCTCGTGGTCGAAGAGAAGCGGCAGATCGTCGAATACCAGCTCAAGGAACAGCTGTACAACTGGCGCGACGACGTGCGCCCGCGTGTCATCGGCAAGTTCGACGAAAAAGGCGAATGGGTGGCGCCGCGCGGCGAATGGCTGCTGACCTCGAAGGCGGATTTTTCCGTCTCGCAAGTGGCAAGAGTCATCGCCAGCCGCATCGCGCGCCTGATTTCCGATCCCGTCACCTGCGACCTGATCAAGGCGAGACTCAGCTTCCTCGACGCCAAGGATGCGGTATTGAAAAAGGCCGTGAATACGCCGTTCCGTCCCGCGTTTTACTGCTCCGGCTGCCCGCACAATACCTCGACCAAGGTGCCGGACGGCAGCCTGGCGCTGGCCGGCATCGGCTGCCACGTGATGGCGACCTCAATTTACCCGGAAATGAACAAGCTGACCACGCACATGGGCGGCGAAGGCGCGCCGTGGATCGGCCAGGCCGCGTTCTCGCAATTGCCGCACGTGTTCCAGAACCTCGGTGACGGCACCTACTTTCATTCGGGCTACCTGGCCATCCGCGCCGCACAGGCGGCCAAGGTCAACATCACCTACAAGATTCTGTACAACGACGCCGTCGCCATGACGGGCGGCCAGCCCGTGGACGGCTTGATTACCGTACCGATGATGGCGCAGCAGGTGGCGGCCGAAGGCATCGCCCGCATCGCACTGGTGACGGAAGATTTATCACGCTACAGCGACCGCAGCAACCTGCCCGCCCACCTGACCTTGCACGACCGCAAGGACATGGATGCCGTGCAGCGCGAATTGCGCGAGGTACCAGGCGTGTCCGTGCTGATCTACGACCAGACCTGCGCGGCCGAAAAACGCCGGCGCAGGAAAAAGGGCGAGTATCCCGATTTGCCCAAGCGCATGGTCATCAACGACGCCGTCTGCGAAGGCTGCGGCGATTGCGGCGTGCAATCGAACTGCGTGTCGATCTTGCCGAAGGAAACGGAATTTGGCCGCAAGCGCACCATCGACCAATCGTCATGCAACAAGGATTACTCGTGCGCCAAGGGCTTCTGCCCCAGCTTCGTCACCGTCGAAGGCGGCAGCCTGAAAAAAACCAAAACGGGCGCCGGTAAAACGGGCGAGACGGACAACTTCGGTCCGCTGCCGGAACCTGTATTACCCGATTGCGACGCGCCGTACAACATCCTGATCAATGGCATCGGCGGCACGGGCGTCATCACCGTGGGCGCGCTGATGGGCATGGCGGCCCACCTGGAAGGCAAGGGCGCGTCCGTGCTGGACATGACGGGCATGTCGCAAAAGAACGGATCCGTCACCTCGCACGTGAAGATCGCCAAGTCCCCGGCGCACATCCGCGCGCAGCGCATCGCCACGGGCGAAGCGGACCTGATCCTGGGCTGCGACATGCTGACGGCCGGCGCGCAGGATGCCGTGTCGAAAATGCGTCCTGGCCGCAGCTTGGCCGTCGTCAACCTGCACGAGCAACCGCCGGGCACGTTTGCGCAAAATGCGGACTGGCAATATCCAGCGGCGGAAGTGCGCCAGCTGATCGAGGAATCCGTGGGCGGCGCGGACGCGGCCGACTTTATCGACGCGACGAAATTGGCCACCGCGCTGATGGGCGACTCGATCGCCGCCAACCTGTTCATGCTCGGCTACGCCTGGCAAAAGGGCCGCATTCCGTTGACGGAGGCGGCCCTGCTGCGCGCCATCGAATTGAACAGCGTGGGGATCGAATCGAACAAGAAAAGCTTTTTGTGGGGCCGCCGCGCCGCCGTCGACGTGCGCCGTGTCACGCAAATCGCCACGCCGGCGCAAGCGATCATCGTGCAGATGCCGCAAAGCCTCGATAGCGTGATCAAAAAGCGCGTGGAATTCCTCACCGCGTATCAAAACGCCGCGTATGCGGATGGTTATGCCACCCTGGTGAAACAGGTGCGCGACCGCGAAAACACCCTGGGGCTGGGCCAGAAGCTGTCGACGGCCGTCACCAAGAGCTATTTCAAGTTGCTGGCCTACAAGGACGAGTATGAAGTGGCGCGTTTGTACACGGATGGCCGTTTCGTGGAGCAGTTGCAGCAGCAGTTCGAGGGTAATTTCTCCGTGAAATTCAACTTGGCGCCGCCGCTGTTTGCCAAGAAAGATGCGAAGGGGCATCTGGTGAAAGCGGAGTTCGGTTCCTGGATGTGGCGCGCCTTCCAGCTGCTGGCCAAAGCAAAAGGCTTGCGCGGCGGCACCTTCGACGTCTTCGGTTATACGGCCGAGCGCAAGATGGAACGCGCGCTGATCGTCGAATACCGCGAACTGCTGGCAGGACTGCTGGTGAACCTGACGGCGGACAACCTGTCCACTTGCGTGGAGCTGGCATCCCTGCCCGAAAAAATCCGCGGCTTCGGCCACGTCAAGGAAGCGGCCGTCGATACTTACCGCAAGGACAAGGCGAGGTTGCTGGCCGTGCTGGCGGATGGAAGCAAGCACGCGGTATAAAAGACAACGCAGAGCCTCGGCTCTGCGTTTTTTTATTCCGGGCAGCGCCCCACGGTGGCGCCCGGCAACAGCACCGGTTGCCAGATTTCCTGCAAGCGTTCCGGCGGCGTGCCGGCCAGCAAGGATTGCAGCATTTCCACCATCTTGGCGCCGGCGCGGCGCAGGTCGGGCTGGTCGATGGTGGTGACGTTGATGCCGATCAAGGTATCTTCCACATTGCCCCAGACGATGACGGAGATCTCCTTGCCGATCTCGATGCCCGCATCCATCAGCGCGCGCACCACGCCCACGCCGGACAGGTGGTTGTCGACGATGACGGCCGTCGGGCGCGGCGAGCAGGCCAGCAATTGCTGCATGGCCTGGTAACCGCTGCGGCGATCAAAAGTATTGTCGAGCAGATAGTTGGGGTCCAGCGGCAAGCCCGCCTGCGCCATGCAGCGGATAAAGCTTTCCTTGCGCTCATAAGCAAAGTGCAGCTCCAGCGGCGCGCTCAGCAAGGCGATGCGCTGGTGGCCATGCGCCGCCAAGAAAGACACGGCCAGGTCGATGCCCGTGTCGTTGTCGTAATCAAAATACGCGTAGGGCGCGTCGATGCGCGTGCGGCCGTTCGCGACAAACGGAAAGCCCACTTTCGTCAAATACGCGATACGCTCGTCGACCACCTTGGTGCGGCCCACCACGAGGCCATCGACCTGGCGCCCGCGCACCATGTTTTCATATGACGGCTGTTCGTTCTGCGGCGACACGGGGGCGATGATCAAGCTCATCTTCGACGCTTCGACGGCGTCGGACATGCCATTGACCACGGAAAGAAAGACGCTGTCGCCCAGGTCGCTGGGCAGCAGCGGATAGATCATGCCGAGCACATTCGTGCGGCCGACGGCCAGGCTGCGCGCCAGGGGGTTGGGCCGGTAGCCGACTTTCTTGGCGGCGGCCAGGACGATTTCACGGGTGCGGGAATTGACTTCCGGATAGCCGTTCAACGCCCTGCTGACTGTCGTTTTCGACATGCCGAGGGCAATTGCGAGGCTCTTGAGATTCATGTTAACTACCTGTCTGTATGGCAAAAGAAACCAACTCTGACCGTCCATTATAGCCCAGAGCGCCAAACAGGCGGCACATGACCGTGCGCCAACATGGTAGAAAAACAACAACTTATTGGATTTTTAAAAATTGTCTTTTGAGAAATAAGCGTGTTTGCCGCGTCAGCAGCATGGCATGATGAATGGCACACAAACAATTGCTGTTATCGATAGCGTGTACTTACTTTATTCTCTATCGCGGCACGTGCGGCATGCCGCTTCGGCACGGCATAGCGCGCACGATAAGATTATCAAGAAAACATAATTCACTGGAACTGTGCGAGAATTTATCCTACTCTTGACTAAGGTAAAGATTGCCTGCAGACATGCCGCAGCCCCTGGCCTGCATTCTTCCTCTTGTGTACACGCCTGGGCATACTTTCAAAGGTGAACAATGTGGTATCGCTAACGTCCGTCAACAATCTGCAAGCCTCGCTGGCCACGGCGCAGCGCCGGGTCGAACAAGGCCAGAACCAGGTACAGCGCGACAGCGAACAGCTGGCGCAAAGCCGCCAGTTGCTGGCGCGGGAGCAGGAATCGCTGAGCCAGACCCAGCGCAGCAGCCAGCAAGCGCAGGCCGATGCTCCGGCCGCCATCAAGGCGCCGCAGCTGGACCAGGCGATCAAGGTAGCCGTGCCGCAACAAGCAGCCCCCGCCGCACCGAAAAGCATGCCCCAGCTGAACGGCTATGGCCAGACCCTGGGACGTCTGATCGATGTGACGGCTTGAGCCAGCTTACTTCGCCATCTCCTCTTCCAGCATCGCCAGCCACCACTTTTCCCCCTTCTTCGGCTGCGCCAGGTCGACCGCCTCGCCCATCTGCGGCGTGGCCAGGTTCACGCCCTGCCTGGCCGCCAGTCCCGTGATGCGGTCGAACGGTTCGTGCCAGGCGTGCAGACCCAGATCGAACGTGCCGTTGTGCACGGGCATGAGCCACTTGCCGCGCAAATCCAGGTGCGCTTGCAGGGTTTCCTCCGGCTGCATGTGCACGTCCGGCCACAGCTTGTCGTAGGCGCCCGTCTCGATCATGGTCACGTCGAACGGGCCGTACTTGTCGCCGATCTGCTTGAAACCGTCGAAATAGCCGGAGTCGCCGCTGAAAAACACGCGCACGTCCGGCGCGTCGATGACCCACGACGCCCACAGGGTTTGATTGCTGTCAAACAAGCCCCGCCCCGAGAAATGCTGCGATGGCGTCGCCACCAGCTTCACGCCCGCAATCGTCGTCCCCTGCCACCAGTCGAACTGCTGCACCTTGTCCTTCGGCACGCCCCATTCGACCAGGGTGTCGCCCACGCCCAACGGCGCGACGAAGTGTTCGGTCTTGGCGGCCAGTTGCAGCACGGCGGCATGGTCGAGGTGGTCGTAATGGTTATGCGACAGGATGATGGCCTTGATCGGCGGCAAGTCGGCGATGCTGATGGGAGGCTGGTGGAAACGTTTGGGTCCCGCCCACTGCACCGGTGAGGCGCGCTCGGAAAACACGGGGTCGGTGAGGAAGAATTCGTTATTCAGTTTCAGCAACAGGGTCGAATGGCCGAGGCGAAACAGGCTGTTGTCCGGCGCGGCCAGCAGTTGCGCCCGGGTCAGCGCTTGCACGGGCACAGCCGCAGCCGGTACCGTGCTGTCGGGCTTATCAAAGAGAAATGTCCACATCAGCTTGAGCGTTGCCGCCGTGCCCAGCTTGTGCATTTGCACGGGATTGCGGAACTTGCCTTCGAGGCGTTGCGGTGATTCGGTCGGCGCGACGGGCGCGGCGCGCAAGGTGCAAGAACTCATGATGATCAGAACTCCCAAGAATAAGATGCGGTACATATGCAGCCCGGTCAATAAAATACAAGGATTAAATTACACTACACAGTGTAGTTCCTATTTCTGGCAAAGTAAACCAGGAGGTGTAAAATATTGTTTTCAAAGGAGATTTTCAGCCATGGCCGCACCGCAACGCCTCACCGACCGCAAGCGCGTCGCCATCGTCGATGCCGCCATCGCCGAGTTCCGCGAGCACGGTTTCGATGCGACCAGCATGGACAAGATCGCCGCCACGGCCGCCGTATCCAAGCGCACCGTGTACAACCATTTCCCCAGCAAGGACGAGCTGTTCGCGGAAATCCTGCAGCGCATGTGGGAAAGCAGCATGGCCCAGCCTGCCGTGCCCTATGTGGCCGACCAGCCGCTGCGCCCGCAAGTGCTGGCCCTGGTCGAGCAGAAGATGGCCTTGCTGTGCGATCCGGCCTTCATCGACCTGGCGCGCGTGATCTTTGGCGAAACGATCCACTCGCCCGAGCGCGCGCAAGCGATGGTGGCGCGCCTGAATGAAAAGGAAACGGGCCTGAATATCTGGATCCGCGCGGCGCAGCAAGACGGACGCATCAAGGCGGGCGAGACGCTGGAAGTGGGACACCTGCTGATGGCTCCATTGAAGACCTTTGCCTTCTGGCCACAGATCACCCTCGGTGAACCGCTGCTGAGCCCGGCACGCCAGCGCGAAGTGACGGCACTGGCCGTCGATATCTTCCTGTGCTATTACGGCGTGGCAAAACAGACGGCATAAACGGGCGGCAAGTGGGCAGACAGCGTCTGCCAATGTTCGCCCTCGTCGCCCGAATACCAGGCGCCGCCCGTCGTCGACGCCATCAATAAACTGCGCCCGTCGTCGGCCAGCGCCAGCCCGTGGCGGTAGATGAGGTCGTAGCAATGCTGCTGCGGCAATCCCGCGCGCAACACTTCAAACGTTTTCCCGCCGTCGCGCGTGCGCGTCACGGCCAGCGCGCCATCGATGGGTATGCGCAGCACGTCCGCCTGCGCCGGCACGAACCAGGCCGTGTCGCCATCGCGCGGATGCACGGCCACGGCAAAGCCGAAATGCGACAGCGGCGCCGTCGTCACTTCCTGCCAGTGCCAGCCCGCGTCAAGCGAGCGCCAGATACCGTTATGGTGCTGGCACCACAACGCGTCCGGCGTGCCGGCGCTGCGCACGATGCGGTGCGGGTCTTGCACGGCCTCGTTTTCATCGAGTTCGGGCGGCATGTAGTCGGCGCGCATGCCCGTCGCGCTCAAGGCCCAGCTGGCGCCGCCATCAGCCGTTTGCCACACACCGCCGCAGGACACGCCGACCAGCACGGTATTGCTGTCGCGCGGGTCGACGCAGATGCTGTGGATGCCGGGCACGTCGTAGCCGCCGCCAAACCACTGCGCCCGCTGCGGCACGTCCCACAACGCTTCCACCAGTTGCCAGCTGTCGCCGCGGTCGCTTGAGCGGAACAGGCCGCCAGGCAGGGTGCCCGCCCACAGCACGCCGGGCTGGTCCGCGCCGCCGGCCGCCAGCGACCAGATCTGCCGCACCGTCCAGTCCACGCTATCGCTGCTGCCCTCGGGCTTGGCGGGATAGGCGGGCACGGCGACTTCCTGCCACGCGCCGGCGCCCGCATCGAGGCGGTGCAGCTTGGCGCCGAAGTGGCCCAGGTTCAGGGCCGCGTACACGGTGCCGTCGCGGCCATCGTGCAGCAGCATGGAGACGGGATCGCCGGCAAACTGCACCAGCGCCAGCTGCCAGGCGCCGGCCGCATCAACATCGAACCGGAACAGCCCCTTGCGGGTGCCGAGATACGCGCGCTGCGCCCTGCCTGGTCTCATGATTAACCTCCGGAAAGTGCCTGCAAGATGTATACCTGGCTGTCGGGCCGCAAGGCGTCGTCCAGCACGCTGCGCTCGCGGCAGCGCACGCCGTCGATGAAGATCACCACATTGGGACGCAACGCGCCCTGTTCGTCGAGCACGTAGCCGCGCAGGCGCGGCTGCTGGGCAAAGACACTGTCCAAGGCGGCACGCAGGCGTGGCGCGGCCACCTCCACCGTGGGGACGTTCAGGAAGCGTGCCAGTTGTTGGGTAAAATGCAAGTGCGCCATGCTGCCTTCGACGTCATCGGCCTGGACTCATTCTAGTCCGATTCGCCGACGATGCAACGGCGATACCGCTAAAATAACGGCAAGCACACAAGGAGGCCAGGCATGACGATTACCCCGGAAGAACTAGCGGTGCTGATGCAGGAAGTGGAAGTGGCCGACCCGATCGATTTTGCCGACCTGCCCTTCAACGAGCAGGAATTGCGCGGCCTGATCGCCAACCACCTGTGCGAGATGGCCGACGCCATGGAAAGTTTCAGCCCGGAAGACCGCAACCTGGCCCTGCTGGCCGTGGCGGCCAAGCTGGTGCTGGAAAACCTCGTATTGCACGTGCAGCTGCTGCGCCGCCACGGCTTGCCCGTCAGCGACGGCGTGGAAGCGCTGCTGCAGCGTTTGAAGAACCCGGGCAAGCCCTGACTACGGCGCGGCAAGCCGCTATTGCAGGTTGATGGCGGTCAACACCATGCTGCTGCCAGGTAAATCCGTGCCTTGGCGGATGTACAGCACGCCATGCCGCGACAGCGCCAGGCTGCCGCCCATGCGGTAGGTCCAGACGGTCTTGCGGCTGGCCAGGTCGATCGCATAGGTATTGTTGCGCCCGCCAACAAACAGCAGATTGCCGGTGACGATCAGATCGCCGCCAAAATACCCATCAAGGGCCGTATCCAGAGGCCAGCGCCATAGGAGCGCACCGTCAGCGAGCTGGCGTGCTTCGAGCGCCTGACCGGCCTGGTTGCCCACGTACACGACGCCCCGCGCCACCACTGGCTGCGTGCTGAACTGCCCCTGCACCGTCCAGCGCACGGCGCGGCTATCCACGTCAACCAGGCTCAAGCTGTTATCCGCCGCCTCGCCGGCCAGCGGTCGCTGATTGAGCACCAGCACGCTGCCCGCCTCGGCCAGCACGGGCGCCTGGCGCAGGCTGCTCTTGTTCAAGCCGCCCAGCACCTGGCCCGGCACCGCCACGCTGAAGCGCGTTGTGCCATCGGCGATATTGAACGCCGTCAATGCCCCTGCCGCATGGCTGTACACCGTGCTCGCATTAACGGCGGGTGTCCACTCATCAACATTACCCAGCTTGGACAAGCCCAGACTGGCAGACCAGCGTGTCTGGCCCGTCGCCGCACCGATGGCACTCACGTCGTTATTCCCGCCCAGGTAGACATTGCCGTCCAAAAAGGTGGGCGCCGTCGCCAGGGAAACACCCAGCAGTGCGCCATTCGTATTCGGCGGACGCACGCCGAGCGGCGCGCCACCAGCAAGCGCGTCAAAGACATACACGGTATCGCTGCCCGCCATGGCCAGCTTGCCGCCCGACACGGCCGGCGCGCCCAGGTAACCGTCCGACGTGAGCGACTGCGTCCAGCGCGCCTGGCTGTCGCTCTCGCTGAGCGCCGTCACCGTCGATGTGGTCACATATTTGCTGCTGCCTTCCGCCGGCGCGGCGGACTGCTGGCTGACATACACGAGGCCGTTGGCCGTCACCACGGGACTGCCGACGACCGCGCGCGGGGAGCTCGCGCCCAGCCAGGTCCAGCGGCGCGTGAAGCGGCGGCTGTCGAAGGTGGCCGGCACCAGGCCCGTATGCGCGGCATTGCCATTCACGCCTTCCCAGTCGTCCACGCCGGGCAGGGCTTGCAAGGCGCCCATGCTGCCGGCGAGCGGCGCGACAATGACCTTGTAATCCATGCTTTCCGTCTTGTACAGGCCTACCGTGGCGGGCAAGGACAGCTCGATCTTGCCCGTGTACTCGCCGGGAAGCAGGCCAGGCACCGTTTTGAACGTCAGCCGCCAGCTGCCATCGGCCTGCTTCTGGCGGTCGGCCGCCTGCAGCACGAGCGCCGTGCCGCTGGCGGGTTTTTCCTGCGGCTGGGGACGCGCATCGCTCACGCCATCGGCCAGGCGCACTGTCACGCGAATATCATCGCAGGTGGCACCAGGCTGGGCCGTGCAGCTGCCGCTCACCTCCGCCAGCGTCATGCCGGGTTTTTCCTGCAAGCCAGGCGGCACGCCAACGGCGCTGCCGGAACCGCCGCCACAGGCGGACAAGGTAGTCATGATGGCCAACGCCAATGCGGCGGCCTGCCACAACGAAGGGAATAATGTGCGCATGCAATGTCCATGTTGAGGTTTCATTTCCTCCCCAATGGAGGTGTGCTGGAAACCTGGACTGAATGTTATAGCATGAGAAACATTGTTAAAATCTAACAGATACTCACAACAACGCTTTACTTGCGCACGGCGCGCGCCTGGATGGTGATATCGCTTTCGGCCACGGCCACGCAGGGCAGGATGTAGCCGTCGAGCCGTTCATCGGGGCTGATGCCGGGCCAGTCCACCGTGTAGCGGATCTTTCCTTCGGGCATGTGACAAATGCACGTGCGGCACGTGCCGTTGCGGCAGGAACTGAGCAGGCGGATGCCGGCCAGCTCGGCGGCGGCCAGCACGGTGGTGCCCGCCTCGGCCGGGAATTGCCAGCCTTGCGAGACGATGGTGACGGTAAACGTGGTGGTGGTAAAGGGGAGCGCGCTCATGCGCCCAGTGTAACAGTCAGCTTGCCAGGGTCGTCCAGCGCCCCCCTCCCGCATGGCTGCGCAGCACGGCCTCCGCAAAGGCCAGGCCCGCCACGCCATCGGCCACCGTCGGCAGCCAGCGCGCCGCTTCCGGTATCGGCGTCCCCGCCTGCAGGGCGCGAATGGCCAGGGCCGCATCCAGGTACAACTGGGCGAACGCTTCCAGATACCCTTCCGGGTGGCCGGCCGGCACGCGCGTGGCGTGGCGCGCGGCGGCGCTGTCGACCCGCCCCGGGCGCAGCAGCTGGCGGTTGCCGCCCTGCGGCGTGAACCACAGCTCATTAGGTTGTTCCTGGTCAAAGTCCAGCTGCGCCTTGCTGCCGAACAGGCGCAATCGCACCGTGTTTTCGCAACCGGTCGCCACCTGGCTCGCCCACAGGGTGCCCTTGGCACCATTCGCATAGCGCAGCATCACCTGCACGTGGTCGTCCAGGGTGCGGTGCGGAACAAAAGTCGACAATTCCGCCAGCACGGCATGCGGCGTCAGGCCGCTGACGAACTGCGCCAGGTGATACGCGTGCAAGCCCACGTCGAGCAGGGTGCCGCCCGGGCCTGCTTTCAGCGGGTCGTTGTGCCAGTTGCCCTCGTTCATGCCGCCCGCCGCGATGGCGTCGGCCAGCCAGTCCTGTGAATATTCGACTTGCACGAGGCGCAATTCGCCGATGTCACCCGCCTCGACCATGGCTTTCGCATGGCGCAAGAGCGGGTAGCCGCTGTAGGTGTGCGTGAGCGCAAACAGCAAGTTTTTCTGCTTGGCCAGCGCGGCCAGCGCCTGCCCCTCAGCCAGAGAGATGCCCAGCGGCTTGTCGCAGATCACGTGGATGCCCGCTTCCAGGAACGCCGTGGCGACGGGCGCATGCAGGTGATTCGGCGTGACGATGGCCACCGCTTCGATGCCGTCCGGGCGCGCGCTTTCCGCCTGCGCCATGGCGCGGTAATCGCTGTAGCAACGGTCGGGCGCCAGGTGCAGCGCCGCGCCGCTGTCGCGCGCGCGCTGCGGGTCGGACGACAGGGCGCCCGCCACCAGTTCGTACTGGTCGTCGATGCGCGCCGCGATGCGGTGCACGGCGCCGATGAATGCGCCCTGCCCGCCCCCTACCATGCCCAGCCGTAAGCGTCGCTGCATGTCGTCTCCCTATTTCAATCCCAACAAATGGTTGATCTGGCCCTGGTCTACGGCGCTGCCCGCGAAATCGTCGAACGCATGTTCGGCCACGTGGATGATATGGTCACGGATGAAACGTGCGCCTTCGGCCGCCCCGTCCTCCGGGTGTTTCAAACAGCATTCCCACTCCAGCACGGCCCAGCCGGGGAAGTCGTACTGCGCCATCTTCGAGAAAATCGCCTTGAAATCGATCTGCCCGTCACCGAGCGAGCGGAAGCGTCCGGCCCGGTCCTGCCAGTCGCCATAGCCGCCATACACGCCCTGGCGCCCGTTGGGCCGGAACTCCGCGTCCTTGACGTGGAAGGCCTTGATGCGCGCATGATAAATATCAATGAACGCCAGGTAATCGAGCTGCTGCAGCACGAAGTGACTGGGGTCGTACAGAATCGATGCGCGCGGGTGGTCGTGGACGGCGGCCAGGAAACGCTCGAACGTCACGCCGTCGTGCAAGTCCTCGCCCGGATGCAATTCATAGCAAAGGTCCACGCCGGCCGCGTCGAACGCATCGAGGATGGGCAACCAGCGTTTCGCCAGCTCGGCAAATGCCGTTTCCACCAGTCCGGCCGGGCGCTGCGGCCACGGGTACAGATACGGCCAGGCCAGTGCGCCGGAAAACGTCACGTGCGCCTTGAGGCCCAGGCGTTGCGAGGCGGTGGCAGCCCACAGCAGTTGCTGCGCGGCCCAGGCCGTGCGCGCGGCAGGATCACCGCGTACTTGTTCTGGCGCAAAGCCGTCGAACAGCGCGTCGTAGGCCGGATGCACGGCGATCAGCTGGCCCTGCAAGTGCGTCGACAATTCCGTCACCTGCAAGCCATGGCGCGCCAGCAAGGCGACCACGTCGTCGCAGTACTGCTGGCTGACAGCCGCCTGCTCCAGGTCGAACAAACGCGGCGCCGTCGGCAGCTGCAAGCCCTTGTAGCCCAGGCCGGCCGCCCATTGCGCCAAGTGCTCGAGCGAGTCGAACGGCGGCTCGTCGCCGAGAAACTGGGCCAGGAAAATGGCCGGGCCCTGGATGGTTTTCATGTCAATGTCCTGTTGGAGAAAGCCGGGGTCAGACCCTCAATGCCGCTAACGCAAAGGTCATTGCTGGCGGGCGAGGGGGTCTGACCCCAGAATTTAAAAAGGCGAGTTCGGAAAGTAAAACTGCTTGGCGTTCTCGCGCGTGATCAGCACCGACGGGATGATCGTATTGGCCGGCAATTTATCACCTTTCAGGCGCGCTTCCGTCGTCAGCTTGATGGCGTCGTACATGAACTTCGGCGAGTACGACACGTCGGCCACGATCAGCGGGTCGGAACCGTCCATGATCTTTTTCACCGCGCCCTTCGCGCCCGCGCCGCCGAACACCTGCTTGATGTCCGTGCGATTGGCTTGCGCGATGGCTTTCTGCACGCCGATGGCCATGTCGTCATCGGCGGCCCAGACGGCGTCGATCTGCTTGAAACGGGTCAGATAATCCTGCATGACCTTGAAGGCATCGTCGCGGTTCCAGTTGCCGTACTTGGCGTCGAGCACCTTGATATCGGGATGGCCCTTCATCACGGCGGAAAACGCGTCAAAGCGCTCGTTGTCCAAGGTGGTCGGCATGCCGCGCAGCACGACGACATTGCCCTTGCCATTTAAACTTTTCGCCAGGTATTCGGCCGGCAGCTTGCCGAAGGCCGTGTTGTCGCCCGCTATATAGGCATCCTGCGACTGCGTGTTCGTCAAGCCGCGGTCCACCACCGTCACATACACGCCCTTGTTTTTCACTTGCGCGACGGGCTGCGTCAGCGAGGCCGATTCGATGGGAAAGATCACCAGGGTGTTGATCTTATTCACCGTCAACATATCCTGCAACTGGTTCGCCTGTTCGGGCGCCGTGGCGGCCGTCTTGACGATGATTTTCAGCCCCGGATGGGCCTTTTCCAGCTCCGCCTTGGCCTGGTTGGCCCACCACACGATGCCCGACGTGAAACTGTGCGTGGCCGTGGGGATGGCCACGCCGACAACGAGCTTGTCAGCCGCTTGCGCCGGCCCCATCGGCAGCGCCCACGCCTGCATCACCAGCACCGCCATCCCTGCTACCCGTATAAAGCTCTTCATGCTGCTCTCCTCCAAGGTTGTGGGCGCCCGTTGGCCGCCCTTTCAGAACGCCGCTCTTGTTTTATTTGCGGCCTCGCTGCAGGAAGGCGACGGCGATGATCACCACGCCTTGCACTGCGGCATTCAGGTAGACACTGATGATGCTGGTCAAATTCAGGATATTGCTGATCACGGAGAGCAGGATGGCGCCGATCACGGTACCGACGATGCGCCCTTCGCCGCCCTTCAGCGCCGTGCCGCCCACGACGACGGCGGCGATCGCTTCGAGTTCCCACAGCAAGCCCGTGGTCGGCGTGGCCGAGCCCAGGCGCGGCACGTACAGCACCGTGGCGATGCCCACGCAGATGCCCAGCAGCATGTAGGTGGCGATTTTGACCCTGTCGACGTTGATGGCCGCGTAGCGCGCCACTTGCTCGTTGGAACCAATCGCCTGCACGTGGCGGCCAAAGGTCGTACGGTTGAGGATGATGGCGCCGGCGGCGGCGACGAACAGGAAAATCCAGATCGGGATCGGCGCGCCCAGCACGCTCGTGTAGTAGACGGGGCTGTACAGCTCGGACAGCGTGGCGTCCAGGGTCAGTGCGCCGCCATCGGCCAGATACGTGAGCACGGCGCGGAAGATGCCCAAGGTGCCCAGGGTGACGATGAACGGTTCGATATTACCCTTGCTGATCAACAAGCCGTGCATCAGGCCAAAGCCGGCACCGAGGATCAAGGCCATGGCGATGCCCAGCACCAGCATGGTGATCGGTGCCAGGTCGCCGCCCGCGCCTTGCGCCAGCGCATTCATGAAATAAATCATGCAACCGGCAATCAGCGCCGCCATGGAGCCCACCGATAAATCGATGCCGCCGGAAATGATGACGAAGGTCATGCCCACGGCGATGATGCCGATGAAGGCCGTGCGCGTAAGCACGTTCATCAGGTTGTCCACGGTGGCGAAGTCGCCATTGAGCAAGGTGCCCGCGATGCACAGAGATAACAAGCCCAGCACGGGGCCGAAACCCTTGATGCGCGCGCCGAATCGGGAGATTGGGGATACGGTGGTGTCAGTGCGTGCCGGTTGCATGGGCAATCAACTCCTCTTCGGTCAGGTGGTCAGCAGACAGGGTGGCTTGCAAGGTGCCGGCGCGCATCACGGCGACCCGGTGGCACAGGCCGATCAATTCGATCAATTCCGATGAAATCACGATCACGGCGCGCCCTTCGGCGGCCAGGCGGTGAATCAGGAAGTAAATGTCGCGCTTGGCGCCCACGTCCACGCCGCGGCTCGGTTCATCGAGCACGACGACACGGGGGTCCGAATGCAGGTATTTGGCCAGCGCCAGCTTTTGCTGATTGCCGCCGGACAGCATGCGCGCACGGCTGTCCAGGTCGCCCGTGCGGATATTAAAATCCCCGACGGCCCTGGCCAGCGCCTGTTTCTCGCCCTTCACGTCGAGCCACGGCCGCGCATAGCGCTCCATCGTCATCATCGTGAGGTTTTCGCGCAAGCCCAGGTTCACATGCAAGCCCTTGCCCTTGCGGTCTTCGCTCAGATACGTCATGCCGTGCTGCATCGCTTGCCTGGGCGTGCGGATATCCACGGGCTGGCCATTGAGATGGATCGTGCCCGCGCTGCGCGGACGCAAGCCCAGCAGCGCCTCGAACGATTCCGTGCGCCCCGCGCCCACCAGGCCCGCAAAGCCCAGCACTTCGCCCCCGCGCACCTCGAACGACAGCGATTTCGCCCAGCCGGGCACGCTCAAGCCATCGACCTTCAGCAGGATCGGGGCATCGGGCGCCAGCGGCACTTTCGCGGGGAACATGTCGGACAATTCGCGCCCCACCATCAGGTTCGCCATCTGCTGGCGCGTGAGGCTGGCCGTCGGCTCGCGCGTGACGAAACGCCCGTCGCGCATGACGATGACTTCGTCCGTATAGCGCTCCACTTCGTCGAGCTTGTGGGAAATGTAGAGGATGGTGACGCCGTCCGCCTTCAGTTGGGCCATCACGGCGAACAGGCGCTGGGTTTCCGACGACGTCAGGGTGGCGGTCGGTTCGTCCATGATCAAAAAGCGGGCGCGGCGCGACAGGGCCTTGGCGATTTCCACCAGCTGTTTCTCGGCGACGATCAGGTCGCGTATTTTGGTGTCGGGCGAGACGTCCAGCCCCACCTGTTTCAGATAGCGCGACGCTTCTTCGCGCATGGCCGCCTCGTCCAGCAGCCAGCCGCGCGTCTTTTCGTGGCCTAAAAACATGTTTTGCGCCACCGTCAGGTGCTCGGCCAGGTTGAATTCCTGGTGGATCAGCACGATGCCGGCGCTCTCCGCCGCGCGCGAACTGGCGAAGCGCCGGGGCTGGCCATCGATCAGCAGCTGGCCTTCGCTCACGCTCTCGTAGCCGGCGAGGATTTTCATCAGGGTCGACTTGCCGGCGCCATTTTCACCCAGCAAGCCATACACGCGTCCCGGCGCCAGGGTAAAACTGACGCCATGCAAGACGCGCACGGGGCCGAAATCCTTGCACACCCCCTCGAAACCGACGGCAACGCTCACTATGCACTCCCTCGCAAGACCAAGTTATGTTCCAGCAACACGCCCGGCACGCTGGCTGCCGGGTCCGCCAAGCGCTGCAGCAGCAGGCGCGCCGCCGTCTCGCCCAGTTCGCGCATCGGCTGCGCGATGGTGGTCAAACCCGGGTCGATCTGCGCGGCGATGGCGATATCATCGAAGCCGATGACGGCCACGTCTTCGGGCACGCGTTTTTTCAGCTGGCGCAGCGCGCTCAGCACGCCAATGGCCAGGGTGTCGGAGACGGCAAAGATGGCCGTCGGCGCATCGGGCCCCGCCATCATGCGCAACGTGGCGGCCGTGCCAGCTTCATAGTCGAGGCTTTGCACCGTGTGCACCCATTGCGGCTGCACGGGCAGGCTGGCGGCGGCCAGCGTGTCCAGATAGCCTTGCTGACGTTGCCGCGCGTACAGATAGCGTTCATCGGAGTTGATCAGGCCGATGCGCGTATGGCCGCGCGACAGCAGATGCGCGACGGCGTCGGAGGCGGCCCGGTGGTTGTCGATGCCGACATAGGGCACGGCCACGGCGGGGTCGAATTCGCAGCAGGCCACCCACGGCAGGCTGACGGATTCATGCGACAGCGCATGCTGCACCGTGTCCGGGTCCAGGCAGATGGCGCCGTCGGCGCGGTGCATGCGCAGCAAGTCGAAGTAGGAGCGCTCGCGGCCCGCGTCGGCGCCCGTGTCGCACAGCAATACAAAATAGCCGTGTTCGCGCGCCACCGTATCGATGCCGCGCACGATCTGCGCATAGAAAGGGTTGCCTACGTCCGGCACCATGGTGAGCAGCATGCGGCTCTCGGCCGTGCGCAGGCTGCGCGCCAGGTGGTTCATGCGGTAGCCGAGCGCCGCCACGGACGCCAGCACCTTGTCGCGCGTGGGCGCCCGCACCCCGGCCTGCTCATTCATCACGCGCGAGACGGTGGCCACCGACACGCCCGCATGCGCGGCGACGGCGCTGATGGAGACGGTTTCTGTCGGCAAGGAAGACGGGACGGCTGGCGGCATGGGGCTTTTCACATAAATGTAATCGATTACATTTATAGGCCAGTCACGCGCGCGATGCAAACATTATCGATGCTGCGATGCGCAAAAAACAGGCCCGGTGCGGGCCACCATCAGTATAGATTTTCGGGGCTGGAGCGCCAATGTTGCGTGGCAAAATGGTTTATCAGGGAGAAATGGGCACCGACAATATCCGCTCGGTACCCAAGCCGACCCAACGACAAGGATCCGTGACGACTTGCCTGGATCCGTTGAGCCGTAGAGACTTACCAGTCCTTGTCGCCACCATCCGCAGTGGCATTTTTGGCAGCAGCGGTGGATGTACTGCGCTTCACCTCGGTTTTCAGTGGCGCCACGGCAGGCTCAGCCTTGACGATGGCCTTGTCTACCGGTGCCGCTTCCCGCACCTGCAACACGCCCGCAGCGATACCATCGAGCTTGATTTTGACGTTTTCCAGAATGCCATACGACAAGTTCGGCGTCACGCGTTCGATACGTACCTCGCAGCACAGTTTTTCCATATTGCCCAGTGACTGGCCGGTCTGCGGATCCTTGATCTCCTTGCCTTGCTGATACACACGATAGCGGCCGTTTTGCACCACGGCGTTGCCACCCTGGCTCAATACGACGTTTTCACCATCACGCTCGACGATGGAAATGGGGAAAGTGCGCAGCAAGATAGCCTCAGTAGCCTGTTTGACGATCGCTGTTTGCATGTTCTGCAGCGTCTGGCTCTCATTGAAGTTACTGCCCAGAGTCGTGGCGGCAATCGCTGGCGGCTCGCCACGCAGGGTGGTCGCTTGCAGGATCTGCCGCGTAGCCAGATTGATCATGCGTTGCGAGACAGACCAGGCACCGGCATAGGACACCAGTTCGCGGTCCGAGGTCTGCAGCTTGCGTGCATGTCGCTGGTAAGCGAATTCATTGACCACGCCGACCCACACCAGATCCGCGCTCAATGCCTGTCCCAGCTTGGCAAGGTCGGTACTCGGGGAATTACCCGAGCTAATCATATTCAACTCATCCTGCAACTCGCCCTCAAACTGGCGATCCAGCACGGTAAAGCGGCCCGTTTGCGACAAGGCGTCAATGATCTGCTGGCGGATCGGCGCCAGCACTTCCTGCGCCGGCACCACGCGCCCACCAATGTTGAAGCTGGCTTGCTCGCTGCGCAGCGGCGCCACAACGATCTTGATCTTGCCACTATCGGCTGGCGCCTTGAACTTGGCAATGCGCGCTTCGATCTCCACCTTGTAAAGACCGCCCTTGGAAAATGGCGATGCCATGTCAACTACCTTGAACGAGGAGACCACGCCCTTCGATTGACTGATGATCTGCTCGGCAAATGCCTGGCCCTGCATGGTCGCCTTCATACTTGCGCTCCCCGAGCCGGCCGTCGAATCGACATCGAGCGTTGCCGTCACCTGCTCAAACATGCTCGCATTGCTCGAACTGGCTTGCACAGTGGCACCATTGACTTGCATGATGGCCAGCTTGAGCGCGTCATTGAGCGCGGCACCGGGCGAAATGCCGCTGCCAGTTGCCGTCGTAGTGACTTGTTCGACCTGTCCGACGTCAGGTGTCTGCGTCAGCTTAGGCGCGCTGGACGCAACAGGCGGCTGCGCAGCTTTCTCGCCACAAGCAGCCAAGCCCAAGGCAATACTCAGCAGTATGGCTGGCATACCGGATTTCATTATGATCTTCATAGGCAATTCCATTGTCCCCAAAAAAAAAGGGCGAACCAGTCGCCCTGCTGTCTTCCCTGTGCGCTTTTGACTTACAGCAATGCTGTAGCGTCGCTGGCTTCTTTTGGCAGCGGAATGTTATTGTTCTTGGCAAAGTCGATCGCCACTTTCAAGGTGCTGCTGACGGCCTTGATCGACGACGGCAGGTTTTGTGCAATGAACAGGGCCGAATTGGCCGATGCGCCCAGAGCGGTGACCGATGGCTTGAAGCTGCCGACATCCTTGCTCATGCCGACGTACTGGATCACGCCTTTCGACAGATCAATCAAGCCTTCGGTAAAGCGCTGCTTGCTCGCATCATCCATGGCTACTTTCTTGCCCTTCATTTGCTCTTCCAGCAGTTTGCTGTTTTCGCTTTGCATCTTGCTTGCACCCTGCAGGCTATCCTTGGTGGCGCCTTCGGTCAGGTTCTGCGCTTCCAGGGCGGCCTTGTCCGACTGTTCCTTCAAACCAAACGCGGCCAGCATGGTCGCATCGGCTTTCATGACGCTTTGCGTGCCGCCGACATATTTCTTGACGATCTGCTCGGCCGTAACCCCTTTGCCGCCGCCCAGCGCACCGGACAGGCTACCGAATTGAGCCGATGCCAGGCTCGAAACTGCCAACAGGGTCGCACCCAACAATGCGGAAATACGGATATGCTTCATGACTTGCCTTTTTATAAAAAGAATGGGAAACAGTCGAGAAAATGGAAGATGCGGGCGTTCGACCTGCCGCCCGCACCGGTATGTCAATACACGCCAGCAGCGCTCAAGCGGCTGATAATTTCCTTGGCCGCCAGTGCGGAAGCGTCCTTCAAGGCTTTGGTCTGGGCTGTCGCATTGTCCGCACCGAGGCCAAAATACTGTACCGGTGGCACGGCCGCCACTTCACGTGGCAATGCGCCACGCAAATCGAGTACGCGGCCGGTGACCGATACCACGACGCGCTGCAAGCCGGTCGCTTCATCGGTCGCGGCAGGATTGACATCAAACGTGGCTAATGCCAGCAGGGGCACATTCGCCTTGCGCAAGGCGGCAACGATGGAGCGCAAGGTCGCAGGCGCCAAATCATTACCTTTGGAGAAATCTTTATTCACTGATGGAATGTCCTTATCACCGAGTACGAACTCAGGATCGGCGACCAGGTACCCTGCTTGCGAAAACACGCTCGTCACGGCCGTCTTCTGGTTGGCCAGCGAAAACACACGGTAATCGGTTTCATCGGCCTTGCGCACGGTGCTGCCACCGGTTTCGACCTTGATAGTCTGCTTGAGGGCAACGTTTTCATTCCGGCGCACGCTGGCATTGGTGGCAATGGCCCCGCCGCTCAGCGATTCGCCTTCGCGGCCATTCACGCTGCCGCTCGTTTTTGCGCTGCCGTCGAGGGTCAGCTCGGCACGCTTGACGACACGCTCATCAAATGCCTTGACGCTGGCCACTTCGCGGCCAACAAAGACATACACCATCTGCGATTTTTCCCCGTTCGATACCCGACCGGTGGCACTGGCGCCTTTCAGGGTATTCCTCAGTTTCGCCACATTGAGTTCGGCACGCACTGCCACGGAATATTTACGCAAACTGGTCTGATCCTGCTCATTCAGGACAACAGTACTGAGCAAGAATTTATCCAGATTGGCCTCTATCTTTCCCTGGATCGCTTCAAAGTTCTCCGATTCCGCTTCGCCGCTTTCAGCGAAATAGCGTTCTATCGCCGCCATTTGCGCCTTCTGATAAGCCATTTCCTTGTCGGCATCCGTCAACATGGCCGCATATTTCACCGTCGCCGCGCCTTTAATCTGAATAACCTGGGAAAAGCATTGACCCGCCAAAAGCAAGCCCAGGCAAAACAACATCAATTTTTTCATCTATTTACTCGCCTTTAATATCACCCGAGTTGCCTCGAGTTGTTTACCAATATCCTTGGCGCCAGCCGCGGTCTGTATCCATTTCATGTCGCCACCCTCAAATGCGGCGGTCAGTTTTAAAAACAGACCGCGTAAGGCATCTTGATATGCAGCGAAATCATCAGAACCAATACGGCCGGCAGGAACAATTGCCGTTTCGCCATTTTTCAAGTCTGTATTCAGAAAATCGGAATTGAGCAACGGCTCAGAGAACTGTACATGCGCATAGGCACCATATACATACGATATCGCGACAGCGGTTTCCGCCGTTTTAATCTTGGCAAACTTATTCAGGATAATATCAAAAACATAATCACCCTCACCGATATTCAAATCGACGTCATCGCCATTCTCGAGCCGCAGCGACATGCGTCCCAAGGCGTCGCCAGCCTTGCTCGGCAGCAACGGTACGCCAGCCTTGGCGGACAGTACCGAAGCAAAGGCGTCAACCACCATGCTTTCCATCAGTTGCGGCTGGCTACGCAGCGCGTCGGGCATGACAGCCAGCGCTTCCGGCGCCACTTTGGCACGCCGGATCTGGATCGTGCGCTGGCCTGGGGTCGGCAAAGTCGCGTGGGCAAGGCGATCAAGGTATTGCGTCACCAGGCCCTTGCCCTCTTCCTTCAACAATAACTGCTCGATGAATCCGCTGATACGTGCCGCATCGGGTGCGTCCGGCGTGGCATCAAACAGGGCGGCATTGACGGGATAACTGCGTACCACGGTCTTGCTCTTGTAATCGAAAATCAGGGCATCGCCACGCAAATTGACAAAGGTCTTGTAATAACTGCCGAAATTTTCCGTCAATACCGTTTCGCCGGTCAGTACCAGCACCGTGATCAAGGCCTGATCACTTTTCTTGAGATTAACGAGAGATGCGGGCGGCAACAGACTGAGGGCAGGATTGGCCACCTTGCCACTACGGTCGTGAATAATGCGCGAAAGGTTCTGCCCCGACTTATCGGCACGCAAGCGCATATATACTTGATGGGAATATGGAAAACGAACGCCGGCCGTGGCGGAGTCACCGGAAAATGCAAATCCGGCTACCGCTATATCAGCGGCAGAGGCTGGGAACGCGAGCAGGAAAAAAATCAGTTGAAATGACAGAACTGCAGATATCTTGGATTTCGACCACACGAACCAACCTCTATTGCCTCATGGAAATAGCATAAATTGTAACTTATTTCGCATCAAGCAATCAAAAGTATTTTTCCACTTTATTACGTTTGTTGTAAATTTTGATGTTCCGTGACTTACCAAGAGTAAACCAGAGAACATCGCTGGCTATTTTTTTTGAAAGCAGTGTAATAAATATCCACACCGCCTTCCATCAATTTTTCATCATCGCGCAAAACGTTTCCGGATTGCCGTCAAGGATGACGCCGCTGGGCCAGCGGTGGCTGCGCTGCTGGGCGCGCAGCAGCGAGGCGGCCAGGGCCGAGTCGCCGTCGACGGCATACACGAAGACGGGCATGTTCAGGCTGGCCGCATCGGCCAGCAAATTCGGATTGGCGTCGAGGCTGCGCGCGTCCACGTGCACGCCCGTCGGCATGCCGATCTGCTGCTGCACGCGCTGCAGCCAGGGCTTGTCCAGCTTGGGCGGACGGGCGTTTTTCGCGATATAGCGGCTGACCCGGTTGGCGCCGGCCGCCTGCGCATTGCGCGCATCAAACACGAGCAGACCGAGGTAACCGTGCGGATCGGCGCGGCGCGCACAGGCCAGGTTGTTCGGCACGCCCGAGGTCAAAAACCAGTTGCCATGCTTGATGTTGGCGCGCAACTGCGCCACCAGCGTATTGATGGGCGCGCACGACGGCACGACATCCTTGATTTCCGCATTCAGGGTCTTGGCCGGGAACGCGGTGGCCAGGTCGGCCACATCGCTGACGAACGGCGGCGTTTCCGGCGTGGCCACGCCACGGTTCTTCATGCTGGCCGCGCGCCAGTCGTCGGCCGTCAATTGTTTCACGGTGCGGGGCGACCCCGTATCGACGACCCTGCCCGTCAGCAGGTCGTGGTGCACCACCCAGCTGCCGTCACCGAGCAGCTGCAAATCCGTCTCGACGCCGTCCCAGGTGCCGAAATACGTGTTGCGCAGCGCGCTCAGCGAGTTTTCCGGCGCATTGCCGGCGCCACGGTGGGCATGCACCTTCATGCCCAGGCAGTCGGCCTGCACGGCCGTGCTGGCCATGCACAGCAGCAAGGCCAGGGCGGCCGCCTTATTTTTTTTCCGGGTGATAACCATATTCGAGTCCCTGCAAAATATTGATGCGGATCGCTTCGTTGACGGGGTAGCTGTAGCCCTGCCCCACCGCCACGACGTGCGTGATATTGGCCAGCAAGCCCTTGCCGGCGATTTGCCAGCGCGTGCTGTCGCCGTCGGCCTGACGGTTCCAGTCCAGCATCTGGCGGAACAGCTCGCTCTTCGTGACATTGTTGTCCGACAGGCTAAAAATACCCCAGGTTCCCAGGAAGGCGCCGGCCAGCACGCCCGTGGCGATCCACGCGGAACGCCGGCTCAGCTGGCCATCGGCGCCCGCCTGCTCGCCCCGGCGCGCCGCCAGCACCAGCAAGCCCACGGTGGCGATCAGGTACAGCAGTTTCGAAAAGTGGCCGATGGCGCCCAGGAGCGAAAAGAACAGGGCCACGGGCGGCACGATGGCCGCGCGCGCCGCTTCCTTGCCCTCCGCATAATACTTGCCATGCACTTCGAAGTCGCTGCGGCTGGCGCGGTACTCGACCAGCTTTTCCGCCGTCTGGCGCGCGGCGAACTGGTCGAACAGGCGGCTGAACTCGGCCGGGCTCGCATACGCGTCCTGCACCACGGCGCCCTTGGGCAGCCGCAAGCCCTTGCTCGCTTCGCTGCCGTCGCCGCCGTCCGGCCCGTCGCGCAGCACGGCCTGGATGCCGGGGCGCGCGACGAAGGCGGGGAAGGACAGGCCGGGCGGAATGCGGTCGCCCTTGATAGTCAAGCCCTTGCCGGCCGCTTCCGACGCATAGCGGCGCTTGACGGCCAGGCGGAACGATAGCTGGTCGGCCGGGTGCCAGTTGGCCGAGACGGGCACCTTCTTGCGCACATTGTTGACCACGGCCGCCTTGCGCCGCGCCGGCACGGAATGCGGCTGCCAGCCATGGCGCGACAGGCTTTGCCGGTAATCGTTCCACGCCGATTCCTGCTGCTGGCGCAAGCCCGCATCGTCGTCGGGAATGATACCCGAATACAATTTCCACTTGTCATGCACTTCGCCGATCGCCTGCTGGTACTTGTCGTAGTAGCCGGCCGCGCCGCCGGCGATCTTGCGGACATTAAAGTTGATCAACTGCTCCTTGGCCGGCTCCATGCGCTCATCGAGGTGCCCCACCGACACGGCCAGGAACGGAAACAGGGCGAGGAAAGCCTTGCCTTCGGGCTTGGCAAACAGGGTGGCATCGTCGACCAGGCCCTGCAATTGCAGGCTGCCGCCCACCAGCGAGCGCTGCATCAGGGTGGTGTTGAAGGCCAGGCGGCGAAATTGCGCATCACGCGTTTCCACCAGCACCGTGACCGTCGTCTTCAGAATGCCGAACACGACCGCGGCCGTGGCGACGCAGCAGAAGATGATCTTTTTCCAGCTGGGGCCGCTGCCATTGTTCTTCAGGCGGCGGCGCCACATCAGTTGCAGCACCAC
The DNA here is from genome assembly GCF_001758725.1 of Janthinobacterium sp. HH106. Classification (NCBI taxonomy): domain Bacteria; kingdom Pseudomonadati; phylum Pseudomonadota; class Betaproteobacteria; order Burkholderiales; family Oxalobacteraceae; genus Janthinobacterium; species Janthinobacterium sp. HH106. The sequence goes on along the minus strand of NZ_LRIC01000019.1, from coordinate 106,557 downwards.
CAGCGCGGCGGCGATGCCCGACAGGCTGCGGCCATAGAATTCCACGCCTTCCACGTCGTGCGGCTTGACGTCGCCGCCCACCACATCGAGCAAACGTGCATTGAAGCCCAGCTCGCAGCACAAATAAATGATCGTCAGGACGATCAGGATCAAGGTCTGCCGGATTTGCAGACTGCGCAGACTCGCGGCCATCTTATTTCCTCAGATCGATGACGACGGGCTTGATCTCTTCAGCCTGGAAGATCATCGGCGCGGCAGGGGCAGCCGCCGCGCTGCGCGGGGCCGGCAGGCTGATGGCGGGTGCCGCCGCCCTGGCCGGGGTCTCCTGGCGGCGCGGCTTGGCGCTGGCGCGGCTGCCCGCTTTCGGCGCGGCGGCCGGGGCCGATGCCGGGGCTGGCGGCGCGGGAATCACGCGGCCGCTGTCGCTGCCAGGCAGGGTGGCGATGGCGGGTCCCGTGCCGCGCAAGGCGTCGTCGGCAAACGGCTGGGCGCGCGTATCGACGCCGGGCGGCACGGCCACGCTGGCGTTGAGCAGGCGGTTGTCCGTGTAGATCATGCGCAACAGGCGGTTGTAGTTGGGGAAATCGATATTCAGCGATTTCGCGTCCGCCGCCAGTTCCACGCGGGGGCGGTCCTTGCAATTGCCCACCGTCCACTGCAACACGTCCGTGCCCTGGAACGCCAGCACTTCATAGCGGTAGGCGCAGCCGCGCTCCTGCGTTTCCACGATCACCACGGTGCGCTCGCCCACGTTCTCCACGCGCGCCACGCGGGCCGTGACGGCATTGGCCAGCGGCACGACGCGAAACGCCTGCGACAGCTTGATCGAATACTTGCCTTGCGGATCCTTGCGCAAGGTGCCTTCCGTGCCGTCGCGCAGGCGGAAGGTGGACAGCGGCGTGCCGAACAGCTCGGCCGTATCGAGGCCCATCATCACGCCGCCACGGCCATTCGGCGTCATGGCGCAGCCCGTCAGCAAGACGCCGGCGGCCACGCCCATGACCAGTTTGCGCCAGTGCGCGGATGCAAAATTCTTATACGTTGTCATGCTCGATAACTTTCTCTTATTTCAGGATTCAGGGGTTGATGACGGCCAGCGGATTGCCCGGGCCTGGCGGCGGCAAGACTTTCTGGCGGTCGCGCGACAGCACGGTGAAGGCGCCAAGGGTGTCCGGCCCGGCGACGATTTCCAGCTGCTCGCGCTGCAGCCACGTGCGTATCTCCGCCTCCGTCGCCTCGGCGCGGAACAGCACGCGGAAGCGCACGCCCGTCTCGACGCCGCTGCCACTACCGCTGCGGAACTCGGCATTGCCGACGACAGCCTGATCTTTCGGCAGGAACAGCCACGCCGATTGCACCACCATCACGCTGGCGGCCACGGCCGTGACGATCTTCAGCCAGCGGCTGGCATTGGCCGCCTTGATTGGCGTCAACTGTGGCGCGGCGGCATCGGCCGGGGCGATCTGCAACTGCTGCAGCCCCTGGCGCAGCAATTGCCGGTAGGCCACGCGGCCATCCTTGCCCAGCTCGCTCGACAGGGGCGTGCCCGTCAGCGCATAGCCGTCGCCAGGCAAGGCCACGCGGGCGATGACGCCCGGCGCCGCCGTGGCCCCATTGGCACGGCCATGCGTTTCCAGCCAGCGCGCCGCCTGCAGGCGCTCCTGGCTGAACACGCCCAGGCAGGCGCCCAGATCCGTCACGGCCAGGGTCATGGGCATGTCGCACAACACCAGGCCCGCGCGGGGGTCGGCGGGCGCGTCGCGCTCCTCGACCACGAGGCCGCAGGCATCCGCATAGGACGTGTCCGGCGTGACGAGCCAGCCGCGCCAGCGCTGGCGTGTGCTGTCCCAGGCGTCGAGCAGCACGGCGCCAAAGCCGGGACAACGCGCCAGCAGGTGGATCTGTCCGCCCGCGATGGGCCGCCCGGCCAAGGGCGCCGCGTCGCTGCGGCGCGCAAAGCGTTCCATCAAGTGTTCCGGCACGGCAATGCCGCGCCAGTCGGGGGGAGTACCCGCCACGTCCGCGTCCAACAGCTCGGCGGAAGTCGGCGGCGATGGCAGGCGCGCGGCAACGATGGCCAGCGAGGGCGTCAATGCAGTCATGCCGGTGGCCTTTCATCAGGGTTCGGGTGGATGGACACGGGGTCCATGTGCAGGGATAACGCGGCCACGCACAGAATATCCAAAACTATTTGCGCCGCCTGCAGGTCGCGCGCGGTCAGCGCATCGCCCACGCGCAGCTTGAGCAGGATCAAGACCCAGCTGCCCAGCAAGGTGGCGCGGTGGGCAGGCTCGACCACCTGGCGTCCCGCGCTGGCGGGATCGCCCTTCTGCCGGTGCACGAGGCCCAGCTTGCCGCCATGGTAATGCGCGGAAGCGATCTGCTCGGCCAGTTCCTTGACGGGCATGCCGCCGCAGCCGCAATGGCGCAACAGCAAGATCAAATCGCGGGGCAAGGTGGCGATAAAAACGTCGGCCGCTTCGCGCACTTGCTGCGGCGTGAGCTGGTAGTCGCGCAGCGGTTCGGCATAAGAGTCGGGCGCCTGCAAGTCGCAGCCCTCCTGCGCATCGGCGTCGTCGTCATCGCGCTGCTTGCGCAGCTGGTCGATGATGAAGCGCTTGAAGTACAGGTACAAGGCGCCGACGTGGTGGGGCGCGGCGTCGCTGTCGCCGTGCAGGACTTTTTCAATGAAAAACTGGTGGCGCAAGTCAACCAGTGAATCGCCGAGCGAGGCCGCCTCGCGCGGGCGGCACGGCGTCAGCGCGGCAATGACGCGCTGGTAAAACTCGCCCAGTTCGCCTTGTGTCAGCCGCTGGCGGCGCGTCCAGAAGTCATGAATGCGTTCAAATTGTTCCGATTGCAAAGCCGGTCCGATCGTGTGTTGGGCGGCACGCGCCACTGGCCGGCGGCGATACCCACCGTGCGCTGGCCAGACAAGAGAAACTTGTCAGTAAGGTAAAATGCATTTAGGCAATTTTCTCATATCACAGTAAAAATCGCTAACTTTTGTTACTTTCACGACAATCCCCGAGACCCCGATGCAACGCCTGATTCCCCTGTTTTTCAGCCTGTTCTTTTTACTGTTCAGCAACGTCGCGCACGCCGCTGCGGCTCCCGGCAAGCGCATCGCCCTCGTGATCGGCAACGCGGCCTATCCGCAGCCGCTATTGAATCCCGTGAACGATGCGCGCGCCATGGCCGAGCGCCTGCGCCGCCTGGGCTTTGAAGTGCTGTTGCGCACGGACATCAATGCGCAACAGCTGCAAAAGGCGTCGGCCGAGTTTTCCACGCAGGCGCGCGGTGCCGATATCGCCCTCGTGTTTTACGCGGGCCACGGCGCACAGGCGGGCGAAACCAATTATGTGTTGCCGCTGGGCGCCAACATGAATGCGCTCAGTGCCGCGGCCATCGCCGCGCAGGGCGTGTCCGTTTCCAGCCTGGCGGGCGACCTGCAGCGCACGGGCGCGCGCGGCGCCGTGCTGATCCTCGACGCTTGCCGGCAGGAATATACGCGCGGCGGCGCCGTGATGGTCCCTGGCAGCGGCAACGCGGCCAGCCACGGCTTTGCCGACACGCAAGCGCCACGCGGCGTGGTGATCGCCTATTCGGCCGGACCGGGCGCCCTGGCGCGCGATTTCTGGTCGCCCGATTCGCGCAACAGCCCATACACCAGCGCCCTGCTCGACGCGCTCGACGCCCCGGGTCTGCCCATGAGCGACGTCTTCTCGCAAGTGGCGGCCAGGGTCGCCGCCATGACGCACGACGTGCAAAAACCGCGCGTGTCGTTCGGCGAAACGTCGGCGCGCCTCGTGCTGAACATGGGCAGCGGCAAGGGCGTCAGCCAGCCTCCAGCCAGCGTGCTGGCCGGCGCGCAAGGACAGGGCGGCATGCGCGCACCGGTCCCGGCGCCTGCGCCAGCGGTGGAAAAGTCGGCCGCCCCCGGTGCCAAGGTGTGGCCAGGCAATGTGCTGCAAGACATCAACTATGAAATCCGCATGCAGATCGCGGCCCGGCCCTTTCCCCGCCAGCAGCTGGAAAAGCGCGCGCGGGGCGGCGATCTGGTGGCGCTGACGGCGCTCGGCTACGGCATCGGCGGCGGCGACGCGGGCATCAAACAGCCGAAGGCGGGGATGCAGTGGCTGGAAAAAGCGGCCGCGAAAGATTTTCCTATCGCCCAAACCTACTTGGCCGAATTGCTGATGGTCAAGGGTGACCCGGCCTCATTGAAACGGGCGGGTGTGTTGCTGGACGCCGCCTCGCAGGCGGGCTACAGCCCCGCCCATGCGTATAAATTCGACCTGGCGCGGCGCACGGGCGCGCCGCCGCAGGACGCGGCCCGCCATCTGCAGGATGCCTTCATGGGCTTGATGAAGGACTACCAGGGCGCCGCCAAGGACGTATTACAGCCGCCGAAAAAATAATTTCAAATAATTTTGGATTTCCCTGAACTGCCTTCGTTATCCGTGGGTACATGCAATACAGCATGACAGTGACCAGGGAAATCTTATGCACACATCCAGCCCGGCAGCAACCATTACCACCGGCCAACGGGGCCGCATCCTCGCCTACCAACCGAGCGGACAAGGTTCCGTCAGCGTGGCCGGCATCCAGCATGCCTTCGACGTAGCCACCCACTGGCGCTCGGACGTGGCGCCCGCCATCAACGCCGTCGTCGACGTGCGCTTCGATGCCGCCGGCGGCCTCGCCACCGTCACGGCCATTCCCGCCCAGCAGCTGGCCCAGGAAGACATGGCCGGTGCCGCCAAGCTGGCGCGCGACAAGGGCCAGCAACTGTGGGGCCGGGCCGTCTCGGCGCTCGGCATCCAGGTGCTGGGGGCTCTTGGCGTGCTGATCGCCGGCGCCTTCATCTTCAACACCATCGGCATCCGTTTGTTCGCCTCCGTCTCGCGCACCTATTGGCAGCTGCTGGGCCTGTCCGCCGACAGCCTGGAAAGCTTTGCCCGCGATGGCGGCAGCGGTTTTACCTCGGCCCAATTCTTCTTCCTGCTGGCGATTGCCGCCTGCTGCGCCACCATGGCCAGCAGTCACCCGAAAGCGGCGCTGGGCAAGTGCGCGCCGCTGCTGTTCATCGTCATCCACAGCAGCTTGCTGTTCATCAAGATCAAGGGCGCCGTCAGCGACGCGGGCAACGCCATGGGCGGCATCATGGGCAGCCGCGCGGCCCGCATGGCCGAACAGATGGCCAGCGAAATGCTGGGACAAGTGTGGCAGGGGCTGTCGTTCGGCATCGGCTTTTACCTGGTGCTGGCGGCCAGCATTGTCCTGGCCGCTTACGGCATCGGCGAATACAAACGTAAAACCATCGGCTAAGTCACCTCACACATTCACTAAAGGAAATATCATGAACCGTACCCTGCCCGCCCTGCTCGCCATCGCCGTGATCCTGTCCGCCTGCAGCAAGACCGACACCGCCACACCGGCCGCCTCCGCCCCCGTCGCCGCGAATGTCGCCGACATGGCTGCCAAAGCCCAGGTAAAAGCGGCGGCCGCCAGCCTGCCGCAAGCGGACCCGGCCACGCCAAACGCCAGCTATATCGACATCACCAGCGGCAACCAGCTGATGTACAGCTACATCGCCCTGTCCGGCGTGCCGCCCGACTACGCGGCGGTGGCGCAGCGCATCTCGCGCGAATATGCGGGCAGCAACGACGCCTTCCGCAAGCAGGAAGTGCTCGACGCGCTGAAACCGCAGATCGACGCCAAGGTCAATGAAGCGAAAACGAAACGCTACCTGCGCTATCAGATCAACGGCCAGGGCGCGCTGTCTCCGTACGCCATGGACAAGGCCGCCTTCCCCGCCAAGTTCGCCGACGCGGGCACGTATTACTACATGTACGACAACGGCGACTACAAGCTGGCATTTACCAACGGCGACGGCTACGCGCTGCTGAAGGTGGACCAGGAGGCGGCGCGCAAGATCGAGGCGGCGCGCAGCGGCTACAAGGATTTCGCCATCATCGTGTACGCCTACGCCCAGGAAGCGGACATGGCCAGCAACCAGGTCAAGGCCCAGATCGTCAAGGTGGCGATCAAGCTGAACGGGCAGGAAATTCCTGTGCAGCAAGCGCTGTAAACCCAAGGGCAGGTACCGGGGTCGGACCCTCAGGGTCCGACCCCAGCCTTCGCTTGGGTTCACGACCTCGCCACTTGCAGTTACACTATTCGCCAACAACATCGAGAGTGAGACATGGGCGAACAGACACTGGCGGAACAACAGCTGGCCAAGGGCCGGCAACTGCAGCAGCAAGGCAAGCTGATCGAAGCGATCAACGCTTACCAGGCTGCTTACAAGCAAGATCCGGCCCTGGCCGAAGCGCAGCATTTCCAGGGCCTGGCGATGCTGGAGCTGGGCCAGGGCACCATCGGCCTGGGCCTGTTGAAACTGTCGCTCAGGCAACAGCCCGACAATGCCCTGTTCCACTACAACCTCGGCAACGTGCTGCGCGGTACGGACAGCGAGGCGGCGCTGGCCAGCTACGCCACGGCGGCGCGGCTGGCGCCGCACGAGCACGATTTCGCCATCAGCCATGCGGAATTGTTGATGGGGAAACAGCAGCTGATGGAGACCATCGCCGAACTGGAACGTGCCCACGCCCTGCGCCCCCAGCGCTGGCAAACCCTGCAAGGCCTGGCCGAGCTGTATTACCGCACGGGACAGCAGGAACTGGCCTTGGCCCGCTATGCGCAAGCCCTGGCGCTGCATCCGGCGCTGGCGCAAACGTGCTGCATCGGCTTTGCCAGTCCGCAAGCGGAACAGGCAGAAACATTGACGCAGCTCAATGTCGCGGACACCCTGCACGATTTTATCCGTGAAACCGACCTGCACATCCTCGACGATTTCCTGCCCGACCCGGACGCTTGGCGCGCCCAGGCGCTCAAGCTACCGTTCGAGCAGCAGCGCTATGCGGGACAGAATTATCCGGGCAGCCAGACGGCGGGCCAGCCCAGTCAAGCCATCATGGAGCGCATCGCCACGGCGCTGGGCCGCCCCATCCGTTTCATTTCGCCCGACAATGGCTCGTATCGCCTCAGCTATGCGGACGCGATGGCGCGCACGGATATCCACGTGGACAACGAGACGGGGAATAACTTCAATTTCTATGCGGGCGTGCTGTATCTGAACCCGCCCGAACAGTGCCAGGGCGGCACCACGTTCTGGCGCCACCAGCCCAGCGGCTGGTACCGGCGATTGCCCGAGGCGGACGTGAAAGCGGGCGGCTACGCCAGCTTCAAGGATTTCCAGAAACGCTGGCTGCCGAACAGTAAAGTACAGAAATTCAACGACTTACAGGAACAGCGCGACAGTTGGCAAGCGCTGCTGGAAGTGCCGATGCGCCACAACCGGTTGATCGTGTACAAGGGCCACTACTTTCACTCGATCAGCAATGTGTTTGGCGACACGCCGGAAAATGGACGATTGGTGCAGCTGTTTTTCTTTGAGGTGCCGGATTAGGCGTAACGGGCAATTGTCGGATTACGCCCTGCGGGCTAATCCGACCTACCAGTCACCGGACCATGCGTAGGTCGGATTAGCGGAACGCGTAATCCGACACAACCACCGCCTCGGGTCAATACATGTCGGCGGCCGTCGCCCGTACCGCTTTCAACAACATATCCGCCCCCGGCGACAGCAAATGATCCTGCTGGCGGATGATGCCGAAGGCATCCATCTTGCACGGTAGCTCGATGGGCAAAATGCTCAGCACGTTCAGCGATTCATAGTAATGGGCGACTTCCGTCGGCATCACGTGCAGGGAATCCGTCTGCTGCAGCAATGACGTGATCAAGAGCAAGGCGGTCGTGTCGACCACGTCGACGGGCGGCTCCAGGCTGGCGCGGCGGAACATCATGTCGAAACGGTGGCGCAGGATGCTGCCTTGCGGCGGCAATATCCACGGCTGGGCCGCCAGGTCCTTCAATTGCAGATTCTTGCGCGACAGCAGCGGATGGCCATTGCGCGCCACGGCGCTGGCCGGCTCTTCCGTCAATTCTTCATAGATGAGGCCGGCGCTGCTTTCCTTTTCCAGGATGCGCCCGATCATGAAATCCAGGGTACCGTGCTGCAGCATGTCCATCAGGGTATTGCTGTGCTCCAGGTGCACGCCGATGCGCATCAGCGGCGCCTGCTGCTTGATGCGGGCAATCGCGCGCGGCAGCAAGGCCATGGCCGGCGTCATGATGACGCCCACTTCCACCTGGCCCGTCAGGCCTGACTTCAGGGCGACGATGTCGTCATGCGCCAAGGATAGACTCGTCAGGGCCATGCGCGCGTGGCGTATCATCGTTTCGCCGTAGATGGTCGGCTCCATGCCGCGCGGCAACCTGTCGAACAGGCGCACGTCCAGCATCTCTTCCAGATCCTTGATTTGCTTGGACGCGGCCGGCTGCGTCATGTGCAATTCTTCCGCCGCGCGATGGATGTTGCGCTGCTCGTCAAGGGCGATCAACAGCAGCAATTGCCGCGTCTTCAGGCGGGCTCGCAAGAACCAGTTGGGGTTGAGGGTATCCATGAATAAATCATATCATGATCGATATCAGTTTCTCACTGATATCGATCTTATTGATATCGGTGTGTCTCCTTTTTGAGCGTCGTCAACGAGCGGTCACGATGCCTTGCAGGCGGCGCTCGGGTTGGCGGCCGGGCCAGCCGTTTGCTGGATGAATTCGATCGTGCCGTCCGGCTTGTATTTCAGCTCTTCCACGGCCACGGAGCGCCGGTATTCGCCGCCGCCGGGCAACTTGTCGTTGTGATAGAAGATGTAGGACTTGCCGTTGAACTCGATGATGGCCTGGTGGATGGTTTTCACGACGGCATTCTTGTCCATGATGGCGCCACGGAAATGCCACGGCCCCGTGGGCGTGGGTCCCGTCGAATATGCCGTTTCTTCCGGGAAGTTACGCGAGTACGACAGGTAATACGTGCCCGCATGCTTGTGCATATAGGCCGCTTCCGTAAACGCATCCATGCCTAAGGTCAATATCGGACCGTCGAGCTCCGTCATGTTGGCCTTGAGCTTGGCGTATTTCAAGACCGTGTTGCCCCAATAAATGTAGGCCTGGCCATCCGTATCGATGAAGACGGCCGGGTCGATGTCGTCCCACGGGATCGCCGTCTGTTTCGTCATGTCATTCGTGATCAGGGCGCTGCCGCGCGCGTCGACGAAGGGGCCGGTGGGGCTGTCGGACACGGCCACGCCGATGGCCTTGCCGGGGATGGTTTTATGGTCGACGGTCGAGTAAAAATAATACTTGCTGCCGCGCTTGACGATGTCGCCCGCCCACGCATCCTTGCCGGCCCAGGCAAAAGTGGAAAAGCGCACGGGCGAGCCGTGGTCGGTCCAGTTCGCCATGTCGCACGAGGAATACACGCGCCACTCGTTCATGCGGTAATCCGTATCCGTGGCGCTCGCTTCATCGTGACCCACGTACAGATAAACCCTGCCATTGTCGACCAGCGCGGCCGGATCGCCCGTGTAGATATTTTTCACGATGGGGTTGGCCGCCTGCGCGCCGCATGCCGCACAGGCGAGCACCGCCGCCATGCCGATGGCGGCACGTGTGTGTTGCTTGAACATCAGATTAACTCCCGTTGGTATTTTTCTGGCCCATGGCCATCAGTCTTTGCACGACGCAAAAGACGAACAGCAGGCCGCCGATGACGATCTTGGTCCACCACGAACTGAGCGTGCCGTCGAAGGCGATCAGGGTCTGGATGGTGCCCAGCACCAGCACGCCGGACAGGGCGCCCGCCACATAGCCGTAGCCGCCGCTGAGCAGGGTGCCGCCGATGACGACGGCGGCAATCGCGTCCAGTTCCGTGCCTTGCGCATGCAAGCCATAGCCGGACAGCATGTAGAACGAAAACAGCACGCCGCCGAGCGAAGCACAAAAGCCGCTGAAGGCATAAATGAAGACCTTGGTGCGGCCCACGGGCAAGCCCATCATCAGGGCCGACTGCTCATTGCCGCCGATCGCATACACGGCGCGGCCGAACGGCGTGGCGTGCGCCAGCCAGATGGCCAGCAGCAGGGTCAGCACGGCGATGACGACGCCGGGCGACACAAAACCGCCGAGAAAGCCCAGTTGCGTCTGCGACATGGCGACGAACAGCGGATCGTCGATGGTGATGGAGTTGATGCTGATCAAATAGCACAGTCCGCGCGCCAAAAACATGCCGGCCAGGGTGACGATGAAGGGCTGCAACTTGAAATAATGGATCAGCGCGCCCATGCCGGCGCCAAACACGGTGCCCAGCGCCAGCACGGTGACGATCACCAGGAGCGGCGGCCAGTGCGCCACGTTCAGCAGCCAGGCGGCGATCATGGTCGACAGGGCCAACACGGAACCGACGGACAGGTCGATGCCGCCGGAAACGATGACGAAGGTCATGCCGACGGCGATCACCAGCAAAAAGGCGTTATCGATCAACAGGTTAAAGATCACTTGCGTCGACAGCAAGCCCGGATAGGCGGCGCCGCCCAGGCCCAGCATCACCACCAGCAGCAAGACCGTGACGAGCGAGGTGAAATACGGGGTGTGCAGCAAGCCCTTCATGCTTTTCTCCGATGCAGCAATTGCTTGAATTCCGACGATTGCGACAGGCAGACGAGGAAGACGACGACCGACTTGACGACCATGTTCACTTCGGGCGGCACGCCGAGCGAATAGATCGTGTAGGTCAGGGTCTGAATGATGAGCGCGCCTATCATGCTGCCGACCAAGCTGAACTTGCCGCCGGCCAGGGACGTGCCGCCCAGGGTGACGGCCAGGATGGCGTCGAGTTCCAGCATCAGGCCCGCATTGTTCGCGTCCGCGCTCTTGATGTTCGAGCTGATCATCAAGCCCGACAAGCCCGCGCAGGCGGCGCAAAACACGTAGACAAAGAAAATCAATGTCGCCGTCCGGATGCCGGCCAGACGCGCGGCGACGGGGTTGATGCCGACGGCCTGGATGAACAGGCCCAAAGCGGTTTTCCGCATCAGCACGGCGGTGATGATAAACACGGCCGCGACGAGGAACAGGGAAAAGGGCAAGCCGAACAGGTAGCCGCTGCCGATGAAAAAGAACGGCTGATAGTAGACGGTGACGATCTGGCCATCGGTCAGCAATTGCGCCAGGCCACGCCCCGCCACCATCAGGATCAGGGTGGCGACGATGGGCTGCAAGCCCAGGCCAGCCACCAGCACGCCGTTCCAGGCGCCGCACAGCAGGGCCGCGCCCAGCGCCGCCGCCAGGGCCCAGCCCATGGGGATGTTGCTGACGTAAGTGGGCACGCCGTTGTCCATCACCATGGTGCCGCCGATCAGCATGGCGGCCACGGTGCCCGACAGGGCCACGACGGCGCCCACGGAAATGTCGATGCCGCGCGTGGCGATGACGAGGGTCATGCCCAGCGCGGCCAGCATCAGCGGTGCGGCGCGGTTGACGATGTCGATCACGCTGCCGTACAGGTGGCCATCGCGCACTTCCAGATGGAAAAAGCCGGGGATGGCAAAAAGATCGACCAGCAGCAGCAAGCACAGCGCGGCCAGGGGCCGGCTCAGGGGGTGGTGTAAAACGGTATGCACAATGGAAGAATCCGTGGTGGCAGCCGCCCGCGCCGCAGGGGTGGCGGGCGACGGTGTGGTCATGCTCATGCTGTCTCTCCGGCAATCACTTGCAGCACGGAACTGTCATCGAGCTCGCCCCGCGCATAGTCGCCGCAGGCCTTGCGGTCGCGCATGACGACAATACGGTCGCTGCAGCGCAGCACTTCGGGCAATTCGGACGAGATGAACAGAATCGCCATGCCCTTGCGGCACAGCTTGCTGACATAACTCATGATTTCCTGCTTGGCGCGCACGTCGATGCCGCGCGTCGGTTCGTCGAGAATCAGCATGGCGGGCGAGGTCACCAGCCAGCGCGCCAGCAAGGCCTTCTGCTGATTGCCGCCCGACAGGCTGCCGATCGGCGTTTCGATGCTGGCCGTCTTGATGCCCAGCGCTTTCACATATTCGTCGGCCAGCGCCTGCTGGCGTTTGAACGGGATGGCGCGCAGCAAGCCCGTACGGGCTTGCAAGGCCAGGATGATGTTTTCGCGCACGGACAGCGACAAAATCGCCCCCTCGTGCTTGCGGTCTTCCGAGCAAAAACCGATATCGCGGGCAATCGCGTCGCGCGGCACGGCGAACTGGCGCGGCTGGCCATGCATCGTGATCGTGCCCGAGTCCGCCTTGTCTGCGCCAAACAGCAAGCGCGCCAGTTCCGTGCGGCCTGAACCGAGCAAACCCGCCAGGCCCAGCAATTCACCCTGGCGGATGTGGAAATCCATGGGCAGCAAGGCGCCCTTGCGACCCAGTCCTGTTGCTTCCAGCACGGTCGGGCCGAAGCTGGCGGCGCCCGCTTCTTGCGCCAGATCAAGCTCTTGCGCCACGGTATCGGCCGCCACGCCGATCATCTTGTTCACCAGCGCCAGGCGCGACAGTTCGCTGCACGCATACTCTCCTTCGCGCTCGCCATTGCGCATGACCGTGATGCGGTCGGAAATGGCGTAGGTCTGGTCGAGAAAGTGCGTCACGAACAGGATCGCCATGCCCTGCTCGCGCAAACGGCGCAGCACGGAGAACAGCAGATGGACTTCCGCCTCGTCCAGGCTGGACGTGGGTTCGTCGAGGATCAGCACGCGGGCCGAAATATTCAGCGCGCGCGAAATGGCCACCATTTGCTGGATGGCCAAGGGAAAGCTGGACAGTTGCGCCGTGACGTCGATATCGATCTGCAATTGCTGCAGCAAGGCACGCGCCTGTTGCTGCATGGAACGCCAGTCGATAGGGCCAAAGCGGGCACCGAAGCGGCGCGGATAGCGGCCGATAAAGATGTTTTCCGCCACCGACAGGTTCGGACACAGATTGACTTCCTGGTACACGGTGCTGATGCCGAGCGCCTGCGCATCCGAGGTGGAGGCGGGGGCGATGGGCTTGCCGTCAAACAAGATCTGGCCGCTGTCGGGCGTGTAGACGCCCGTCAGCACCTTGATCAGGGTCGACTTTCCGGCGCCGTTTTGCCCCATCAAAGTGTGCACTTCGCCCGGATACAGGCGCAGGGCAACGTCGCTGAGGGCTTTGACGCCGGGAAAGGATTTGCTGATGCCGCGCAACTCCAGCAAGGGAGCTGGCGCGGCAGAGTGATGCGCTTGCGTCTTCATCATGCGGCAAGCTTAGTACTTACGGTTCGGAAATTCCTTGGCGGCCACCTCGGCAGGGAACACGCCTTCCACCGTCGTGATGCGCGCCGGCACGGGTTTACCGGCCACCACATCGCGGGCGATGGACATCAGTTGCGGGCCCAGCAGCGGGCTGCACTCGACGGTGACGTTCAGCTTGCCGGCGATCATGGCCTCGAACGCGCCTTTGACGCCATCGATCGAGATGATGATGATGTCCTTGCCCGGCTTCATGCCCGCTTCTTCGATGGCCTGGATGGCGCCGATGGCCATGTCGTCATTGTGCGCGTACAAGACGTTGATCTTCTTGCCTTCGGCCTTCAGGAACGCTTCCATCACTTCCTTGCCCTTGGCGCGCGTAAAGTCGCCCGTTTGCGAACGGATGATCTTCATCTTCGGATTCTTGCCGATGACTTCCTGGAAGCCTTCCTTGCGGTCGATGGCCGGCGCGGAACCGACCGTACCCTGCAGTTCGACGATGTTCAGGGTCGCATCCGGGGTTTTCTTGGCATAGTCCAGCAGCCACTGGCCGGCGCGGCGGCCCTCTTCCACGAAGTCGGAACCGATGAAGGTCACGTACAGCGACTTGTCGGCCACGTTGACGGCGCGGTCCGTCAGGATGACGGGAATCTTGGCGGCCTTGGCTTCGCGCAGCACCGTATCCCAGCCCGACTCGACGACGGGCGAAAAGGCGATCACGTCGACCTTTTGCGCGATGAACGAGCGCAGGGCCTTGACCTGGTTTTCCTGTTTTTGCTGCGCATCGGCAAATTTCAGGGTGACGCCATCCTTCTTGGCCGCCTCCTTGATGGAGACGGTATTGGCGGTGCGCCATTCGCTCTCGGCGCCTACCTGCGAAAAGCCCATGACGAGAGGCTTGGCGGCAAACGCGGACGAGGTAGCGAAGGTGGTGGCGGAAGCGGCCAGCAGCATGGCGCTGGCGAGGAGTGTGCGGCGTGTCAATTTCATTCTTGTCTCCAGTTTTTTTTTGGAATACCATCACAGCCGGATGCCGGATGGGCGGTTTTTTATGAACCCATGGTAGGAGAAAGCAACATAGCCATCCAATCAATTCTTTTTCGCTTGCGATATCGATTTGCATATCACCTGCTGCCCATCCCCTGGTCCGCTTACCGTTTGGCGGCCGGCAATTCGCGGCTCTGGTAGCGGTTCAAGTCGCGCGGGTCCACCTGCGGCCAGCCGTCCTTGTCCCACGTCATGGGCAATATCTTGAGCTTCTGCAAATAGTTGTCCGCCGTTTCGTAGGCGTGCAGCACCAGGTAATCCTTGCCGTCAAACGTGTAGGCGCTGTTGTGGCCCAGTCCCTGCCAATCCTTGTCGCCTTTCAATACCACCGTGCCGCCGCCCTGCGCCATGTCGCGGCCATCCTTGTCCAGGTACGGCCCCGTCACGCTCTTGGCACGGCCCACGGCCAGGTGATACGTGCTTTTTTCCTTCTGGCAGCACAAGCCCCAGGAGACGAACAGGAAGTATTCATTGCCGCGCTGGAAGATGAACGGCGCCTCGATTTCCTCTGGCGCGGGCTTGAATTCGCCCGCCCGTGGCGGCAGCGGCACGCGGCGCGCCAGCGAATGCCACTCTTGCGGTTCCGCAATGGTTTTCCAGTCCGCGTTGAGTTTCACCAGTTTGATGCCGTTCCAGAACGAGCCGAAGGCCATCCACGGCGTGCCCTTGGCATCGGTGACGATGTTCGAGTCGATGGCATTCCACTCGTCGCGCTCGGGCACCGATTGCAGCAGCATGCCCTGGTCGACCCAGCGGTAATCGGGCGAGCGGGGATTCAAGGTGGTATTGACGGTCACGCCGATGCCGGACGTGTTCTTGCCGAAGCCGGACACCGAGTAGTACAGGTAATATTTGCCGTCATGGAACTGGACATCGGGCGCCCAGATATGATCGTCAAACGACGGTGCGGCCGTCTTGGCCCAGGTCGGCTGGCCCGCGAAGACGCGCCCTTCCGGCTGCCAGTCGCGCATATTCTTCGAGCTGTAGAAGGTGATGCCGGGACCCGTGCTGTACAAATAATACGTGTCGCCTTCCTTGGCCATCACGGGGTCGTGCACGCTGACCTGGGCCGCCTGGACGGGGCTGAACGCAAGCATGGCCGCCAAGGCCATCATTGTCGAAAATTGCATCGTGTTCTCCACATGGCCAGCCGGCCCGTCATGCGGGCCGGCTGGATACCTCAAAATCGGCAGGTTTATTCGACCGCCACCACCACCACCGCCTTGGCGGGCACCGACACGGTCAGCTTGCCGCCCTGCGCCTGGGCATTGAACGCCACCGGCTGCACGGCTTGCGGCTGCGCAAAGCTGTTGACGGCATCCATCTTGCCGGCGGTCAGCACGCGGCCCGTGACCTTGGCCGCCGGCTTGCCGGCCAGGGCCACGCTGACGTCGACGGCCTTGTGCGGGTTGGTGTTGACCAGGGACAAGTACACCTTGCCATCCCTGGCGCGCGCGGCCGAGGCGCTCACTTCAGGAATGCTGACCTTGCCCAGGCTGTACTTGCCATTGCCGGCGATGGCGACCGGCAGCGAAGTGGCGTCCTGGAAGGGCACATACATTTCAAATGCGTGATACGTAGGCGTGAGGAAATATTTATCCTTGTCCGTGATGATCATCGCCTGCAGCACGTTGACCATTTGCGCGATATTCGTCATGCGCACTCTGTCCGCGTGAGCATGGAAGATATTGAAGTTCAGGGCAGCGACGAGCGCATCGCGCAAGCTGTTTTGCTGGAACAGGAAACCCGTGTTGGTGCCCGGCTCGACGTCGTACCAGGTGCCCCATTCATCGACGTACAGGCCCGTCTTTTTCGACGGGTCGTTCTTGTCGATGGCGGCGAGATTGTTCTTGATCAAGCTATCGATGCGCAGGGTGCGGCTCAGAGTGGAAATCCACTCATTTTCACCAAAGCCCGTGGCGGCGCCCTTCTTTTCCCACACACCGGTCGGCACCGTGTAGTAGTGGAAACTGATGGCATCCATCATGTTCGGCTTGATCTCGCGGCTCAGGGTGCTGGACCAGCTGGTGTCGTCGTCATTGCCGCCGCTGGCGATGAATTTCGGGCGCGCGCTTTCCGGCGTCTTCATGAAGGTGTGATAGTGCTTGTACAGGTCGGCATAGTACTGCGGGCGCATATTGCCGCCGCAACCCCACGCTTCATTGCCGATGCCGAAATAATCGACCTTGTACGGCTGCGCACGGCCATTCTTGCGGCGCAACTCGGCCAGGGTCGATTTGCTGTCCGACGTCATGTATTCGAGCCACTCGGACATTTCCTGCGGCGTGCCGGAACCGAGGTTGCCGTTGATATAGGTCTGCGCGCCCAGCAACTCGGCCAGGTCGAAGAATTCATGCGTGCCGACGGCGTTCGACTCTTCCACGCCGCCCCAGTTGGTGTTGACCTTGGTCGGGCGCTTGTCGCGCGCGCCGATGCCATCCTTCCAGTGGTATTCATCGGCAAAACAGCCGCCCGGCCAGCGCACCAGCGGTACATGCAACTGTTTCAGCGCGCCCAGCACGTCATTGCGCCAGCCCTTGGTGTTCGGGATGGCAGAGTCCGGCCCCACCCACATGCCTTCGTAGATGCCGGTCCCCAGGTGTTCGGCGAACTGGCCGTAGATGTTCTTGTTGATCACGGAACCAGGCCTGGCCACGTCGATGGTGACGTTGACGGGCGCGGCAAAAGCGCTGCCGACGGCCATGGCCAGGCTGAGGGCTACGATGCTGGTATGGATGAATTTCATGCTGTCTCCTGTTTTTTAGTGAAAAGCAAGGGCCGGGATCAAGCCGGCATTGGATGTGGCGATGCCTCTCCGGCTACGGAGTGGGAGGCATACACGAATGGGGTAAGGCGGGAAGGCCCGCGGCCGACAAAACGTCCAGGGCTAGGCGCCTTGCCGAAGACAGTACGACAGTACGGCTAGGCAAGGCAACAACGCCCTGGACGTTTTGTCAGACCCAGCCGGCATCGACGATGAATTCCTGGGAGGAGCACATCGCGCCGTCGTCCGACGCAAGGAACAGCACCATGGCGGCGATGTCCTGCGGCATCAGTTTATTGGGCAAGCACTGGCTTTTCTTGATTTCCACTTCCGCCGCGTCGTCGACCCACAGCTCGATCTGGCGCTGCGTCATGACCCAGCCGGGCGTGACCGTGTTGACGCGGATATTGTGAGCGCCGTAATCGCGCGCCAGGCCCCGCGTGAGGCCCACGACGGCCGCCTTGGTGGTGGCGTACACAGGATAGCCGCCCGACTTCATGTGCCAGGAAATCGAGCTGACGTTAATGATGGAACCGCCGCCCTTGCGCTTCATGCCTTCGAAGACGGCCTGGCAGGTGAAGAACATGGGACGTTGATTGATCGCAATGCTTTCGTTCCAGTATTCCAGGGTGACGTCCTGCGCCTGGTGGCGCTGGTCGTTGGCGGCATTGTTGACGAGAATATCGAAGTCGCCCAGCTTCTGCGCCAGTTCCGCCATGACGGCTTGCAAGGACGGAATATCCGTGATGTCGCAATAGCGGAACAGGGGCGCCGTCATGCCCGCTTCAGCCAGGCGGCGGCACAGGGCCTCGCTCGCTTCCACGGCGATGTCGACAAACGCCACCAGCGCACCCTGGGCGGCAAACTCCGCCACCAGGGATTCGCCGATGCCGCTGCCGCCGCCCGTGATGAACACGCGCTTGCCCTGCAAGCTGCCATATTTCGCCAATTGCTTCATCTTGTCTCCACCTGTTTATTTTTATGTACACGTGCACCACAGCGTACCGCATTCGATATGCGGCTCGCCGTGTTGTTATTCCTTGCCCAACACGCCGTCCTTGCGGCGCCAGATACTGAGCGGATTATCATCGCGCAGCGACTCCGGCAGCAAGTCCTGCGGCAGGTTCTGGTAGGACACGGGGCGCAGGAAGCGGTTGATGGCCGCCGTGCCTACCGAGGTGCTGCGCCCGTCCGAGGTGGCCGGGAACGGGCCGCCGTGCACCATGGCCGTCGACACTTCCACGCCCGTCGGGAAACCGTTGGCCAGGATGCGGCCCACGCGGCGCTCCAGCACGGGCAGCAAACGGCGCGCGTCTTCCAGATCGCCCGCATCCATCTGCAGGGTGGCCGTCAGCTGGCCTTCCAGGCTTTCCGTGATCGCCAGCAATTGCTCGATGTCGCGGCACGCCACCAGCAAGGAAGCCGGGCCGAACACTTCATCGCGCAAATCGTGCCTGGCCAGGAAGGCCTCGCCCGAGGTGACGAACAGGGCGGCGGCGCCCTTGCCTTCCTCGCCCGTGTTTTGCACCAGCGGCGTCACATCGGCGTGCTGCGCCAGCGCGGCGACGCCCTTGGCATAGCTGCTGGCGATACCGGCCGTCAACATGGTGGCGGCCGGGGCCGGCGCCAGCGCTTCGGCGGCAGCGGCGGCAAACGCCGTGAAGTCAGGGCCTTCCAGGCCCAGCACGAGGCCGGGATTGGTGCAGAACTGGCCCACGCCCATCGTCAGCGAGGCGGCAAAACCGCTGGCGATCGCCGCGCCACGGGCAGCCAAGGCTTGCGGCAGCACGAACACGGGGTTGATGCTGCTCATTTCCGCATACACGGGGATCGGCTGCGGACGTTCGGCCGCCACCTTCATCAGGGCGATACCGCCCGAACGCGAACCCGTAAAGCCCACGGCCTGGATGGCCGGATGGGCGACCAGCGCCTGGCCGATACCGTTGCCCGTGCCCGTCAGCAGGGCGAACACGCCTGCCGGCAGCTTGCAGAGTTCAATCGCCTTGACGATGGCGCGCGCCACCAGCTCGGACGTGCCCGGATGGGCCGAATGGGCTTTCAGGACGACGGGGCAGCCGGCAGCCAAGGCCGAGGCCGTATCGCCGCCGGCCACGGAAAAGGCCAGCGGGAAGTTACTGGCCGCAAACACGGCGACGGGGCCCAGGCCGATCATGCGCAAGCGCAAGTCAGGACGCGGCGGCACGCGGTCGGGCAAGGCCGAATCGATGCGTGCATCGGTCCACGAGCCTTCGCGCAGCAAGCCCGCAAACAGTTTTAATTGACCGACGGTGCGGCCGCGTTCGCCTTCCAGGCGCGCGCGAGGCAAGCCGCTTTCCGTCATGGCGCGCACGATCAAGTCATCGCCCAGTTCCAGGATTTGCGCAGCGATGGTGTCGAGGAAGTCGGCACGCTGCGCATCGCTGGTGGCGCGAAACGGGTCGAACGCGGCTTGCGCCAGACGGCAGGCTTCGTCGATTTGCGCTACGTCAACCATGTGGAAGGCGGGCGCGATGTGCGCGCGCGCGGCCGGGTCCCACGCTTCGAAGGAGCCGCCATTGCCCTTGACGGCGACGCCGCCGATCAATGCATCACCGGTGATATTGAAACTCATAATGTGCTCACTTTCGCAAATTCGGTTGGAAAGACGTCGAGGCGGTTGCGCAAGGCAGGGCCAAAGGCCGGCGCTTCGATTTCAAAGGTTTCGCCCGGCGCCACGCTCACGCCATCGGCAAAGCTCAGGGTGGCCGTGCCGAAGAAGTGCACGTGCACGTCGCCAGGGCGCTTGAACAGCGGATACTTGAAGTGATGGTGCTCGAGGTTGGCGATCGTGTGCGACATATTGTCTTCGCCGCTGACGAACGCTTTTTCCCAGCGCACATTGCCGGCCGTATCGAGCACGCGCGAGGTGCCGGCGATATGCGCGGGCAATTCGCCCACCAGCAGGGCCGGGCCCACGCTGCAGACGCGCAGCTTCGAGTGGGCCAGGTACAGATAGTTCTGGCGTTCCGTCACGTGGTCCGAGAACTCATTGCCGATGGCGTAGCCGACGCGGTAAGGCTGGCCGTCGTCGCCGATCACGTACAGGCCGGCGATTTCAGGCTCTTCGCCGCCATCGAGGGCAAAGTCCGGCATGCGCAGGGGCTGGCCGCCAGCGCGCACGATGGAGCCGTCGCCCTTGTAGAACCACTCGGGCTGGGCGCCGGCCGTGCCGTCGGCCGGCTTGCCGCCTTCCACGCCCAGGCGGAACATTTTCATCGAGTCGCTCAAGGATTCGGCGTCGCCGCCGATCTTCTTGTGCATGGCGTCGCGCGCGCCGGCGCTGCCCAAATGGGTCAGGCCCGTGCCCGTCACGTAGCAGTGCGCCTCGTCCGCATGGTCGAGCGGCGCCAGCAGGCGGCCGCTGGCGGCCACGTCCGCATACGCATGCGTGGTGTTGCCGACGCTGGCGTTGACCAGTTCCGCCAGATTGATACGCTTGCGGATGGCGTCTTGCGCCAGCGCATAGGTCGTGTTGTAGCCTTCAATGACGCGGATCTGGTCGTCTTGCAGCAGGCCGACGAGGCGGCCGCCATGTTCATTCGTAAATTGCAGCAACAGCATGGGATTCTCCGCTTAATGTGAGTGGCGCGGCACGGCGGAACCGCGATTGCCGACCAGGAAGTCGAAATCGCAGCCTTCATCGGCCTGCAACACGTGTTCGATGTACAGCTGCTGGTAGCCGCTCTTCGGTCCGGGCGCGCTGCCCAGCTCGCGGGCCGCCAGGCGCTCGGCGATTTCCGCGTCGCTGATGTCGATGTTCAGGCTGCCGGCGTGGCAATCGAGGGCGATCATGTCGCCGTCGCGCACAATGCCCAGCGGGCCGCCCGCCATGGCTTCCGGCGCCACGTGCAGCACGACGGTGCCGTAGGCCGTGCCGCTCATGCGCGCATCCGAAATGCGCACCATGTCGGTGATGCCTTGCGCCAGCAGTTTCGGCGGCAAGCCCATATTGCCCACTTCCGCCATGCCCGGATAACCTTTCGGGCCGCAATTTTTCATCACCAGCACGGAGTTCGCGTCGACGTCGAGGTCCGGATCGAGGATGCGCGATTTATAGTGCTCGAAATCCTCGAACACGACAGCCTTGCCCCGGTGCTGCATCAAATGCGGCGAGGCGGCCGACGGTTTCAGCACGGCGCCGCGTGGCGCCAGGTTGCCGCGCAGCACGCAGATGCCGCCATCGGCCAGCAACGGGTTGTCCAGGGTGCGCACGACTTCATCGTTGTAGATCGGCGCTTCGACGCAGTTGTCCCAGATCGACTTGCCGTTGACGGTCAAGGCATTCTTGTGCGGCAGCAAATCGCCCTCGCCCAGGCGGCGTATGACGGCCGGCAAGCCGCCCGCGTAGTAAAACTCTTCCATCAGGAAACGGCCCGACGGCAGCAAGTCGACGATGGTCGGCGTGCCGCGGCCCGTTTTCGTCCAGTCTTCCAGTTCCAAAGGCACGCCGATCCGGCCGGCAATCGCCTTCAGGTGGATCACGGCATTGGTCGAGCCGCCGATGGCCGCGTTGACCTTGATGGCGTTTTCAAATGCCTCGCGCGTCAGCACTTTCGACAGGCGCAGGTCTTCGTGCACCATTTCAACGATGCGGATGCCCGACATGTGCGCCAGCACGTAGCGGCGCGAATCGACGGCTGGGATGGCCGCGTTGTGCGGCAAGGACGTGCCCAGCGCTTCGGCCATGCTGGCCATCGTCGAAGCCGTGCCCATGGTGTTGCAGGTACCGGCCGAGCGCGACATGCCCGATTCGGCCGACATGAACTGGTGCAAGGTGATCGATCCCGCCTTCATCTGCTCGTGCAGCTGCCATACGGCCGTGCCGGAACCGATGTCCTTGCCATTGAGTTTGCCGTTCAGCATGGGGCCGCCGCTGACGACGATGGTGGGAATGTCGACGCTGGCCGCGCCCATCAGCAATGCCGGTGTCGTCTTGTCGCAGCCGACCAGCAGCACGACGGCGTCCATCGGATTGCCGCGGATCGATTCTTCCACGTCCATCGAGGCCAGGTTGCGCGTCAGCATGGCTGTCGGGCGCAGATTCGATTCGCCGTTCGAGAAGACGGGGAATTCCACGGGGAAACCGCCCGCTTCCAGGATGCCGCGCTTGACGTGTTCGGCCAGCTGGCGGAAATGCGCGTTGCAGGGCGTCAGTTCGGACCAGGTATTGCAGATGCCGATGATGGGCTTGCCGTGAAATTCGTGGTCAGGTATGCCCTGGTTTTTCATCCAGCTGCGGTACATGAAGCCGTTCTTGTCCTGCGAGCCGAACCACTCGGCCGAGCGCAGGGCTACCTTCTTTTTTGTCTCAGACATGCCATTCTCCTGGTTGTGCCATGCCGGATCTAATGTCGTCGGCCCGGGCAGCGATGTTGGAATACTAAAGAATCCTGCCATGCCTTTCCAATCAATTTTTAATGCGTTCCGATATCGAAAACGATATCGGCATGCCCCAATGAAAACGCCCTGCGGGCGCATGGCGGCAGGGCGTGGAAGGTTTTTGGGGTCTGCGACGATTATTCTGCGGAAAACCGATAGACCGTTTCCGTCTGATACACCTCGCCCGGGCGCAAAATGGTGTTCGGGAAATGCGCCTGGTTCGGTGAATCCGGGAAATGCTGGGTTTCCAGGCACAGCGCGCCGCGGTAAAGGATGGGGCCCTGCTTGCCGTGCTGGCTGCCGTCGAGGAAGTTACCGGAATAAAACTGGATGCCCGGCTCCTGCGTGTACACCTGCATCACCCGCCCCGATTGCGGCTCGCGCACGCTGGCGGCCAGGTTCAGCAACTGCCCCGGCTTTTGATTTAGCACAAAGTTATGGTCAAAGCCGCGGCCGATGCGCAGCTGCTCATGCGGCAAGGCGATGCTGTCGCCGATGACGGTACTCTGGCGCAAGTCGAACGGCGTGCCGGCCACGTCCGCCAGTTCCCCCGTGGGGATAGACCCCGCATCGACGGGCAGGTAGCGGTCCGCGTTAATGGACAGCGCGTGGCCGAGGATAGTGCCCTGCCCCGCCAGATTGAAATAGCTGTGGTTGGTCAAGTTGACGGGCGTGGCCTGGTCCGTGACAGCGTGGTAGCGCAGGCTCAGCGCATTGTCGTTGTCCAGTGCATAGGTCAAGGTGACGTCGAGCTTGCCCGGGTAGCCATCTTCGCCGTCAGGACTGCTGCGCGTGAACGTGATGCCCACGGCATCGTCCTTCGTGAATGGCGCGGCCTGCCACATGACCTGGTGAAAGCCCTGATTGCCGCCATGCAAGTGATTGGGCGGGTTATTCACGGCCAGCTGGTATTCCTTGCCGTCGAGACTGAAACGGCCCGCCGCGATGCGGTTGCCGTAACGGCCGATGACGGCGCCCAGGAAAGCGCTGTTGTGCAAATACGGTTCGAGGCGATCGAATCCGAGCACCACGTCGGCAAACGTGCCGTCGCGGTCAGGCACGTGGATTTCGCTGATGATGGCGCCAAAGTCGAGCACTTTCACCTGCATGCCCTGGCGGTTCGTCAGGGTAAAGGCCGTCACTTGTTGGCCATCGGGCAGGATGCCGAACGGCGCTTGCGTCACTGAAACAGAATCAACTGGGGTCATGGCGTCGGGTCCGGAACGTTACAGGGTCGATGAGCGGCCAAACACGGGCATGCCTTGCGCATCCCAGCGCAGCGGCTTGACAAAGGTGTGGCGATCCGGGTTCCACAACGGGTCGCCGACGATTTCCGTGTACGTGCGGGCATGGTACACCAGCAACACGCCATCGCCATCAGCGGCCGTGGTAAAGCTGTTGTGGCCGGGGCCATAGATGCCGTGCTCGTAGCAGGTGGCAAACACGGGATCAGGCGACTTGGTCCAGGAAAACGGGTCGAGCAAGTCGGCGGACTCGTCAGCCCACAGCAGACCCATCGCATAGTTTTCATCGGTGGCGCTGGCCGAATAGCTGATGAAGATCTTGCCATGGCGTTTCAGCACGGATGGTCCCTCGTTGACCCAGAAGCCGCGGATTTCCCAGTCGAATTCCGGCTTGCTCAGCATGACGGGCGGGCCGGCCAACTGCCACGGCGTGGCCATCGGTGCGATGTACAGGTTCGAGTTGCCCTCGATCGCGACATCCTTCTGCGCCCACAGGTAGTACAGCACGCCGTCGTGCTCGAACGTGGTGGCGTCCAGGCAGAAGGTGTCGATGCCCGTGTCGATCTGGCCCATGAATTCCCACTCGCCTTCCAGGGGGTTGGCGTTGGCATTGCGGATCGCATACATGCGGTGCTGGAACAGTTTATGTTTGATTTCGCGGCTCGGCGCGGCGGCGAAATACACATACCAGGCGCCCTGGTTGAAATGCAGCTCGGGCGCCCACACCAGTTCGCTGTACGGCCCCGTGTCCGGCTTGTGCCACACGTCGACCGTTTGCGCGTCGGCCAGGCCCGCGATGCTGTCGGCGCGGCGCAGTTCGATGCGGTCGTACTGGGGCACGGAGGCCGTAAAGTAATAATAGCCGTCGCTGTGGCGGTAGATATGCGGGTCGGCGCGCTGTTCGATCAGCGGTTTCAAGACGTCTGCCATGTTGCTTGCTCCATTCAATTATTCTTACGCAGCCACGTAGCCGCGCTTGTGCATTTCGGTTTTCACGCCCGTGTAATAGCTGTCGCTGATGCGGTACTTGAACATCAGCAAGCCCATCAACAGGTGGAAGAAGCCGGGGATGATCGACAGCATCAGGGCGATGCCGTTCAGGGCGAATTGCGTTTGCTCATGGTTGGGCTGGTAGTCGAAATACGCGAGCAGCACGCCCACCAGGCCGCCCGCCACCGCCATGCCCGCCTTCTGGCAGACGGAGATGCCGCCAAAGGCGAAGCCCGAGACGCGCTTGCCCGTCTTGACTTGACCGTAATCGATGGTTTCCGCGATGGCCGACCAGAACACGGGCGCGTGCAAGTCCACGACAAAGGAGAGCAGGAAATACAGGGCGAAGGCCAGCACGGTGTCGCTCGGTTTCACAAAGAAATAGATGGCCAGGCTGATCAGTGCGACGCCGATCTGCGTGTAGCGGAACAGCTTTACCTTGCAGTAAAACTTGGTGATCCAGGTCGAGGCGATCATGGCCAGGATGGCGGCCACCACGCCCGTCGTGAGGAAAGCGGCCACGGTTTCCGTCCCGCCACCCAGATAGTATTTCGCGTAATAAATGGCGACGGAACCGCGCACCACGTAGCCGATGGTGCCCGTGACGCACACGCCGCACAGCACCAGCCACTGGTCGTTCTGCAGCAGCACTTTCAATTGGTCGAGCAGCGATTGCTTTTCCACCACGTGCACGACGCGCTCGGTGGTGGAGAAATAGCAGAACAGGAACAGGGCCACGCCCATGACGGCCATCACGGCCATGGCCGCCTGATAGCCGACGGCCGGATTGCCGCCGCCCCAGCGCTGCGACAGGATAGGCACGACGATGGTCACCATGAAGGCGCCGATCTTGGCGAAGAACAGGCGGTAGCCGTTGGCCGACAGGCGGTCCTGCGGGTCGCTGGTCAGGCCGCTGATCAGGGAAATATACGGGATGCCCACGCCGGCCGTCATGATGGTCATCAGGATATACGTCGAGTATGCCCAGATCAGCTTGGCGTCATACTGCCACTCGGGCGTGCTGAAGACGAAGAAGACGCTGACGCCGTACGGCACGGCCAGCCACAGCAGATACGGGCGGTAACGGCCCGAGGCAAAGCTGTAGCGGTCGGTGATCTGGCCCATGACCAGGTCGGCGATGGCGCCGATGACTTTCACGGCCACGAACAGCAGGGCAAGATCCGTGGTTTTCAAGCCATAGATATCGGTATAGAAAAAGGTGATGATCAGCATCATCGACGAGATGACGACATTGAGCGCCATGTCGCCGGCGCCGAAGCCGACCTTTTCAACGGTGGATAATTTTTGCGTCTCCATGCTTTCCGTCCATTCTTTTGATGATGAATCGTGCGTGACTGCCCAACTGACAGGGGCGTTGCCGGCCGAAACCATGGCAACGCCCTTGATTTTTTACTGTGCGATCAACTTACATTTTCCAGCGCAGCGATAACCCTACCGTGCGGTCATAGCGGCGCGTATCGCGCGCATACACGCCCGGCTCGTTCCAGTAATCCTTGAACTTGGTGTCGAGCAAGTTATTGCCATCGAGAGTCACGGTGAACTGCTCGTTGATCTTGTACGACAGCGAACCGTCGAGCTGGGCCGTCGGCGCCACTTTCAAGTCCAGGCCGGGACCGCCCTGGTTGTAGCTGTCGATGAATTTCGAGCGCCAGTTGTAGGCCAGGCGGCCCGACCAGGCATCCTTTTCGTACAGCAGCACCAGGTTGTAGGCATAGCGCGACACGCCCGTGATGGCATGGCTGCCCGTCTCGTCGTCGGTGGTGCCGCTCATGTAGGTGCCGTTCGCCTGCAGGCCCAGGCCGCTCAGGATACCGGGCAAGCCGTCATAAAACTGCTGGTAGCCGATTTCCAGGCCTTGCAGCTTGCCGGCGGCCGTGTTGTACGGGCGGTCCACGTCGTAGGCCTTGCCGCCGATGGTTTCGCTGGCAATGCGTTGCTGGATATAGCCGTCGAACTTGTGGTGGAACACGGTGGCCGTGACGGAACCGGCCGGCGCGAAATACCATTCCAAGGCCGCATCGACATTGTCGCCCGTCACCGGTTTCAAGTTCGGATTGCCGCCCGCCCCCGTCGCCTTCACCGTTTCCGTCGAGTTGACGAGGGCCACGCCCGGGTTCAGCTGTGCAAAGCCGGGACGGCTGATGGTGCGGCCCGCAGCGAAGCGGCCGACCAGGTCGGAGCGCAGCTTGATTTTCAGGGCCACGCTCGGCAGCACGTCGGTGCTGGCCGTGTCGCTGATGACGGGCGTGTAGACGCCATCCTGCGAACTGTTGCCTTGCAGGCTTTGCTCCGTGCGCACGACGCGCACGCCCACGGTGCCATCGACGGGGTAGGCACCCAGCTTGAAGGCGACCTTCGCCTTGGTATAGATCGAATACGTCTTTTCCGTATCCTTGAAGAATGAGCCCGGGTCCATGGCGCGCGCCGCGCTGCTGCCCGTGACGGCCTGGCGGATCGTACCCGTGTTATTGAGCAGGAAGCTGGCGCACGGCGTGTACCATTGCTTCAAGCCATAATCGGGGCCGCCGCCGGACATCGGTTCCGACAGGCAATTGAGACCCGGAATCGAGGTCACGCTCTGGCGGCTGAACGGAAACGCGGCGCCGGACACGTCCGGTGCTTCCGCATTGCCCTCGAAACTCTTGATCGATTCCGCTTCGCGCTTGACGCCGCGCACGCCGACGCTGATTTCCTTGAAAATGCCGCCGGCGCTCGGCGTGTACGCCAGGTCGGCGCGCACATCGTTCGAGCTGCCCTGGTCCTTGCCGTAACGGTCGAAAAAGCCCTTCAGATAGTAGTTCGACGGGTCTTGCAGATCGATGCCCGTGTAATCGACGTGCAGGGTGCCGTTCTGGTTGGTATTGATGGTGGCGTTCGGCACGACGGTGATGGCGTCGAGAATCGGATTGCGCCACGCATAAGTGCTTTTGGTGCTGGCCACTTCCGACGTGAAACGCCATTCCGGGTTGATATCCCACAAGCCGCCCACGGCAAACTGCTGCGTCTTCGTCTGGTTCTTGTTCGCCTGCGTCGACATGATGGTGTTGACGTTGGTCGAGGTCAGGGTTTGCAGCTGGTTGGTGCCAGGAATCTTGGTCGCCGACACGGGCGTGCCCCACCACGGCAAGCCGACAAAGTAATCGGACTCGGCGTCGAGCAGGAAGCGCGTGGCCATGCCTTCGGCATACAGTTCGACGTCGGCGTTCGGACGCCATTGCAACACGGCATTGGCGGTCGTGCGGCGGCGGTCACCCTTGATCGGCAACAAACCCACCTGGTCCGGCCCCGTCAAGCCCGGCGACAGGAAACTTTTATCCACAGGCGCCGTACTGAACGCGCGTTCCTCGTGATAACGATGCTGCTGCTGCGACAGACCCAGCAGCGCACCCACTTCGCCGATGCCCGTCTTCCAGCGGTTCGCCACCATGCCGCTGATGTTCGGGTCCGTGGCTTTCGATTTGTCGCTGTAGACGGCGCGCGTGTTGACGCTGGCCGTGAAATCCTTGAAGTCGAACGGGCGGTTCGTACGCACGTCGATGATGCCGGCCACGCCGCCCTCGACCTGGTCGGCGCCCTGCGACTTGTACACGTCGACGCGCTGCAGCATGGTGGCAGGAATGTCCGCCAGGTTGACGTAGCGGCCCGTGGTGGTGAACAGTTCGCGGCCGTTGAGCAGGGTCGTGACATCGCGCAAGCCGCGGATCATGACCGCGCTCGCCTCGCCCGAATCGCGGCGGATCTGGATGCCGGAAATGCGCGCCAGGGTCTCGGCCACATTGTTATCGGGGAATTTGCCGATGTCGTCGGCGACGATGGAATCGATGACCTGGTCCGAGCGCATCTTGATCTGCTGCGAGTTCTGCGCCGAGCGGCGCACGCCGCTGACGGTCACGACCGCCACTTCCGCGGCAGGCTCGGCACTGGCATCGGCCGCCACCGCCTCCTGCGCCCAGACCGAAGCCGTGCTCAGCAAGCCGATGCCGGCCAATGCCGCGACGGCTGCCTTCAACATGAATGGACGAGGGAAAGTGGCCGCGAGCGGGCCGGTGGCGTTGCGCATCATGAATCTCCAGATATTGTATTGATATTTTTTTATGCTGCTTGCATGTCGTGCGCATGCTCGGCGTTTATCTTAGGGGCTGGGCGATAATCTCTCCAATCAATTTTTCCACTGTTTTGATATCAATTTCGATATCGGCGGTGGAGGGGCTTTGGAGGGTGTGAAGCGACAACGGCAGGGGCGTCAGGGACATTTCAGGCGTGATCATGCCTAAAAAAACGGCAGTACACGCTCCAGGACAACGGAGGCATGTCTTTCAAGCGGGGGAGCGACTCTTGCCCGGTTGCTGAAGCAGGCGCTAGAGCAAGGCGACCGCGGAATACAGCAACTTGCCCAGCTGCGGCAAACCTTGCGCTTCGTAAGTGGCAATCAATTCGGTAGCGGATATGAGAGATTCAATAGATCGCGCAAGGGGGCCGGATACAACACACAGGCATCGAGGACGGCAGTGTAACGGTAGTATCCAGCCATCAGTACCCCAGTTCAAGCTCCTGCGCCTGATCTGCCAAGGCCTGCAAGGCCTGTTGCGAACGCCGTTTGCGCTCATCCTTGTACTGCACCACATCCTCAAAGCGCAGCCGCCTGTGCGTACCCACCTTATGATGGGGAATCTTCCCTGCCTCAAGCAGGCGCACCAGGTAGGGACGTGACATATTCAGGTACATGGCCGCTTCCTGTGTCGTCACGTCATGCTCCTTCGGCATGACCGTCACGGCTTTACCTTGGGCCAAGGTACCTAAGACGTCGGCAAACAGGCGCAACACATTCGGCGGCAAACGCAGCAAGGGTGCATCACCCAAGTCCTGCGCGCCCTCTTCCAGAACCGCAATCTGCACGGCACGAGAATGATCAAGCGCACTCACCAGGCAGCGCTGCGCCGCCTTCGCCAGTTCCAGGTCTTCTTTATTGTCCAGACGATCAAGCACATTCGACATGGCATCCTCCCTACTTTCCATTGAAGCTTACGAAGCAAACGCAATAAACGCAACCAAATTAGTATAACAATTTGTGCAAGGACAAGTACGACACGACGTTTTAACGGCAAGGCGAACAGATACAGGCCGACAGAAAGCCAGTGCCATCAACCGCGACATGGTGGAGAAATGATCTGGAAACGATGAGGAAAATCTTGGTGCGGCTGGCGGGGATCGAACCCACGACCCTTGGCTTCGGAGGCCAATACTCTATCCACTGAGCTACAGCCGCGTAGGGGGAATTTCTGAAGTGATGCGAAGGATACCGTTTTTCTTTACCTACGTCTACGGAAACTGTCGTATCGTCGGCAATTGCATGTCACTGCTCAATTTTTGTGCCTATAATTGTGGGTTTCATAAAGGTTTACATACAAGCATGTAAAAATGCTACCTTACACGGCCATCAGTTTCAAATCTGGACTAAGGACATCATGAGCGACGCACATAACGAACAACAATCAGCGATCAAAACGCCTAAACAATTGCTTGCCGCCGTAGCGGGCTTCTTCCTCGTCACCGTCATCGGCATCATCCTGCTGGTGCAGTTCGTCACGGCGCAAAAACTGACGGGCGCCGGCACGGACAGCCAGTCGCCGGAAGCCATCGATGCCCGCTTGAGCCCGGTGGCCAATGAAGGCTTTACCTTCAAGGATGCCAGCGGCCCGAAAGTGCTGCAAAGCGGCGAAGCCGTCTACACGGCCACCTGCGTGGCCTGCCATGGCGCCGGCGTGGCCGGTGCACCGAAATTTGGCGATGCGGGCAGCTGGTCGGCCCGCCTGGCCCAGGGCTACGATACGGTCCTGAAACACGCGATCGAAGGCTTGCGCGCGATGCCGGCCAAGGGCGGCAATCCCGACCTCGACGATGTGGAAGTGGCGCGCGCCGTGGTCTATATCGCCAACGCGTCGGGCGGCAAGTTCAAGGAACCGGAAGTGCCGGCACCGGCCGCAGCCGCTGACGGCGCCAGCGCACCAGCCGCCGAGCCTGCCAAGTAAGCAGCGCAGCACCCGTATCGAGGAACCGCCCGCAAGGGCGGTTTTTTTTCGCCCGGCGTTGCGTTACATCAGGCCGTAAAAAAGCCGCCCGGCTTGCGCGGGGCGGCTGGCAACTTATGCCTTGAACTAAGTAACCCCCAATAAATTATTGTGATTTCTGACTTCTATAACCGGCGCTCTGCAAGGTGGCCGACGAGGCTTGCTCGCCGCTAGCAGTACTCGCACTGCGTCGCAGTGAGCGCCTTGCATAGCATCCGGTTCTATTCGTCATAATTCACACTAATTTCCCGAGGATTACTTAGCGTCTTACCACATGATGACGCGGTCTTTCGGCGGCAGATACATCTTGTCGCCCGGTTTCACGTCGAAGGCTTGATAGAAACCTGGCTGGTTGCGCATGGTGCCGTTGGCGCGGAACTGGCCTGGCGAATGCGGGTCCGTTTTCAACAAGACCAGTTGCTGCGCTTCACGCATCTTCATGCGCCATACCTGGGCAAAGCCCGCGTAGAAGCGCTGTTCGCCCGTGAAACCGTCGATGACGGGGGCTTGCTTGCCGTTCAGCGACAATTTGTACGCTTTGTAGGCAATTGCCACGCCGGAATTGTCGGCGATGTTCTCGCCCAGGGTCAGCTCGCCGTTGACGAAGTGGCCTTTCACCGGACTGAAGCTGTTGTACTGCGCCACCAGCTGCTTGGTCTTCTTGGCGAAGTTTTTATGGTCGGCCTTGGTCCACCAGTCGCGCAGATTGCCGTCGCCGTCGTACTGGGCGCCCTGGTCGTCGAAGCCGTGGCTGATTTCATGGCCGATCACGCCGCCGATGGCGCCGTAGTTGACGGCGTCGTCCGCCTTGGCGTCGAAGAACGGCGCTTGCAGGATGGCAGCCGGGAAGACGATTTCGTTCAGTTCCGGGTTGTAATAGGCGTTCACGGTCTGCGGCGTCATGCCCCACTCGTCGCGGTCGATAGGCTGACCCAGCTTGTTCAATTCGCGGTTGTAATTGAGCAGGTGCGAACGCTGGATGTTGCCGATCAAATCATCGGGCGCCACCGTCAGGCCCGAGTAATCGCGCCATTTGTTCGGGTAGCCGATCTTGGTGGTGAACTTGGCCAGCTTGATTTGCGCCTGTTTCTTGGTGACAGGGCTCATCCAGTCGAGCTTGTCGATGCTTTGCTTGTAGGCCGTCATCAGGTTTTTCACCAGCGCTTCCATGCGCACCTTGCGCTCGGCCGGGAAATACTGCTCGACGTACAGCTGGCCCACGGCTTCGCCCAGCGCGCCTTCGACGGCGCCCACGCCGCGTTTCCAGCGCGGGCGCATTTCCGTCACGCCCGTCAGGGTGGTGCCATAGAACGCGAAGTTTTCATCGACATACGCTTTCGGCAGGTAACCGGCGTTAGCGTGCAGCAAGTGCCACTGGAAATAGGCTTTCCACGTTTCCAGCGGCGTCTTGTTGGCGATCTCGGCAAAACCTTTCAGGTAGCTGGGCTGGCTGACGATCACATAATTGACCTTGCCGGCGATGCCCGTGTCCTTCAGGTAGCGAGCCCAGTCGTAGCCTGGCGCCACGGCGGCCAGTTTCGCCAGCTCCACCTTGTTGTAGGTCTTGACGGGATCACGGTTCTGCACATTGCTCCATTGCGCCTTGGCCAGCTCCGTTTCCAGCGCGAGGATGGCTTTCGCATTCGCGGCAGCGTTCGCGTCGCCGGCCAAACTGAGCATTTTTTCCACGTGGGCCAGGTATTTGGCGCGCGTATCGGCCTTGCCCTCTTCCAGGTAGTAATCGCGGTCAGGCAGGCCCAGGCCGCTTTGCACGATGTCCGCCACGTATTTGGTGGAATCCTTGGCGTCCTGGTGGATGCCGAAGTCGTACGGCGAGGTCACGCCCAGCTTGCTGAAGTGGGCGATCACGGCAGGCAACTCCGCCTTGTCCTGCAGCGCGGCGATCTTCGCCAGTTCCGCGTTCAAGGGCGTCAGGCCCAGGCTTTCCAGCTTGGCTTCATCCATGAAGCTGTTATAGAAATCACCGATTTTCTGCGCATTCGAACCGGCCGCGCGGGCCTTGTCGGCGGCAGCGCCTTCGACGATGCCGCGCAGCTGCGTTTGCGTATCGTCGGCCAGCTTGGCAAAGCTGCCCCAGCTCGACTTGTCAGCAGGAATCACGGTTTCCGCCAGCCATTTGCCGTTCAGGTACTGGAACAAATCGTCCTGCGCGCGCACGGCAGGGTCGACGTATTCGATGGCGATGCCGGAGGTCAGCGCGGCCGATGCGGCGGCCGTGGCGGGAGCGGCGGCGGCTTTCTTGGCAGAATCAGCGGCGCCAGCCATGCCGGACACGCCAGCCAGCAAACTCAAGGTCAATGCACTTAACAAATAACGATTCACGGTTGTCCTCTATATTGTATTGTGTGAAATATAAGGGTCAGAAGGCCCTAGGCTTCTGGCCCGGTTTTTGACTGTAGCATACCGGCCGAAATGACAGAAAGAACTTTGACAGAAATACAAAAGAGACCACGCGCGGTGGTCTCTTTTGTTGTGACAAGATAACGTTTACATGACGTAGGTCGGCTTAACCCGGCGGGCGTAAGCCGACAACATGGTGAGCGCCATCGGTATGTCGGATGACACTTACCAGATGATCACGCGGTTTTCCGGGGCGACATACATTTTGTCGCCCGGTTTCACGCCAAACGCTTCATAGAAGCCAGGCTGGTTGACCATGGTGCCGTTCGCGCGGTACTGGCCTGGCGAATGGGGGTCGGTCTTGATCTGCACGATCTGCTGCGCTTCGCGCATCTTGCTGCGCCACACCTGGCCAAAGCCCATGTAGAAGCGCTGGTCGCCCGTCAGGCCGTCCAGCACAGGCGCCGGCTTGCCGCCCAGCGAGATCTTGTACGCTTTATAGGCGATCGCCACGCCCGAGTTGTCGGCGATGTTTTCGCCCAGGGTCAGCGCGCCGTTGACGTGATAGCCCGGCAATGGGCTGTAACCATCGTACTGCTTGGTCAGCGCGTCGGCCTTGGCGGCGAAGTTCTTGCGGTCGGCCGGGGTCCACCAGTCGCGCAGGTTGCCGTCGCCATCAGACTGGCTGCCCTTGTCGTCGAAACCGTGGCTGATTTCATGACCGATGACGGCGCCGATGGCGCCATAGTTGACGGCATCGTCCGCGTTGGCGTCAAAAAACGGCGGCTGCAGGATGGAGGCGGGGAAGACGATTTCATTCATCGTCGAGCTGTAATAGGCGTTCACCGTTTGCGGCGTCATGCCCCACTCTTCGCGGTCGATCGGTTTGCCGAGCTTGGCCACCTGGCGCGCGGAACCGAAGTTGGCGGCGCGCATCATGTTGCCCACCAGGTCGCCCTGGACGATTTGCAGCTTCGTGTAATCGCGCCATTTGTTGGGATAGGCGATCTTCGGCGTGAACTTGGCCAGCTTGGCTTGCGCTTCTTTCTTGGTCTCCGGGCTCATCCAGTCCAGGGTGTCGATGCTGTCCTTGTAGGCGGCCAGCACGTTTTTCACCAGTTCCTGCATGTGCGCCTTGCGCTCGGCCGGGAAATATTGCGCCACATACAGCTTACCGACGGCTTCACCCAGCACGCCTTCGACGGCGCCCACGCCACGCTTCCAGCGCGGCTGGTTTTCCGTCACGCCGCTCAGTACCGTGCCGTAGAAGGCAAAGCTCTCGTCGACGAAGTTTTTCGACAGGTAGCTGGCATAGCTGCGCAGCAACTGCCATTCGAAATACGCTTTCAGGGTGTCCAGGTCGGTGGCGGCCAGCACCTTGTCGTAGCCGGCCAGGTAGCTCGGCTGGTTGACGATGACGTAATCGACCTTGTTGGCGATGCCCAGGGCGGCCAGGCCCGACTTCAGGTCGTAGCCCGGGGTCAGGTCGTTCAGTTTATTGATGTCGGTCTTGTTGTAGCGTTTGACGGGGTCGCGGTTCTCGACCTTGGTCCATTGCACTTCGGCCAGAGCCGTTTCCAGGGCAACGACGGCCTTGGCGCGGGCGGCGGCGTTCTTGTCGCCCGCCATGGCCAGCATTTTTTCCACGTGCGCCTGGTATTTTTCCTTCACGCCCGCCTGCTTGGCTTCCAGGTAATAGTCGCGGTCGGGCATGCCCAGGCCGCTTTGGCTCACGTAAGCCGCATATTTGGTCGAGGCACGCGCATCCTGGCCCACGTAGACGGCGTACGGGGTCGACACGCCCGTCTGGCTCAGGTGGGCGATCAGGGCGGGCACGCCCTTCTTGTCGCGCAGCGAGCGGATGCGGTTCAGTTCGCCGGCCAGCGGCTTCGTGCCCAGCGCTTCGAGCTTGGCTTCATCCATGTAGCTGGCGTACAGGTCGGCAATCTTCTGCGCTTCGGAACCGGCCTTCTTGTTCTTGTCCTGTTGCGTGGACTCGATGATGCCGCGCAACTGCGGCGTCGTGTCGTCGCGCAGCTTGGCGAACGAACCCCAGCTCGATTTGTCGGCAGGAATCTCGGTCGTGGCCAGCCACTTGCCGTTCAAATGGGTGAAGAAGTCATCCTGCACGCGCACGGCGGGGTCGATGTATTGCACATCGATGCCGGAAACGACGCCGGCGGCGGCAGGCGCGGCGCTCGGAGCTACGGTCGGCGCGGCCACGGCGGATACGGGTTCGGCGGCATGGGCAAACGCAGCCAACAGGGTCAGGGTCAGACTGCTTAAGAGATAGCGATTCACGAATTGTCCTTATGGGGCATGTCAAAAAGACCGGGCAGATAGCTGCGGGCGGATAGCCCGTCGCGCCGGGCGCTACGGGAATGTAGCACGCGGCCATGCCATTTGACCATCCTTGCCCCGGGAACTGCCCGGGAATCGCCGCTCAGTTCGGCCAGGCTCAAGGTATATTCACACGTTTATCCATACAGATACAGCAAGTCGTCGATCAGCGCCCGCTCCTGTTGCGTGAACTGCGTGTCGTTGAACTGTCCGATATCTTCGAGCACACCCCGAATCGGCACTTGCCGTGACGGATCCTGAACGATGTCGATCAGCAGGCCGGCATCGGGATCCCGCCCCCGCAGATACTTTTCAATCAGCGCTGTGAGCGCGGCACGTGCCTGCAAATCAGTTAACATTTTTTATCCGCTGCCAAGGAGGAAGCGCTAGTCTAAATGAGCTTGAACCCGCCGACAAAAAAAAGCCTGCGTCCGCGGACGCAGGCAAAACCACTTCGGGTCGAGAATGCGAGTCCACTATAGGGCCGCCGCACACGCTTTTTTTCGACTCTTACAAATGCTTACTCCCCTCAAGACCCCCCTATACATCGCATACAAAACCGCAACATATGGCAAGCTGACAGCCCCGTTTTCGCGCGTAGACTGGGCCAAGGCATGCTTTTTCCGCGGCCGGCCCACGCCGGCAGAGATTCAGGTCTATACTTTCAACAAAGCGCCGCTCCACGGGGACTGACGCTTGTGCAAGACACGCTAGCTGCAAAGGTGCAATGATGGGCAAACTCAAAAATACCGGCTTGATCGGCCTGGGCGTGGTGGCCGGCGTCGCCGTGTCGCTGCAATTTTCCGCCATGGCGCAAAAAACCGTCGAGCCGCCCCTGCCGCTGGAAGAGCTGCGCCAGCTGGCCGACGTGTTTGGCCTGATCAAGTCCGATTACGTCGAGCCGGTGGAAGACAAGAAACTGCTGGAAGACGCCATTGCCGGCATGGTCGCCTCGCTCGACCCCCATTCCGCCTACCTGGACAAGAAAGCCTACGCCGAGCTGCGCGAAGGCTCCGAAGGCAAGTTCGTCGGCCTGGGCATCGAAATCGGCCTGAGCGAAGACGGCTACATCAGGATCGTCTCGCCCATCGAGGATTCGCCCGCCTACCGCGCCGGTATCAAGGCCGGCGATTTGATCACCCGCCTCGATGGCCAGCCCGTGAAAGGCGTCAGCCTGGACGACAACGTCAAGCGCATGCGCGGCGAACCGGGCACCAAGGTGTCGCTGACCATTGCTCGCAAGGATGAACCGCAGCCGCTGGCGTTCACCATCACGCGCGAGGAAATCCATCAAAAGAGCGTGAAGGCGAAGATGGTCGAACCCGGCTACGCCTGGCTGCGCGTATCGCAATTCCAGGAACCGACCGTCGACGACATGGCCGCGCAGATCACAGCGCTATACCAGCAAGACCCGAACATCAAGGGCATGGTGCTGGACCTGCGCAACGATCCGGGCGGCGTGCTGCAGGGCGCCATCGGCGTCTCGGCCGCCTTCCTGCCGAAGGACGCGGCCATCGTCTCGACCAACGGCCAGTTGCCGGACTCGAAACAGGTGTTCTACGGCCGCGCCGAATACTATACCTTCCGCTCGGAAGGCGACGCGCTGGCGAAATTGCCGGCCGCCATCAAGAAAGTACCGCTGGTGGTGCTCGTCAACACGGGGTCGGCCTCGGCCTCGGAAATCGTCGCCGGCGCCCTGCAGGATTACAAGCGCGCCACCATCATCGGCACGCAAACCTTCGGCAAGGGTTCCGTGCAAACCATCCGCCAGCTGACGGCCGACACGGCCGTCAAGCTGACGACTGCCCGCTACTACACGCCGAACGGCCGCTCGATCCAGGCCAAGGGCATCGTGCCCGACCTGCTGGTCGATGAGAATGCGGACGGCGACGGCTTGAACGGCTTGCGCATCCGCGAAGCGGACCTGACCAAGCACCTGAGCAACGACCGCGACCAAGAAAGTGCCAAGGCGGCGCCCGTCAACGACGAGATGGAAGAGCAATTGCGCATCATCGCCCTGGAAAAGACCCGCAAGCCGCTGGAATTTGGCAGCCAGGACGATTTTCAATTGCACCAGGCGCTGAACCACCTGAAGGGCTTGCCCGTGCAGCTGGCCAAGGCCGAACCGGTGGTGGTGCAGGCCGACGTCAAGAAAGAACAGAAAAAGTAGGCAGTTTGGGGTCAGACCCGCCGGGTCTGACCCCATCACACGCAATACCCCCAGCACCCGTCCACGCGACAAAAATCAATCTTCCGCCACCCATCCTCCTGCCTCGCAACACGAAACTCTCTACAGTCGAGCCCGTTTGTGTAAAATTTGCTTCACTTATCGGCGCCGCGCCGATTGCCAAATTTGAAAGTTTAACCATGAAACAAGTCGTCATCAGCGGTACCGGACTGTACACGCCGCCCTTTTCGATCTCCAACGAAGAGCTGGTCACCTGCTTCAATGCCTATGCGGAAAAGTTCAATGCCGACAACGCCGGCGCGATCGCCGCGGGCGAGGTGACGGCGCTGGAGCTGTCGAGCGTGGCCTTCATCGAAAAGGCGTCCGGCATCAAGTCGCGCTTCGTGATGGAAAAGGAAGGCATCCTCGACCCGGCGCGCATGGTGTCGCGCATTGCGGAACGGGGCGATGACGAACTGTCCTTGCAGGCGGAAATGGCCGTCGCCGCCGCCAAAGACGCCCTGGCGCGCGCCGGCCGTACGCCGGCCGACATCGACATGGTGCTGGTAGCGTGCAGCAATATGCAGCGCGCCTACCCCGCCATGGCCGTGGAAGTGCAGGATGCGCTCGGCATCGATGGCTATGGTTTTGACATGAACGTGGCGTGCTCGTCCGCCACCTTCGGCATCCAGCAAGCCGTGGCCGCCGTGCAAAGCGGCCAGGCGCGCGCCGTGCTGGTCTTGAATCCGGAAATCACCAGCGGCCACCTGAACTGGCGCGACCGCGACAGCCATTTCATTTTCGGCGACGCCTGCACCGCCATCATCGTCGAAGCGAAAGACACGGCCGTCTCGCAGCACCAGTTCGAGATCATCGGCACGGAACTGAAAACGCGCTTCTCTAACGCCATCCGCAACAATTTCGGCTTCCTCAACCGTTTTGACGAGTCCGGCGTGGGCAAGGCCGACAAATTGTTCCGCCAGCAAGGGCGCAAGGTCTTCAAGGAAGTGTGCCCGATGGCGGCCGAGATGATCAAGGCGACCCTGGCCAAGGCCGGCGTGGAAGTGGCGCAAGTCTCCCGCTACTGGCTGCACCAGGCCAACCTGAACATGAACCTGCTGATCGCGCGCCTGATCCTGGGCCGCGACGCGCAAGAGAACGAAGCGCCCGTGATCCTCGACACCTACGCCAACACCTCGTCGGCCGGTTCCATCATCGCCTTCCATAAATATCAGGATGACATGGCGGCAGGCAGCACCGGCGTCATCTGCTCGTTCGGCGCCGGCTATTCCATCGGCTGCGTGGTCGTGCGCAAGCTCTGAGCGCATGGGTGTAACATCGCCTGATTGCTGAATTAGGCGATGTTCGTGACGGATAGGCATGCGTTCGTGGCCACCTGGACGAAGATATAGCACAGGTTTTTTGCGATAAAGCCGCAGGAACATTCCGGCAAGGGCTTTGATGCGTTTATACTTGGCCGCTGAGCAACATCTTTTTCTACCCGCACGTCCCCATAAGGAACCCCACACGCATGCCCCATGACATCAGCCTGATCACCACCATCGCCGCCGCCCTCGGGTTCGGCCTCATCTTCGGCTTCATCGCCGCGCGCCTGAAACTGCCGGCACTGGTCGGCTATCTGGCCGCCGGCATCATCATCGGACCGGCCACGCCCGGTTTTGTGGCGGATGCGGAAATAGCGGGACAATTGGCGGAAATCGGGGTGATGCTGATGATGTTCGGTGTCGGCCTGCACTTTTCCATCGAAGATTTGTGGGACGTGCGCAAGATCGCGCTGCCTGGCGCCATCCTGCAGATCGGCGTCGCCACGGCGATGGGCATGGGCCTGGCCCACTGGTGGGGCTGGACCCTCGGTGGCGGCCTGATCTTTGGCCTGGCCCTGTCCGTGGCCAGTACCGTGGTGCTGCTGCGCGCGCTGGAAGAACGGGGCATCCTTGACTCGCTCAATGGCCGCATCGCCGTCGGCTGGCTGGTGGTGGAAGATCTGGTCACCGTATTGGTCCTCGTGCTGCTGCCGGCGTTCGCCAGTGTGCTGGGTGGCAAGGTCGCGCCCGATGCCGAGGCCGTCAGCCTG
This sequence comes from Janthinobacterium sp. HH106, assembly GCF_001758725.1. Lineage (NCBI taxonomy): Bacteria > Pseudomonadati > Pseudomonadota > Betaproteobacteria > Burkholderiales > Oxalobacteraceae > Janthinobacterium > Janthinobacterium sp. HH106. The sequence goes on along the minus strand of NZ_LRIC01000019.1, from coordinate 66,841 downwards.
TGGCAAACCCTGGCCATTACCCTGGGGCAAGTAGCCGGCTTCATCATCTTCATGCTGGTCGTGGGCCGCAAGCTGTTCCCGTGGATTCTATGGCAAGTGGCGCGCACCGGTTCGCGCGAACTGTTCACCCTGTGCGTGATCGCCGCCGCCGTCGGCATCGCCTACGCCTCGACCAAACTGTTCGGCGTATCGTTCGCGCTGGGCGCCTTCTTCGCCGGCATGGTGCTGCGCGAATCGGAACTCAGTCACCGCGCCGCGGAAGAGTCCCTGCCCTTGCGCGACGCGTTCGCCGTGCTGTTCTTCGTGTCCGTCGGCATGCTGTTCGAGCCGACCATCCTCATCGACAAGCCCCTGCAAGTGCTGGCCGTGTGCGCCATCATTATCTTCGGCAAGTCGATCGCCGCCTTCCTGCTGGTGATGGCCCTGCGCTATCCGCCGAAGACGGCCATCATCGTCTCGGCCAGCCTGGCGCAGATCGGCGAATTCTCGTTCATCCTGGCCGCCCTGGGCCTGTCGCTGGGCCTGATGCCGCAGGAAGGGCAAAGCCTGATCCTGGCCGGCGCCATCCTGTCGATCGCCCTCAACCCGCTCGTCTTCAGCATGGCCAAGCCGCTGCTGCGCGTGATCGGCAACAGCGATTTCGCGCGCAAGTTCGAACGCACCACGGACCCGCTGGCCGAGCTGCCGATGACGGTGCCGCAGGAAAAGCTGTCGGGCCAGATCGTGCTGGTCGGCTACGGCCGCGTGGGCCGGCGCATCGCCGCCGCCCTGATGGAACGGGGCATCCACTTTGTCGTGGCAGAGGAAAACCGCGAAATCGTCGATCAGCTGCGCAAGCAGGGCATCCCGGCCGTGGCCGGCAATGCGGGCGAACCGGCCGTACTGATCCAGGCGCACATCACGCACGCCACCATGCTCGTCATCGCCACGCCGGACACCTTCCACGTGCGCGCTATGATCGAGACGGCGCGCGCGCTGAACCCGCACATCCTGACGGTGGTGCGCACGCACAGCGAGGAAGAGGCGGAATTGCTGCGCGCGGAAAACGCGGGCAAGGTGTTTATCGGCGAGCACGAACTGGCCAATGGCATGGCCGAGCACGTGCTGCAGAGTTTTGAGACGGCCAGCAAGGGGCATGGCCATTAAGGCTCTTTGATGCCGAATCTGTGACCCATGCAAATGCCGGGGTCGGACCCTGAGGGTCCGACCCCGGTTTTTTTTCAGGGTTACAAACGTGCCGCCAGCTCCGCCCCTTCCCGTATCGCCCGCTTGGCGTCGAGCTCCGCCGCCAGCGCGGCGCCGCCGATCTTGTGGAAACGGGGACCGCCCGCGAGCAGCGGCTTGCCATCCTTGTCGACTGGCGGCATGAGTTCCGTCAGGCTGTCCTGACCCGCGCAGATGATGACGTTATCCACCGCCAGCAGGCGCTGCTCGCCGCCGACGGTGATGTGCAAGCCTTGCCCGTCGATCTTGTCGTAGGTGACGCCGGCCAGCATGGCCACGCCGTTGCGCGCCAGCGCCGCGCGGTGCACCCAGCCCGAGGTCTTGCCCAGCCCCGCGCCCACTTTCGACGTCTTGCGCTGCAACAGAAAGATTTGCCGCACGGGATGGGGCGCCACGGGCGGCACCAGGCCGCCGCCCGTCGCCGCGTTCAAGTCCACGCCCCACTCGCCCGCCCAGGTCGATACGGGCTGCGGCAGCGGGTGCGCCGGGTCGTGCAGCAAATACTCTCCCACGTCGAAACCGATGCCGCCCGCGCCGATGATGGCCACGCGCGCGCCCACGGGCTTCTTGGCTTGCAGCACATCCAGGTAGGACAGCACTGTCGGATGGTCGATGCCGGGAATGGCCGGCAGGCGCACCTTGATGCCGGTGGCGATGATGACGTCGTCATAACCGCCGGCCAGCAATTGCTCGCGCGTGACGCGCTGGCCCAGGCGCAGCTTGATAGTCGACAAGGCGATGCGGCGGGCAAAATAGCGGATGGTTTCCGTAAACTCTTCCTTGCCCGGTATCTGCATGGCCACCTTGAACTGGCCGCCCACGCTGTCGCTGCTGTCGAACAGGGTCACCTCGTGCCCGCATTCGGCGGCCACGGTGGCGGCCGACAAGCCGGCCGGCCCGGCGCCGACGACGGCCACGCGGCGCGGCACGGCTTTTTTCGCGTACACAAGTTCCGTTTCATGGCAGGCGCGCGGGTTGACCAGGCAGCTGGCGCGCTTGTTGGCAAAGGTGTGGTCGAGACAGGCCTGGTTGCAGCCGATGCAGGTGTTGATCTCGTCCGCGCGGCCCGCTGCCGCCTTGGCGACAAAGTCAGGGTCGGCCAGGAAGGGGCGCGCCATCGACACCAGGTCGCAGTCACCCCGCTCCAGGATGGCATTGGCCTCGTGCGGCATGTTGATGCGGTTCGACGCCACCACGGGAATCGTCACTTCGCGGCGCAGCCGGCCCGCCACGCTGGCAAACGCGGCGCGCGGCACCGAGGTGACGATGGTGGGCACCCTCGCCTCATGCCAGCCGAAACCCGTATTCAGAATGGTCACGCCCGCCTGTTCCAGCGCCTTGGCCACCGTCACCACGTCGTCCCAGGTATTGCCGCCCTCGACCAGGTCGAGCAAGGAATGCCGGTACATGATGATGAAGTTGGGGCCGACGGCGGCGCGGATGCGGCGCACGATCTCCACGGGCAGGCGCATGCGGTTCTCGATCGTGCCGCCCCAGCGGTCCTGGCGCAGATTCGTGCGCGCGCACAGGAACTGGTTCAATAAATAGCCCTCGCTGCCCATCACTTCGATGCCGTCGTAGCCGGCCTTTTGCGCCAGGCGCGCGCAGCGCACGTAGTCGCAGATGGTGCGCTCGATGCCCCGTTCCGTGAGGGGACGGGGGCGGAACGGCGAGATCGGCGATTTCTTGGCCGATGCCGAGACGACGAACGGTTGATAACCATAGCGGCCCGCGTGCAGAATCTGCATGACGATCTTGCCGCCCTCCTCGTGCACGGCGCGCGTGACCTTGCGGTGGTTGGGCACGTCGCCGAGGAAGTTCAAGGTGCCGCCGAACGGCAGCAGCCAGCCTTGCCGGTTCGGCGAGATGCCGCCCGTGACGATCAGCCCCACGCCGCCGCGTGCCCGTTCGCGGTAAAACGCGGCAAGCTTGCCATAATGATAAAAACGGTCTTCCAGGCCCGTGTGCATGGACCCCATGATGACGCGGTTGCGCAAGGTGGTAAAACCCAGGTCGAGCGGGGCCAGCAGATGGGGGTAGGCAGTCATGGTGATCGGTCCGGTAAGGTGGTTGCAGGCCGTACGGTAGCAAGCATTGCCGCTCGCCGCAGCGACTTTCTCTAGACCGGGAGTTCTAAATCGCCCCGCGCGCCCGACGGCGGTGCGTACAGCTTGTGCCGGGCGGTACTTTCCCGTAGGCTAGGTGGCATGAAGCGACTCTTCCTCTGCCTGTTGATGCTGTGCGCCGTCCCCGCTACCGCGCCGGCACAGGCCATACGCCTGGACAAGCTGAAGGTCGAGGTCAAGCGCATCGAGGTCGACGGGCAGCGCATGTATGAAGTCGATGCCAGCGGCAGCGTGCAGGCGCCGCCGGCCTCCGTGTGGAAGACCCTGACCACTTACGAGCGCATGAGCGAATTCGTGCCCGACCTCAGTTCCTGCCGCGTGCTGTCGCGCAACGGCAATGAAGTCATCATCGAGCAGCAGGGCATGGCGCGCTTCCTGTTCATGAACCATGCGATCCACCTGGTGGTGCGGGCCACGGAAACGCCGTTGACGGCCATCGACATCGCCCTGATCTCGGGCGACATGCGGCATTACGAATCGCGCTGGAATCTGTATCCCGTGCCCGAGACGGGCGGCACGCGCATCGTCTTTTCCAGCCGGCTGATGCCGGGCTTCTATGTGCCCGGCATGCTGGGCACGACCATGATACGCGGCGATATCGAACGCATGATGGCGGCCGTACTCACCCGCATCGACAGCCAGTACGCGGAAAAGGCAGGTTAAATCAAGCCAGATAGGTATCGCGGTCGCGGATTTCCGCGAAGTTTTCCAGGCTGCCCAGTTTTACGGTGACGGGGTTGAGGCTCGCTTGCGGCTGCATCGAGCGCCAGGCGAACAGCCATTCCTGTTCGGGCGCTTCGGCACGCGTCTTGGTGAAGGCGGCGCCCAGGGCCGCGCGCTGGCCGTATTCGACCAGGCCATCGATGCCGGCCCAGCTGGGCAAGGTGCGCTGCACGGCGCGGTGCAGGCGTTCGCCGAATTCTTCCGTATTGTGGATGATCAAACAAGCGTCGGCAGGGGCGAACAGGTCGAACAGTTGCTTGTCCCACACTTGCGAAAAACTCAGGGTCAAACAATTGCCCGCTGGCGCCAAGCGGAACTGGCCCAGGCTCAGCGCCAGCTCGAGTTCGCTGCGCTGGCCGTAGCGGTGCAGGGTGGGGGGACGTTTGTAATCGTGCATGCTGGACTCGTTCTTCAATAGTAGGGTAAACCGGCGCGCCGCCTAGCGGGGCGGGCGGATGTGGCGCCGGATGCGCTGGGCCCTGGCAGCCAGGTAAATTTCGCGCAGTAAATAAATAAAACAGCCGATCAGGCAAATTACGGCCAGCACAAAGAAGGCCGCGATGTATTTGTCCAGGGTCAGGTTCAGAATATCGCCCAAAAACAGCATGGCGATGATGACGCAGACGAAGAAACCGCACGCCGTGCTCAGCGAAATCGAATAATTGATCAGATGGGTACGCCGATACAGGGTATCTAGCTCATCCATATAGAAATCGTTGTAGCCGATGTCGAGCCGGTCTTCCAGCACGCGCGTGCGGTCGATGATGCGGCCCAGGCGGTTGGTCAGTACCACCAGCATGGTGCCGATACCGGTCAACAGGAAAACCGGCGCAATCGCCAGCTGGATGATATGGCCGATGTCGCCGATCTGTATGTTCATGGATAAAAAGTCGTGGGTTCACACCGGCGCCCGACCCTGGCGCCAGCACAGGCCATAGTGTAGCAGGTGGCGCACGCCGGCTGGCCGCTTTGCCAACCGGCATGTTGCAAGGTCATGCGAAGCCGCGCCCCGGCACAAAGCGCTCGGTGGCGCGCACCAGCGCCGAAGCGATGCCGTGCTCGAGCGCGCCATGGCCCGCGTCGGGAATCATTTCCAGCTGGGAACCAGGCCAGGCTTGCTGCAGGCGGTAGGCCGACAGCGGCGGGCAGATGGCGTCGTAGCGTCCCTGCACGATGACGGCCGGCAAATGCGCGATGCGTCCCATGTTGCGGATCAGCTGGTCTTCTTCGAAGAAACCGAGATTGGCCATGTAATGCGATTCGAGCCGGCCCACGCCCAGATCCAGCGCATCGTTCGGCGCGTCTTCCGGCTGCGGCATCAGATACACGCGGCGGCCTTCGAAGCGGCTCCAGGCGCGCGCGGCCGGCCAGTACACGGCCGGGTCGCTGCTGAGGATGCGTTGCACGTAAGCCGCCAGCAAGTCGCCCCGCTCCTCGAGCGGAATCGGGGCGGCGAATTCCTCGTACAGTTCCGGATAAAACCAGCGCACGCCTTCGATGAACCAGTCGATTTCCGCCTGCGTGCACAGGAAAATACCGCGCAGCACGAAACCGAGACAGGCCGCCGGATGCGCCTGGCCATATGCCAGCGCCAGGGTCGAACCCCAGGAGCCGCCAAACACCAGCCATTGGGCGATGCCGAATTGGGCGCGCAGGCGTTCGATGTCCTCGATCAGCAGCTGCGTCGTGTTGTTGCGCCATTCGCCCAGCGGCGTGGACTTGCCGGCGCCGCGCTGGTCGAACAGGATCACGCGGTAGCGCTGCGGGTCAAAAAAGCGGCGGTGCTGCGGCGACAGGCCCGCGCCCGGGCCGCCATGCAGGAACAGCACGGGAATGCCGTCGGGGTTGCCGCACTCTTCCCAATAAATGGTATGGATGTCATCGACCGCCAGCATGCCGTGCCGGTTCGGCGTCAGGGCGGGAAACAGGGGTGACAAAGAATCGGGCATGGCGAGCGGTCCTTGGAATGGCGGTCAGGGCGCCAGGCATGAGGCCTGGCAACTGTTCCAATTATAGTGCGCCGCCGCCGGCTCAGGCCAGCAGCAAGGGCAGGCGGTTCGACGACTTGATTTCGCGCATCGACAGGCTGGACTGGATTTCCGCCACGCCAGGCAGGCGGCGCAGCACGGTCGAGACGAATTCGCCATACGCTTCCAGGTCGCGCGCCACCACTTGCAGGAAATAATCGGCTTCGCCCGCCACATTGTGGCACGACAGAATTTCGGGAATCGTCGCGATCGCTTGCTCGAACTGCGACGGCTGCTCGCCGCCATGGTTGGCAAACACGACGCGTACGAACGCCACCAGGCCGATGCCCAGCTTCTTGCGGTTGAGCAAAGCCTGGTAGCCGGTAATAAACCCTTCCTCTTCCAGGCGGCGCAGACGGCGCCAGACGGGGGTTTCGCTCAGCTTCAAGCGCTCGGCCAGGCGCGCGTTGGACAGCCGTCCTTCATCCTGCAGCAGCCTGAGTATCTGCAAATCGGTGGCGTCGAGGCTAACTTCTGGAATTTTCATCTAATTTTTGTTTTGATACGAGTGGAATCTACCCGAATACTAGGGCATGCAGGGCAGGAAAAGCAAGCACATTTCATCGCGTCAAGAACATAATGGGGCCCGGCGAGCAGGCTGCAGCGTGCGCATGCTCCCGCTTTTCTTTTCGACTGAGCCATGTCCGATTCTACCTTCCTGATGTACCTGCTGGCACTGGCCGGCGCCTTTTTATTGCCGGGCCCCGACATGGCGCTGGTGCTGGCGACGGGCGCCGCGCGCGGCGTGGCCACGGCGCTGGTGACGGCACTGGGTATCGCCGGCGCGCGCGCCGTGCACGTGGCGCTGTCGGGCGCGGGCCTGGCGGCGCTGATGGTCACGCATCCGCAAGCCTTGCAGTGGGTCAAATGGGCGGGCGCCGCCTACCTGCTGTACCTGGCGCTGCGCCTGCTGCAGTCGGCCCTGTCGGCCAAAACAACGGAGGAAAAAGCCGCCCCCGCCACGGCGCACAGCGCCCGTGCCAGCCTGGTGCGCGGCTTCCTGACGAATCTGCTCAATCCGAAGGCACTGCTGTTTTGCAGCATGTTCCTGCCGCAATTCGTCATGGGCAGCGACAGCGTCGGTATGCAATACCTGCGCCTGGGCGCCATCCTGGTGCTGGTGGGATTACTGTTCGACGCCATCTACGCCGTGCTGGCCGCGCGCCTGGCGCGCCGCCTGCGCGGTAAACCCTCGCCTTACGGCAAGTTCGTGCTGCCCACCGTCTTCGTCTTGCTGGCCGGGCGGCTGGTGCTGGGCTGAACTGTCGGCGGCAGCGGCGCCCCGCCGGCAAAGAAGGCGGGGTAATCGTTCAGCAGGCTGCGCTCGAGGTCGTTAACCTTGCGAAATTGCCGCAGCGCCGGCGCCATGGCCCGCCCCGCATCCCAGCTGCGCCAGGCGTTCGGCGCATCGAACTGCGCCAGCAAGGCGTCGCCCAGGTCCTGATACACGGCCGCCATCTGCGGTTTTGCCTGCAGCACTTGCAGATACAAGGCCGTCGCTTGCGGCCATTGCCCCAGCTTGGCGCGCAAATTCCCCTCGAACAAGGCCAGCACGGGCTGCGCCATCCCCGTTTGCGTCCTTAAATCTTGCACGGTGGCCAGCGCGGCTGCGATACCCTGCTGGTCCTTGGCCAGCAATCCTCGCGTCAAATCGTGGATGGGCTGGCATTCCTGCATGGCCAGTATCTGCTGGGGCGACAGCTTGTCGACCAGTTCGCCCGTGGAAAAATGGTCTTCCAGCATGGTCAAGAAAGCTTCGAAAGGCTGGTCGGCGGCAAACAGTTTTTCCGCTTCGGCCCGCAGCGCAGGGTGTGCCTGAGGCGCCTGGGGTCCCGGCGGCGGCAACAGCGCCGCCTGCGCCAGCACGCGCTCGAGCGGGGGCGCATCGGCCGCCAGCGGACGGGGCCGGTAGGCGGACAAGGTATAGGTGGCCGGTGCGCCCGCCGTCATGGCGCTGATGCGGAACTGCCGCGTCACCGCGCCGCCCACCTCCTGGTAGTGCAAGGTGAAGTCGGCGGGAATGCGCTTGCCGTCGGCCAGCATCTTCAGCACCAGCGGGTGGCCGCCCCAGGTGTAGCGCAAGTACTGGGCAAAGGCCGTCGCGTCGTCGCCGCTGACGGGACTGCCCGCGATGCCCAGGCGCAGCAGGGGCTGCCCGTCGAGCGACCACAGCACGGCGCCGTCGAGCACTTGCGGCTGCAGAGCGCCGCGCCGCTTGTTGTCCAGCACCGACAAAGCCTGCTCATCATACACGCGAGGCGTTGCGTGCTGCTCCAGGCCGCCCGCCTTCAGCATGCCGCCAAGCCCCTGCCGGTGGCGCAGCTCGGCGGCGCGAAAGCCCGCCACGTCGAACAGCGAATACGTGTCGTAGGTGGATGCCACCGTATCGATGACGTGGCGGCGGCGGGTGGCAAAGTCGAAGACGGACAGAATGCGGCCATCGCGTACGCTCAGGTAATGCGGTCCCAGCACGACATCGCTGTCCTGCGTCTCGCGCGCGGGCAGGCTGGTTTTCACGCCGGGCTGGTTGACGCGCTCGGTAACCACCGTGATGTGGAACGCGACGCTGGCCTGGGCCGCGCTGGCGCCCAGGAAAAGGATGGCGGCCACGCTGGCGCGGCGCAAGGCGGGAACAAGGGTCATGGAGATGATGCAGTGGAGAAATACTGATTCTAAGGCAAATCCGGCGATCTCCTTGTTTTGCTGGCAAGCATAAAAAAAGACAGCCGCAGCTGTCTTTTCTGTTTTACTTCAACAACGATTACGACATGTGCTGGCCGCCGTTGATCGAGATATTCGCGCCCGTGACGAACGCCGCTTCATCGGAAGCCAGGTAGGCGACCAGGCCGGCCACTTCTTCCGGCTTGCCCAGGCGCGCCATCGGAATTTGCGGGATGATTTTGCTGTCGAGCACTTCCTGCGGAATCGCCATGACCATCTTGGTGCCGATGTAGCCTGGCGAAATGGTGTTGACGGTGACGTTCTTGCGCGCCACTTCCAGCGCCAGCGACTTGGTGAAGCCATGCATGCCCGCTTTCGCGGCCGCATAGTTGGTCTGGCCGAAAGCGCCCTTCTGGCCGTTCACGGACGAGATATTGATGATGCGGCCCCAGCCGCGTTCCACCATGCCGTCGCAGACGGGCTTGGTCATGTTGAAGACGGAATCGAGGTTGGTGCTCATCACGGCATCCCAGTTCGTCTTGTCCATCTTCTTGAACGTCATGTCGCGCGTGATGCCGGCGTTATTCACCAGCACGTCGACAGGACCGATTTCCGCTTCCACTGCCGCCACGCAGGCAGCGGCCGAATCGTAGTCGGCCACGTCGCACGGATATGCCTTGAAGTCGTAGCCCATGTCCTTGGTCGTCGCCAGCCATTCCTCGACCTTCGGATTGCCTGGGGAATATGTGGTCACCACGCGATAGCCAAGCGCCGCCAGCTTGAAACACACCGCTTCGCCCAGACCACCCATGCCACCAGTTACCAATGCAACTCTTGCCATTTTCATCCCCTCAGTGTCGTTCTATTGCCAAAAAGTTAATTATTTAGTGAAAGCAACCCAGTTCCGCCGAGAATTACAGCGGCGTACCGCCGCGAACCCCGCCGTCACGCACTGCGCGCGACGGCGGGGTTCGGTGCCAGCTACTTAATCGCGCTCGATCGCTAAAGCGACACCCATGCCGCCACCGATGCACAGCGCTGCCAGGCCTTTCTTGGCGTCGCGGCGTATCATTTCGTGGATCAGGGTGACCAGGATGCGCGCGCCCGAGGCGCCGATCGGGTGGCCGATGGCGATCGCGCCGCCGTTCACGTTGATCTTGCTGGTATCCCAGCCCATTTCCTTGTTCACGGCAATCGCTTGCGCGGCAAACGCTTCGTTGATTTCCATCAGGTCCAGCTCTTCATGCGTCCAGCCGGCTTTTTTCAGGCACAGACGCGATGCGGAGACGGGGCCCATGCCCATGACAGCCGGGTCCAGGCCCGACGAGGCATAAGCCTTGATGCGCGCCAGCGGCTTCAAGCCCAGTTCCTTCGCTTGCGAAGCGGACATCATGATCACGGCGGCGGCGCCGTCGTTCAGACCCGAGGCATTGCCGGCCGTGACGGTGCCGTCCTTGGCAAACGCAGGGCGCAGGCCGGCCAGCGATTCCAAGGTCGAGCCGGGCTTGATGTATTCGTCGCTGTCGAAGACGACCGTGCCTTTTTTGTTGGCGATTTCCAGCGGCAGGATTTCATCCTTGAACTTGCCCGCTTTTTGCGCAGCTTCCGCCTTCAGCTGCGACTGCAGCGCGAATTCATCCTGCTCGGCGCGCGTCACTTCGTATTTCTTGGCGACGTTTTCCGCCGTGATGCCCATGTGGTACTGGTTGTACACGTCCCACAGGCCATCGACGATCATGGTGTCGATCATCTTGAAGTCGCCCATGCGGAAACCGTCGCGCGAACCGTTCATCGCGTGCGGCGAGGCGCTCATGTTTTCCTGGCCGCCGGCGATGATGATGTTGGCGTCGCCGCACTTGATCGCTTGCGCCGCCAGGTGCGTGGCCTTCAGGCCGCTGCCGCAAACCTTGTTGATGGTGAATGCCGGGATGGAACTGGGCAAGCCAGCCTTGATGACGGCCTGGCGCGCGGCGTTCTGGCCGACGGCGGCCGTCAGCACCTGGCCCAGGATGGCTTCGCCGATCAGGTTCGGGTCGATGCCGGTTTGTGCCAGCAAGCCCTTGATTACATGCGCGCCCAGTTCGGACGCAGGAATCTTGGCCAGACTGCCACCGAATTTGCCGACTGCGGTACGGCCGGCGGCCACGATTACGACATCATCCATTTATTTCTCCGATATGCTGGCCACGAGGGCCAAGGTCAAGGTGCTAATAGAATCCAATTGGAATCCAGTGAATCCGGGAAGACACAGCAAGCTGCGTTTCATTCTAGCGCGGCATGCGCCGCAGTTCCAGCGCCGCACCGCTGGCGGCGGCGATGACAGCCTGCTTGCGGTGGCGGCGGGCAACCTGGCGCGGCGGATAGCCGCTGCCGGGCCGCAAAACGCTTAGGCCTGGCGAGCAGGACGCGTGTTTTTATTTTTATCATACCCTTCATCGGCACCGCCGAAAGTGGTTTTTAGAAAATTATTGAAGGGAATAATCAGGGGCACGGGTGTTTGCTTTACCACCTGCAACAGCTCGCCAAATTTTTGACGCGATGCAGCAAACTCACCCTTTGTCACAGTCTCAAATTTCTCCTGGGTTTCTTGAGCAACATCCTTTGCCTGGCGGCCATATGCACCGATGCGTTCGATGGCCAGTTGGGACTGGGTGCGCGACAGTTGCAGCAGCGCTTGCGTATCCTTCACGGACAGCAGCTGATTGCCCGCCACCGTAGCGGCAGCCAGCGCCGCGCGGGCCGCATCGAGCTGCAACTCCAGCACGTTGGCGCCGCTGTCGACGGCGGCCTGGGCATACGCTTGCGCGCTGATCAATTGCGCTTCCACCACGGCCTTGCCAGCCAATGCCCATTGTTCGGAAAATAAAAACATGTCGTTCCTCCCCAAAGAGTAGGCAGCGCCATGTTGCGCCGCACAGTGCTCAACTGTAAGCGGTGGTTCATTGCTGAACCTTGATATTTATCAAGCTTTGCTGTTGGTTTGTTTCCACCTCAACGTTGATCAAGACAACAACTTGATACCATCGAGCGTAGCCGCGCACTGCTCACGTATCACGCTGACGAAATCGCGCACATAGGCCTTGTCCTGCAACGGCTCCGGCACGGACACGTACAAATCGCTCCACAAGCCATGCTCGCCCACCGGGCGCGCCACCACATAATCGTAATCGACGTAATTCTTGATGGCCCAGTTCGGCAAGGCGGCGATGCCGCGCCGGCTCGCCACCAGTTGCAGCACGGCCACCGTCAATTCGGCCGTGCGGCGTTCAAACTGGATGCCGGCCGGCCGCAGCACTTCACGGATCAGGTCGATGCGCTCTTCCGGCACGGGATAGGTGATCAGGGTCTCGCCCGCAAAGTCGCTCGCCGCAAGGCGGCGCTGCGCCTGCAGCCGGTGCTTCTGCGCCATCACCACCAGCATTTCAAAGCGGAACAGGGGAAACACGGTGAAATCGGGGCCGTACGGCGAGCCGATCACGAGGTCCGCCTCGCCCGAACGCAGCAAGTCCGCCGGTTCGCTGTGAAAGCCGGAGACAAGATCGATCTCCACTTCCGGCCAGCGCTGACGGAACGCATCCATCACGGGCATGAGCCAGTCGAAACAGGTATGGCATTCGAGCGCCACGCGCAGCTGCCCCTTGTCGCCCTGCGACAAACGCGCCACGTCGCGCTCGGCCAGCTCGATCTCGGGCAACAGCTTGTCGGCCAGCTCGAGCAGCCGGCTGCCCGTGGCCGTGAAGGCGATCGGCATCGACTTGCGCTCGAACAAGGGCGCCTTGTAGCGCTCTTCCAGCAACCGGATCTGGTGCGACAGCGCCGACTGGGTCAGGTTGAGCAGCTGCGCGGCGCGCACCAGGCTGCCGGAGGAACGCAAGGCACTCAAGGTGCGCAGGTGGCGAATTTCTAGCATCGGGGAAATGACGTCTGCAGGTGAATTATTTTCATGTTATTCGGCAAAATGTTTCGTTTTGATTATAGACCAAGTTGCCGCACACTCTAGCGCATTCACATTAAATCTCGATGACATCATGACCATTCGTACGCACATCCTTGGCTTTCCCCGTATCGGCGCCACGCGCGAACTGACACTGGCGCTGGAAAGCCACTGGCGCGGCGAGCTGTCCGAGGCGGCGCTGGAAGCGACGGCTCAACAATTGCGCGCACGCCACTGGGCGCAGCAACGCGACGCGGGCCTGGCCTACGTCACCGTGGGCGACTTCGCCTTCTACGACCAGGTGGCCAGCCATATCCAGCTGCTGGGCTGCGAGCCGGCGCGTTTTGATTTCGGCGCGGAACAATCGCCGCTGTCGCGCTATTTCACGATGGCGCGCGGCGGTACCAGCCAAGCGGAGCATGCCGGCTGCAGCCACGGCCATGCGCTGGAAGTGAGCAAGTGGTTTGACACCCATTACCATTACCTGGTGCCCGAATTGTCGCCGCAGACCCGCTTTTCGCTGGCGTGCGAGCGCCTGCTGGCGGAAGTGGCCGAGGCGGAGGCGCTCGGTCACCAGGTCAAGGCGGCCCTGATCGGCCCCCTCACCTTCCTGTGGCTGGGCAAGGAAAAGACGCCGGGCTTCGAGCGCCTGGCGCTGCTGGAACAATTGCTGCCCGTCTACGGCGCCCTGCTCGACCGCCTGAAACAGCAGGGCGTGGCGTGGGTGCAGCTCGAGGAACCGATCCTGGGCCTGGACTTGCCCCATGCCTGGCGCAGCGCCTTCGAGAGTGCCTACTGGCAGCTGAACCAGGTGGGGGTGAACATCCTGCTGGCCACGTATTTCTCGCCGCTGGAAGAAAACCTCAGCCTGACATGCCGCCTGCCCGTGGCCGGCCTGCACGTGGACGGCATCCGCGCGCCGCATGAATTGGTCAGTGTCACGGACTGGCTGCCCGCGCATAAAGTCTTGTCGATCGGTATAGTCGATGGCCGCAATATCTGGCGTACCGACCTCGACGCTGCCCTGGCCGTGCTGCAGCCGCTGGCCGCCAAGCGCAACGGGCACCTGTGGCTGGCGCCGTCGTGCTCGCTGCTGCACGTGCCGTTCAGCCTGGAAGCGGAGACGCACCTCGATGGCGACATCAAGAGCTGGCTGGCGTTTGCCACGGAAAAACTCACGGAACTTGCGCTGCTGAAAGGCGCACTGGAAGGCCATCCCGACGATACCACGCTGGCGAGGTCCCGCCGGGCCATCGCCGGCCACCGTGGCAGCGCCCGCGTCCACCGTGCGCCGGTCGCGCAGCGCCTGCAGACGCTGTCGCCCACCATCGACCGCCGCGATTCCGGCTTCCCGTTGCGCCAGGCCGCGCAGCATGCACGCTTGCGCCTGCCCGACTTCCCGACGACGACCATTGGCGCCTTCCCGCAGACGCCGGCCATCCGCGCCGAAATCGCCCACGCCGTGGGCCGCCAGGAAGCGCTGGGCCTGGACGTGCTCGTGCATGGCGAAGCGGAACGCAATGACATGGTCGACTACTTCGGCGAGCAGCTGGACGGCTTCGTGTTGACCCGTCACGGCTGGGTGCAATCGTGCGGCTCGCGCTGCGTCAAGCCGCCCATCATCTACGGCGACGTGCAGCGTCCGGCCCCCATGACGGTCGCATGGACGGCCCATGCGCAAAGCCTGACGAGCAAACCGATGAAGGGCATGCTGACGGGCCCGGTGACGCTCTTGCAATGGTCGTTCGTGCGCGACGACCAGCCGCGCGCCGCCACGGCGCTGCAGCTGGCCCTGGCCATCCGCGACGAAGTGCAGGACCTGGAAACGGCCGGCATCGGCATCATCCAGATCGACGAGCCGGCCATCCGCGAAGGCTTGCCGCTGCGCCGCGGCCAGTGGGACGCCTATCTGGACTGGGCCACGCGCGCCTTCCGCATCGCCGCCTCGGTGGTCGGCGACACGACGCAGATCCACACCCACATGTGCTATGCCGAGTTCAACGACATCCTGCCGCAGATCGCCGCCATGGATGCCGACGTCATCACGATAGAGACGAATCGCTCGGACGTGAAACCGCTGACGGGCTCAGTCCAGTTCCAATACTCGAACGAAATCGGCCCCGGCGTGTACGGCATCCACTCGCCGCGCATCCCCACCGCCGTCGACATGGTGACATTACGGCAAAAAGCCAGCGGCTTGAAGACGCGTGGCTGGGTGGAAACGGAAACAGCGTTGCGTCATATGGTCGAGGCGGCACGGCAGATGCGCGCAGCGTAATCGGACATGGCGCCTGAGGGCGCATGGGCGGCGGCTTTCGGGGCGGCGCACCGGTTTTCCGGGGCGCCGCCCGTTTTTTTTGACATGAAGTAGGTATTGCCCTGCGGAATAGCATGCGCCAGGCCCCTGACGCTGATTTTTTTGCAGTAGAATGCAAGAAATTTACTGCTCCCATTGTTGCCGTACGGAACATCTGGCCTGCCGCAGTTTCACTTTGATAAATGTTTATGTCCAAAAGCCCGTCGCAGAAGCCTATCGAAATCAAGATTTCCACCGTCGTTGCTGTCTCCGCCATCCTGCATAGCGCCGATACGCAGGCACTCGATGCCGCCTTGCGCGACATGACGGGAGGCGTGGCGGACTTTTTCGAGGACGACCTGGCCGTGCTGGACGTGGCGGCCTTGCCGCCCGGCAGCGTGCCCATCGACTGGGCCGCCCTCGTGGCCCTGCTGAAAAAATACCGTTTGAATGCCGTGGCCGTGCGCAATGCGCCGGCCGATATGCATGACGCCATCCTGGCGCAAGGCTTGAGCCTCGACAGCGGCAAGACGCGCGACGATGCGCCACCCAAGGATGGTCCCAAGGATACACCCACGGCGGCGGCCCAGTCGGGCGCCGACGCCCAGGTGATGGTGATCGACACGCCCGTGCGGGCCGGCCAGCGCATCTATGCGCGCGGCTGCGACCTGATCATCACTGCCGTCGTCAACAATGGCGCCGAAATCATCGCCGACGGCAGCATCCACGTGTATTCCTCGCTGTACGGCCGCGCGCTGGCCGGCGCCTCGGGCAATCCCCAGGCGCGCATCTTCGCGCTGGCCATGGAACCGGAACTGGTCTCGATCGCGGGCGTGTACCGCACGTTCGAGGATGGTTTCCCTGCAGAAATGGCGCGCGGACCCGCGCAAATTCGTTTGGCTGGAGACAGAATCGATATACACTCTGTCAATCCGGTCACTCCCGTGAACCGCTCTTAAGCTGCACAATTCAAGAGATATCTGAAAAGGATTATTTGTGGCAAGAATTATTGTTGTGACGTCCGGCAAGGGCGGTGTCGGCAAGACGACCTCTAGCGCCAGTTTTTCCACTGGCCTGGCCATGCGCGGCCACAAGACAGCCGTGCTCGATTTCGACGTGGGCCTGCGGAACCTCGACCTGATCATGGGTTGCGAGCGCCGCGTCGTGTATGACTTGATCAATGTGATCAATAAAGAAGCAACCCTGAACCAGGCCCTGATCAAGGACAAGCACTGCGACAACCTGTTCATCCTGCCCGCCTCGCAGACGCGCGACAAGGATGCCTTGTCGGAAGAAGGCGTGGAACGCGTGTTGAACGACCTGATCAACATGGGTTTCGAGTTCATCATCTGCGATTCGCCGGCCGGCATCGAGCATGGCGCGCTGATGGCGCTGACGTTCGCCGACGAAGCCATCATCGTCACCAACCCGGAAGTGTCGTCGGTGCGCGATTCGGACCGCATCCTCGGCATCCTGCAAGCCAAGTCGCGCCGTGCGCAGACGGGCGGCGAGCCGGTCAAGGAACATTTGCTGATCACCCGCTACTCGCCGAAACGCGTGGAATCGGATGAAATGCTGTCCTACCAGGACGTGCAGGAAATCCTGCGCATCCCGCTGGTGGGCATCATTCCCGAGTCGGAGCAAGTGCTGGCCGCCTCGAACCAGGGCAATCCGGCCATCCATTTCACGGGCACGGACGTGGCGCAAGCCTATGAAGACGTGGTCTCGCGTTTCCTCGGCGAAGAGGTCGAGTTGCGCTTTACCAACTATGAAAAGCCTGGATTACTCCAGCGCATTTTTGGGGCGAAGTGATATGGCCTTGCTTTCTTTCCTCTTCCCCCCCAAGCCGAAGACGGCCACCGCGGCCAAGGAACGCCTGCAGATCATCATCGCCCGCGAACGCAGCGGACGCGATGGTCCGGACTTCCTGCCCGCCCTGCACAAGGAATTGATCGCTGTCATTTCCAAGTACACGAAGGTGAATGCCGACGACATCAAGATCTCGCTGGACCGCCAGGGCAACCTGGAAGTGCTCGACGTCAACGTGGTGCTGCCGGACGCGTAAGGTTTACTCCGGCCTGACCATGAGCAATTCCTGCGCCACCGCGGCGCAGGCGTTCACGTGCTGGTTGCCGATCTGGCGGAACACGGCGTAGCCGATGGCTGCCGCCACCGCCTGGCCGGCGAACGGCACGAAGCGCGCCACCTGCTTGGTGGCAATCTTGACGCCACTGCGCTTGAGCAGGTGGAGGATCAGTTCGCGCGACACCAGCTTTCCTACCAGCATGCCTCCCATGCCCACCGCCGCGCGGTAGGCCATCATCTTGAACTGCGGGTTCAGGCGCTCGATCTGCTCGGGCGTCAGGCCGAATTCGTGGTTGATATCGTTGATCAACATGGAAAACAGACCCATGTCGGACATCAGGTCGATGCCGGGAATGGGGATGGCCGAGGCGCCCGCCGACATCATGGCGCGCCGCTGCACCAAGCGCCGGCAACGCTCGCGCACTTGCTCGATTTCGGCACGACTGGCCGGTATCAGTGTCCAATCGGTAGTGCTCTTGTCTGGCATGGCCGCTTCTCCGCTAGTAGGGGTAGATGAACAAGTGTAACGTAAAGGATCTGCCCTCCGATTTCACTGGACACAGTTGCAATCTCTGTTATATTTCACTTGAGCATTCCTTAACATTACGATAAGCAGAGCAGGTCGTCTGTTTGTTGCTACACACTCCAGCCAATTATGCGAATTGCCGTACTCGATAGCGACCATAGCCAGGCAGAACTGATATGCCAGGTGCTCACCGCCGCCGGCCACGCTTGCCACGAGTTTCAGAGTGGCAAGGAAATGCTGGGGCAGCTGCGCAAGGACAGTTGCGACATGCTCATCCTCGACTGGCATGTGAGCGATCTGGACGGTGCGGAAGTCTTGCGCCGTGCCCGGGAAAAACTGGCGCCGAAGGCGCCCGTGTTGTTTATGACCAACAGTTCCGGCGAAGACGACGTGGTGGCGGGCATGACGGCAGGTGCCGACGACTACATGATCAAGCCCCTGCGGCGCAGCGAACTGACCTTGCGCACCCAGGCGCTGCTGCGCGTGGCGTACCCGGCCCAGAATGGCGCCGAGTACTTGCAATTCGGTCATTACACGTTTGAAACCCGTCCCGGCCGCCTGTTGCGCGATGGCGAAGTGCTGGATGTGACGCACAAGGAATTCGCCCTGGCGCTGCTGTTTTTCCGCAACCTGGGCCGTCCCCTGTCGCGCGCCTACATCCACGAAGCCGTGTGGCAGCGCGACACGGCCCTGCCCTCGCGCACCATGGATACCCACGTCTCGCGCGTGCGCAACAAGCTGCAGCTGAAACCGGAACACGGCTACAGGCTCGTGCCCGTCTACAGCTACGGTTATCGCCTGGAAAAACTGGGCGGCTGAACGGCGGCAAACGGCTGACCTGCTCAAAGCGCGGGCACAAAGCGTTATAATGTCGCCATAAGTCATCCAACAGCCCTGAAATGCAACTGCTCGCCGTCGGCCTCAACCATACCACCGCCCCAGTGTCGCTCCGCGAACAGCTGGCGTTTGCGCCTGAGCACTTGGGCCAGGCGGTGATGGCGGCGCGCACCTGGTTCCAGCGCATCGACTTGCGCGACAATGACGAAGCGGCCATCCTGTCGACCTGCAACCGCACCGAGCTGTATGCGGCCAGCCATGTGCCGAACCCGCTCGACGCCGGTGCGCATTTCCTGGCCGACTACCACCAGCTCAACTACAGCGAGCTGCGCCCCCACTTGTACATGCTGCCGCAGCACGATGCCGTGCGCCACACCTTCCGCGTCGCCTCCGGGCTCGATTCGATGGTGCTGGGCGAAACGCAAATCCTGGGGCAGATCAAGGACGCCATCCGCACGGCCGACGAGGCGGGCGGCCTGGGCACGTATCTGCACCAGTTGTTCCAGCGCAGCTTTTCGGTGGCCAAGGAAGTGCGCAGCAGCACGGAAATCGGCGCCCACAGCGTATCCATGGCGGCCGCCGCCGTGCGCCTGTCGCAGCGTATCTTCGACAAGATCGCCGAGCAGAACGTGCTGTTCATCGGCGCCGGCGAAATGATCGAATTGTGCGCCACGCACTTTGCCGCGCAAAACCCGAAAAGCATCACCATTGCCAACCGCACCATGGAACGGGGCGAGGAACTCGCGCACCGCTTCAACGGCACGGCGATCCGCCTGGCCGACCTGCCGGAGCAGCTGCACCAGTTCGACATCGTCATCTCGTGCACGGCATCGTCCTTGCCGCTGCTGGGCCTGGGCCTGGTCGAGCGCGCCATCAAGGCGCGCCGCCACAAGCCCATGTTCATGGTCGACCTGGCCGTGCCGCGCGACATCGAGGCGGAAGTGGGCCGTTTGAACGACGTCTTCCTGTACACGGTCGACGACCTGGGCAAGGTCGTGCAGACGGGCCTGGAAAGCCGGCAGGCGGCCGTGGCGCAAGCCGAGGCCATCATCGAGACGCGCGTGCAATCGTTCATGAGCTGGGTCGACGACCGTGCCATGGTGCCCGTCATCCAGCATCTGCATGAAAACAGCGAAACCTTGCGCCTGATGGAAGTGGAACGGGCGCGCAAGATGCTGGCCAAGGGCGCCGACATCGACGCCGTACTCGAAGCGCTGTCGAAAGGCTTGACGGCCAAGTTCCTGCACGGCCCGCAGCAAGCGCTGCACCATGCGCAAGGCGACGAGCGCAAGCAGCTGGTCACCCTGCTGCCGAAACTGTTCCGCCCCCGCCGTTAGCGCAGCCCCGCTGGCCGCCCGCGCGCGGCTACCCCTGCCCGCCTGCCGGGCTTGCATCATTCCTACACTCTTTTTACCGCGAATCGCTATGAAACCATCCATGCTGGCCAAACTCGATCAACTGGCGAACCGCCTGGTCGAACTCGACGAACTGCTGATGCATCCGGACGCCACGTCGAACATGGACAGCTACCGCAAGATGACGCGCGAGCACGCCGAACTGGGCCCGCTGGTGGCCCTGTACCGCTCCTACCAGGAAGCGGGCAACGACATCGCCACGGCGCAAGAGATGCTGGCGGACCCGGACATGAAGGAATTCGCCCAGGAAGAGATCGAGGCGGCCAAGGCCACCATGGCGCGGCTCGAGCGCGAACTGCAGA
The DNA here is from genome assembly GCF_001758725.1 of Janthinobacterium sp. HH106. Taxonomy (NCBI): domain Bacteria; kingdom Pseudomonadati; phylum Pseudomonadota; class Betaproteobacteria; order Burkholderiales; family Oxalobacteraceae; genus Janthinobacterium; species Janthinobacterium sp. HH106. The sequence continues at coordinate 46,685 of NZ_LRIC01000019.1, read as the reverse complement.
CCATGCTGCTGCCGAAGGACGTCAACGATGAGCGCAATATCTTCCTGGAAATTCGCGCCGGCACGGGCGGCGATGAATCGGCCCTGTTCGCCGGCGACCTGCTGCGCATGTACACGCGTTTTGCCGAACGCAACCGCTGGCAGGTGGAGCTGGTGTCCTCGTCCGATTCCGACCTGGGCGGCTACCGCGAGGTGATCGTGCGCGTGGTCGGCAATGGCGCGTATTCGAAGCTGAAGTTCGAGTCGGGCGGCCACCGCGTGCAGCGCGTGCCGGCCACGGAAACGCAGGGCCGCATCCACACGTCCGCCTGCACGGTGGCCGTAATGCCGGAAGCGGACGAGGTGGAAGACGTCAACATCAACCCGGCCGACCTGCGCATCGACACCTACCGCGCTTCGGGCGCGGGCGGACAGCACATCAACAAGACGGATTCGGCCGTGCGCATCACCCACTTGCCGACCGGCATCGTGGTCGAGTGCCAGGATGACCGCAGCCAGCACAAGAACAAGGCGCAGGCGATGAAAGTGCTGGCCGCGCGCATCAAGGACGTGCAATTGCGCGAGCAGCAGTCGAAGGAAGCGGCCACGCGCAAGAGCCTGATCGGCTCGGGCGACCGCAGCGAGCGCATCCGCACCTATAATTTCCCGCAGGGCCGCCTGACGGATCACCGCATCAATCTGACCTTGTACAAGCTTGACTTCATCATGGATGGGGATTTGACGGAGCTGACGAATGCGCTGGCGGCGGAGCACCAGGCGGAACTTTTAGCAGCGCTGGGCGATTAGCAATAGCCGGGGTCAGACCCGGCGGGTCTGACCCCGCGTTAAGTTGTAGGTCGGCTTAGCGCGCAGCGCGTAAGCCGACAGCTTTAAGTAGCGGCTAAGCAATAAAAATCGGCCCTTGTGCGAAAATGACCAGCTCGATTCCATCCACCTCACCGTGTCGCCCATGAAAAATTCACGCACCGTCCTCCTGTTGACCGCCGCCCTGTGTTTCCTGATGCTGGGCGTGGCCATGTATTTGCAGCATGCCATGAACATGGCGCCGTGCCCGCTGTGCGTGATCCAGCGCTACCTGTTCCTCGCCATCGGCATCGCCTGCCTGGCGGGCGCGGCAGCCAACCGTCCGAAGATCGGCGCCGGCGTCGGCTTGCTGGCGGCCCTGGGCGGCATGGGCGTGGGCGCCAAGCATCTGTACGTGCTGGCCAATCCCGGCTTCTCGTGCGGCATCGATCCGGTGGAAACGGCGCTGAACAAGGTCTTCACGGCCGAACTCATGCCCTTCATGTTTGAATCGTATGGCGCCTGCGAAAATGCCGGCGAGCCGTTTTTCGGCCTGTCGATTCCGCAATGGGCATTCATCTGGTTCGCCATCTTCGCCATCACCATGTTGTGGACTTTGCTGCGCCGCAAACAATAATCAATTATCTATGCCAGAAACACTGATCCCTGCCGGCAGCACTGTCGGCGCCCTGCAAATCCGTCCGCTGCTCGACCCGCTCGACAACCGCATCCTGCTGGGCCATGCGCTGGGCCTGTCGCGCGTCAGCTTGATCACGCAATCGGAGCGAGTCCTTACTCCTGATGAAACCGAGCGGTTATCGGGCTTGCTGGCGCGCCGCCTGCAGGGCGAGCCGATCGCCTACATCGTCGGCCAGCGCGAATTTTTCGGCTTGCCGTTCGAAGTGAACGACGCCGTGCTGATCCCCCGCCCCGATACGGAAGTGCTGGTGGAACTGGCGCTCGAGCGCCTGCCGCCAGGCGGACGGGTGCTCGACATGGGCACGGGCAGCGGCGCCATCGCCGTCGCGCTGGCGCACACGCGGCCCGACGCCGTCGTCACGGCCCTGGACGTGAGCAGCACGGCGCTGGCCGTGGCGCGCCGCAACGCCAGCGCCAACGGCGTCAACATCACCTTCATGACCAGCGACTGGTTCGAAGCGCTGGGCACGGAAAAGTTCGACCTGATCGTCTCCAATCCCCCCTACATCGCCAGCGGCGACCGCCACCTGGCCGAAGGCGATCTGCGCTTCGAGCCGGCGGGCGCGCTGACCGACCATGCGGACGGCCTGTCGGCCCTGCGCACCATCGTTGCCGGTGCCGCGCGCCACCTGGCGTCGGGCGCCTGGCTGCTGATGGAACACGGCTATGACCAGGCGGCATCCGTGCGCGAGCTGCTGGCCGCTGCCGGCTACAACAAGGTGCAAAGCTGGCGCGACCTGGCCGGCATCGAACGGGTCAGCGGCGCCCGCCTGGGCTGACCGTTGCCACCTGCGCAAAGCTTGACCCGGCGGCGCGCCAGATCCCCCCGCAGTTTGTTAAAATATCAAGCGAATTCCTGACCGAAGCGCCGTCCCCGTTGCCCGGGGCGGACGCTGGCGACGCGGCGTTTTTTGGGCCGGCGCCGACGCATTTGCCAAAATTCGGTTAATCTCAGCACAAATTATTTATATGCTGCACAAGAAAGGAAGCTCAAATTGCCCAACCTGTTGACTCGCCGCCTGGCATTGCTGACCGAAGATGCCAACCGCGCGCTGCTGGGCGGCTTGCGCGGCATCGAGCGCGAAACCCTGCGCGTCGACCACGCCGGCCATCTGGCTTCCACGCCCCACCCCGCCGCCTTGGGCTCGGCGCTGACGCACCCTGAAATCACCACCGACTACGCCGAAGCGCTGCTCGAATTCATCACCCCGGCCGAAGCCGACATCGCCGTCACGCTCGACAAGCTCGATACCGTGCACCGCCACGCCTACAGCCGCCTCGGCGACGAGTTGCTGTGGAGCCAGTCGATGCCGTGCCAGCTGCCGCCCGAAGCGGACATCGAGATCGCCAACTACGGCACGTCGAACATGGGCATGCTCAAGCACGTCTACCGGCGTGGCCTGGCATTGCGCTACGGCAAAGCCATGCAATGCATCGCCGGCATCCATTACAACTATTCGCTCGACGAGCAGCTGTGGCAAGTGCTGGCCAGCCATCCGGACACCAGCGCCAGCCCCACGCACGCAGCCGCCACGCCGAAAGACGTGCAGTCGGAAAGCTACCTGGCGACGATCCGCAATTTCCGCCGCTACAGCTGGCTGTTGATGTACCTGTTCGGCGCCTCGCCGGCCCTGTCCGCCGGCTTCCTGCGCGGCCGCGCGCACAAGCTCGACACCTTGTCCGACGATACCCTGTTCCTGCCGTACGCGACCAGCCTGCGCATGAGCGACCTCGGCTACCAGAACGACGCCCAGTCCGGCCTGCGCCCGCACGAAAACAGCCTCGATGATTACGTCAACGCGCTCACGCACGCCGTCAACGACCCGTATCCGCCGTACGCGGCGTTGGGCACGAAAAAGGATGGCGAGTGGATACAGTTGTCCACCAACGTGCTGCAGATCGAAAATGAATACTATTCGACCATCCGCCCGAAACGCGTGATCCGCACGGGCGAGCGCCCCATCCAGGCCCTGTGCCTGCGCGGCGTGCAATACATCGAAGTGCGCTGCATGGATGTCGACCCGTTCGAACCAGTGGGCATCAGCCTGGAAACGGGCCGCTTCCTCGACGCGTTTTTGCTGTTCTGCGCGCTCGACGACAGCGCGCCGATTTCTGCCGAGCAAAGTGCTTGCTACACGAACAATTTCGCCCGCACCGTCAAGGAAGGCCGCAAGCCGGGCCTGAGCCTGCGCCGCGATGGCGAAGAGATCGGCTTGCAGGCGTGGGGCGAGGAATTGCTGGCCCGTATCGCGCCCGTGGCGGCCCTGCTCGATGCGCGCCAGGGCGGCACGCAGCACGCGGACAGCCTGGCCGCGCAAGCCCGTAAGCTGGCCGACCCGGACACGACGCCATCGGCCAAGGTACTGGCCGAACTGCGCGCCAACGGCGGCTCGTTTGCCGCCTTCGGCCTGCGCCAGAGCGAACGCCACGCTGCCTGGTTCCGCGCGCAGCCGCCCACCCCCGAGCAAAGCGCGTATTTCGACGAGATGGCCGCCAGCTCGCTGGCCGAGCAGCGCGCCATGGAAGCGGCGCCGGCCGGCAGCTTCGACGACTTCGTCGCCGCCTACCGCGCCAGCACCCTGTGTTCGCACACCTGATCCTGCCTGACTTTTTGCCTGGCGCCCCATGCTGACCTTCTACAATGAATTGCACAGCCAGCACCGGGGCCGCTTCGAGATGTTTCGCGGCACCATGGTGCCCTGCTTCGAGACGCCGGAGCGGGCCGACATGGTGGTGGCCGAGCTGGGGCGGCGCAACCTGGGCCGCATCGTCACGCCGCACGGCGTGCCGCTGACCTCCTTGGAGCGCATCCACACGCCCCGCTACCTGCATTTTTTACGACATGCCTGGCACGACTGGCTGGCGCTCGACCCCGACAACGGGGGCAAGGATGCCTTGCCGTCCGTGTGGCCCGTGCGCACCTTGCGCAGCGATATCGAACCGGACGACTTCACGGCCAAGCTGGGCCTGTATTCGATGGACAACGGCACGCCGCTGACGGCCGGCACGTGGACGGCGGCCAAGACGGGCGCCGACTGCGCCGTCAATGCGGCGCACGCATTGCGCCTGGGCGAACGGGCCACGTTTGCCCTGACGCGCCCGCCGGGCCACCATGCGGGCAGCGATTTCTTTGGCGGCTACTGTTTTCTGAACAACGCGGCCCTGGCCGCGCAGCACCTGCTCGACGATGGCGCGCGCAAGGTCGCCATCCTCGACATCGATTACCACCACGGCAACGGCACGCAGAGCATTTTTTACGGACGCGACGACGTGCTGTTCGCCTCGATCCACGCCGACCCGCGCAGCGAATATCCGTTTTACCTCGGTCACGCCGACGAGACGGGCAGCGGCGCGGGGCTCGGCTACAACGTCAACCTGCCGCTGCCGGCCGGCACGTCCACGGCCAGCTGGTTCGCCGCGCTGGAAACGGCTTGCCTGCGCATCAATATGTACGCGCCCGACGCGCTGGTGGTGTCGCTCGGTGTCGACACCTTCGTGGGCGACCCGCTGTCGCATTTCTCGCTGCAAAGCGGCGACTACCTGCGCGTGGGCGAACGCCTCGCGCATCTGAACCTGCCCACCGCCTTCATCCTCGAAGGCGGCTATGCGGTGAAGGAAATCGGCATCAATGTGGTGAACGTGCTGGAAGGTTTTGAGACGGCGGAGTAACTAGCGGAGCTAGTGGGGTCAGACCCTCAACACCGCTAACGTCAAGCTCAGTGCCAACACAAACGGGGGTCTGACCCCGGCTTTACATATTCCGGAACAAACTCATGAACGGCTGGCTCACGGCCAGGGTTTCCGGCCGCGTCTTCAGGCGCAGGGCGCCCCGTCCCACCTCGTCGCGCGTCACCGACGCCACCATCTTCATGTTGACGATGGTGGAGCGGTGGATCTGTTTGAAAATGGCCGGGTCGAGCACGTCGAGCAGTTCGCGGATCGGCTTGCGCAGCAGCGCCTCGCCGTCGGCCGTCATGACGGCCGTGTACTTGGTGTCGGATTGAAAATAGGCGATGTCTTCCACCATGATCAGACGCGTATCCTTGCCGCTGCTGGCCGTCAGCCACACCAGCGGCGGCGACTTGGCCGCCGCCGGCAAGGCGCTGCTCAATTGCTGCAGCAGGCCGGCCAGCGCGCCGTCGCCCGCCCGGGCCTTGCCGGCCCGCGCCCGCACGCGCTGCAGGGTCGCCTGCAGGCGCTCGCGGGCGACCGGTTTCAACAAATAATCGACGGCGCCCTTGTCGAAGGCGTCGATCGCGTACTGGTCGTAGGCCGTGACGAACACCACCTGCGTGGCGGGACTCGCTGCGAGCGCGCCGGCCGCCACTTCCAGCCCCGTCAGGCCCGGCATGCGGATATCGAGGAAAGCGACGTCGGGCTTGCGCGTGGCGATGGCCTCGAGCGCCGTGCCGCCGTCGTCGCAGGCGGCGACGATGCGCAGTGCCGGCCACTCTTCGGCCAGCAGGGCCACGAGCGCATCGCGCAGCAGGGTTTCATCTTCAGCGATGACGCAAGTCATTTCAGGCGGATGCATACGACACTCCTTGCGCCGTGCTGTCCGGCACCGTGATGGTGGCCGTCACGCCATCGGGGAAGTTGGCAACGATGGCAAACGCGGCGGCATTGCCGTAGGTCAGGCGCAGGCGCTCGCGCACATTGCGCAGGCCGATGCCCGTGCCGGCGCCGTCGTCGCTGAAGCCCTTGCCGTCGTCGGCCACCGTGACGATCACCGTGCCATTGCCGCTGCGCGCCATGATCCAGATGGTGCCGCCGCCGCTTTTCGGCTCCAGGCCATGCTTGATGGCGTTTTCCACCAGCGTTTGCAGCATCATCGGCGGCAGCTCCACCTGGCGCAGGTATTGCGGTACCTCAATCTGCAGGTTCAGGCGCTCGCCCATGCGGATTTTCAGGATGTCGAGGTAGGCGCGCGCCCGTTCCAGCTCCGTGCCCAGGGTCGACATGGCTTGCTCCGTGCGCGGCAGCGAGTGGCGCAGGTACAGGATCAGGTTGCCCAGCATCGCGTCGGCGCGCACGGGGTCGCTGCGCGTGAGCAGCTGCGCGCTGGCCAGCGTGTTGTACAGGAAGTGCGGCTCGACCTGCGCATGCAGCAGGCTCAGTTTGGCCACCGTCAGTTCCTTTTCCGTCACCGTCTGGCGCGCCTCGGCCTGCTCGCCGCGGCGGCGCTGCGCCACCCGGCGCGTGATGGCCCGCGTCACCGCCTCCGCGTTTTCCAGGTTGCTGCCATGGTCGACGAGGAACCAGTCGGTCCACGCATTGCGCGCCGGCTCGCAGATCAGGGTCACGCTGCCCGCCTCGCCATTCGGCGTGACGGTGGCGAGGATCTGATTCGGCCGCGGCTCGAGGAAACCCAGCACGCGCATGCGGGGCAAGCCCGTATGCGTGTACGGCGCCGCGCGGCGCACGCGCGCCTGCACCTGCAGGCTGTCGCGCGCGCTTTCCACCACTTCGCTGCCCGGCAGTTCGCGGATGGCCGCATCGACCATGTCGAACGCCTCGCCCGCCTCGAACGGAATCTCGATCTGGCGCCGCTGGCGGCTCGACAGGGTGGCGGCATTGACGGCGCCGGCGATCAGGCGCACGCGGCGCACGTGCGAAAACGCATTCGTGACGACGGTGCAGGCCAGCAAGGCGCCGATGATGACAAAGAAGCCTTCCGTATTCCCAAAGAGATAGCGCAGAAAGTTCTCGACCAGGATCGCCGTGGCGATGATGTACGTGAGCATCGCGGCCAGGGTGAGGCGCAGGATAAAGAAGAGGCTGGTCATGATTTTTCCTTGGGTATTGAAGTGAGGCCAGCATAATCATCGGCCCCGGCAGCGGTGGCCATTATGCGATGGAAGCCCGGTAGTGGCGACAAAGGCATCAAAATAAAGGTTCAAGACACCTGACCAAACCTGCTGCGCGTCGGTATAGGTGGCCTGCGATGCTCACCGTACTCAAAGTACGGTTCCGCGTCTCGACCACCTCTCCCTTCCGCTCGCAACGGTTTTGTCAGGTGTCGTGACTTCATGAATAAAATCGCTTGCAATTAAATAGCGCACGATATATATTGCACACATGGACGCCGGATTTACTTCTTCAGACGGGCATCCTGGGGCCACGGCCCGCGAAACAAGTAGCACACTATTTAGTAGTCACCTATTTATCTACCTAAAGGAAACCATCATGTCGATCAAACAAGTCCTGTACCGCGCGCAAGCCACCGCCACCGGAGGCCGCGAAGGCCGTGCCGTGTCATCCGACAATGTGCTCGACGTCAAGCTGACGACGCCAAAAGAACTGGGCGGCAATGGCGCCGTGGGCACCAATCCGGAACAACTGTTCGCCGCCGGCTACTCGGCCTGCTTCATCGGCGCCATGAAATTCGTCGGCGGCCGCGACAAGATCGCCGTGCCGGCGGACCTGTCGATCGAAGGCAACGTCGGCATCGGCGCCATCGAGACGGGCTTCGGCATCGAAGTGGAACTGAAAATCTCGCTGCCGGGCATGGACCGCGCCGCCGCCGAAGCGCTGGTCGCCGCCGCCCACATCGTGTGCCCGTACTCGAACGCCACGCGCGGCAACATCGACGTCACGCTGACGATCGTGTAATCCACGCTGCACGCACTGTAACTCCCCGGCCGCGCCTTGGCGCCGCCGGGGCTTTTTTTTAGCGCAGCGCCTGCAGCAGCTTGTCTGCCAGGGCCGGCGCCGAGGCGGGATTCTGTCCCGTGATCAACTCGCGGTCGACCACCACATTGCTGGTCCACGGCGCCTGGTTCTGCACATATTGCGCACCGGCCGCCTGCAAGCCCGACTGCGGATAGAACTTCATCAATCCGCCCTTCAGCGCACCCTGCGCCGCCAGCTCCTCCTGGTTGCTGATCACCGTCATGCGGTAGCCCTTGTAGATCCAGTCAGCCGGCGTGGGCGGCGTCCGGCCCGCTTCCAGCGCGGCCGTAAACTGGGCCGCCTGCGGCAGGGCCGACAACAGGGCGATGGGGCCATGGCACAGCAGCGCCGTCGGCTTGCCGTCCGCGTGGAACTGGCGCAGCAAGGCGCCCAGGCTGGCGTCCTTCAATAAGTCCTGCATGGGCGCGTGGCCGCCCGGCACCAGCACGGCCGCGTAGTGGGCATAGCCGATCTGTTCCACCCGTTTCAGGCTGATCACGGGCGAGCGGCCCGGCACCGTCAGCGCCAGCTGCTCGAGCAAGGCCTTGTGCGCCGCGTGGGCCGCCACGTCGCCGCCAAAATACGCGTCCGTATCGGAGCTGGCGTCCAGGGTCGGCGCCTGGCCCTGCGGCGTGGCGAACGTCACCGTGTGGCCCGCGTCGAGCAGCTTTTTCACGGGCTGCATCAGTTCATTCAGATAAAAGCCCGTTTGGAAGACCTTACCGTCGCGCAAGTCGAGGTGATTCGCATCGGACAGCACGACGAGGACGTCGGCCGCCTGGGCGGTGGAAAAGGCGGCGAGCAACAGGCTGCTGATCAGTAATTTTTTCATGGTATGGCCTTTCTGTAGAGAGGACACCAGCATATTCCGAATCAAAATACGGAAAAATGATGAATAATGCACAGTACTGATGCGGAATACGACTGAATGGAGCGGGGATGGATAAATTGCAGGCGATGCAGCTGTTTCGCCGCGTGGCCGAGCTGGGCAGCTTTCGCCGCGCGGCCGATGAACTGGACTTGTCGGCCTCGTACGTGAGCCGGCGCATCGGCCAGCTGGAGCAGGAACTGGGCGGGCGCCTGATGACGCGCACCACGCGCCAGCTGGCCCTGACGGAAACGGGCGCCGCCTACCTCGAGCACTGCCGCAAGCTGCTCGATGAGCTGGCGCAGGCGGAGGACATGGTGGCCCATTCCACGGCGCACGTGACGGGCCGCCTGCGCATCAACGCGCCGCTGACATTGGGCGTGGGCGAGCTGGCCGAGGGCCTGGCCGATTTCATGGCCGACTGGCCCGCGCTGCGCCTGGACGTCGACCTGAAGGATGAATATGTCGACCTGGCGGCCGCCAATTACGACCTGGGCTTTCGCGTCACCACCGCGCTCACCGATTCGAGCTATGTGGCGCGCCACCTCCACGACTACCGCCTGCACATCTGCTGCGCGCCCGCCTACCTGGAACGCCACGGCCCCTTGGCCGAACCCACGGACCTGACGCGCCAGCGCTGCTTCATCTACAGCCACGCCCTGTTCGGCAGCCGCTGGCCACTGCGCCATGCGGGGCCGCACAGCGATATCGAAGTGCCGAACTGGGTGCGCACCAACAACACGCTGTTCATGCGCAGCCTGATCCTGCGCGGCCTGGGCATCGGCATCCTGCCCACCTTTGTCTGCCGCGAGGAACTGGCCAGCGGCGCCCTGGTCGAGCTGTTTCCGGAAATCGAGCGCCCCAGCCTGGCGCTGTTCGCCATCTACCCGTCGCGCCAGCTGGTGGCGCCCCGCGTGACGCGCTGCATCGAGCACCTGAAGCAGTGGTATGCGCAGCGCTATCCCACGCCGGGGGCGTGAAGCCGGTAAAATCACGGCCACTCTCAATCAAGGATGAACCATGATCAGCTGGCAATGGAACACGTTCGACGAACTCGGCCCCCACGATTTGTACCAGGTGCTGGCCTTGCGCCAGCGCGTGTTCGTCATCGAACAGCAGTGCATTTATCCGGACCTGGACGGCCATGACCAGCAGGCGATGCACTTGCTGGGCTGGCAAACGGCCGATGGCCAGCGCCGGCTGGCCGCCTACCTGCGCGTGCTGGCGCCGGGCGCCAAGTATGTGGAAATGTCGCTGGGCCGCGTGCTGACGGCGCCCGAGGCGCGCAGCAGCGGCGCCGGCAAGCAGTTGTTGCTTGAGGGCATCGCGCGGGCCGAGCGCCAGCATCCGGGCCACGCCATCCGCATCGGCGCACAGCACTATCTGGAACGCTTTTATCAATCGTTCGGCTTTGTCACCGTCAGCGCGCCGTATGACGAAGACGGCATCCAGCACGTCGACATGCTGCGCGCGGAGCCAGCGGCATGACGACGGCCTTGATTTCCTGGAGCGGCGGCAAGGATTCCTGCCTGGCCCTGTGGCGCGCCCGCAACGCCGGCATGGACGTGCCGCTGTTGATCACGGCCATGGATGAAGATGGCCGCAAGTCGCGCTCGCACGGCGTGCCGCCCGAGTTGCTCGAAGCGCAGGCGGCCAGCCTGGGCGCGCGCCTGCAGCGCTATCACGCCAGCTGGGCCAGCTATGAAGAACAGTTCGTCGCCACGCTGCGCGCGGCCAAGGCCGAGGGCATCGAGCACGCCATCTTCGGCGACATCGACCTGCAGCCGCACCGCGACTGGGAAGAAAAAGTCTGCGCGGTCGCCGGCCTGACGGCGCACCTGCCGCTGTGGGGCGAAGCGCGGCGCGCGCTGGTCGACGAATTTCTCGCCGCCGGCTTCAAGGCTATCGTCGTGTGCATCAATGGCCAGCATCTGCCACGCGAATTTTGCGGGCGCGAGTTCGACGCCGCCTTTTTGGCCGACCTGCCGCCCGGCGTCGATGCCTGCGGCGAAAACGGCGAATTCCACACCTTCGTCTACGACGGCCCCGCCTTCAGCGCCCCCGTGGCGCTGCGCCGCACGCAAGTGCTGCAATATGACGCGCCGGCCAAGCTGGGCGGCGCCACGTATTACTTCCAGGAGCTGGCGCCCGCTTAAACCGGGCCGCAAAGCAAAAAGGGCGATTCCGTGGAATCGCCCTTTTCATGTGCGCTGCGCGTGCTTATTTTTTCGTCACGCTCACCAGCTTGATCTCGAACAGCAAGCCGGCGTAGCCAGGAATCTTCGGCGGGCTGCCGGCCTTGCCATAACCGAGGTCATACGGAATGGCCAGGGTGCGCGTGCCGCCGACCTGCATGCCGACCAGGCCGCGGTCCCAGCCCAGGATGACCCGGCCGACACCCAGAGGGAAAGTAAAACCGCTGCCTGCCGGGCTCGCATCGAACTGCACGCCCTTGTTGCCCGGCTTGCTTGCGTCATACAGCCAGCCCGTGTAAGTCACCAGCAAGGTGTCGCCCGCTGCCGCCGCCGTGCCGGTGCCGGTCACCGTATCGGTAATGGTCAGTTCTTTCACTTGCGTATTCGGATCGAGCACGACCGGTTTCTCGGTGTTGGCAGCGGCACCGCAAGCGGTCAGGGCCACGGCGCAAGCGAGGGTGGCGATCATTTGAAATACCGATTTCATGGTTTCCCTTTAAATATTGGTGTGTGGCTCAGCCCGTACGGTGCGGACCAGTGCGAGCAGCAGTTTAACAGGAGTCGCGCAGCCAATTTGTAAGCAGACGTAAGCACGGCGGAAGATTGCGCAACAATACAACATTGTCACAACAACCATTCCGCCGCACTGTCGCGTCTAGATTTCCACCTGCGTGCCCAGTTCGATTACCCGGTTGCTCGGGATCTGATAGTAGTCGGCCGCCGTGCGCGCATTGCGCGACATGGTGACGAACAGGTGCTCGCGCCACGGCATCATGCCGGCGCCCGGCGTCGAAATGATGGTCTGGCGCGCAATGAAGAACGACGTTTCCATCATCTCGAAATCGAGTCCCTGCTGCGCGCACTGCGCCAGCGCAGCCGGAATGTCCGGTTCATCCTTGAAGCCGTAATGCACGTTGACCTGGTAGCACTGGTGGCCCAGCTCCACCACGCGCACGCGCTCCGATGGCGCCACCCACGGCTCTTCATGCATGAAGACGGTAAGGAAAATCACGCGCTCGTGCAGAACCTTGTTATGCAGCAAGTTATGCAGCAGCGCATGCGGCACGCCATCCGTTTCGCCACGCAGGAAGATGGCCGTGCCGGGGACGCGCAGCGGCGGCGCGATGAACAGCGACGAAAGGAAATCGTTGAGCGGAATCGCATGCTTTTCCAGGTTCTGGAACACCAGCTGGCGGCCCCGTTTCCAGGTCAGCATGACGATGAACAAGATCGAACCCAGCAGCAGCGGGAACCAGCCGCCGTGGAACAGTTTCAAGGCGGTCGCCGACACCAGGTTGATGTCGATGATCAGGAAAAAGCCCGTGGCGGCCCAGCACAGGGCCAGGTTCATCTTCCAGCGGTAACGGATGACGAAGAAGGTCAGGATGGTGGTCGACAGCATCGTGGCCGTGACCGCAATGCCGTAGGCGGCGGCCAGGTTTTCCGAGGAGCCGAAGCCGACGACGGCCAGCAGCACGACGGCCAGCTGCAGCCAGTTCACGGCGGGGATGTAGATCTGCCCGATTTCGCTTTCCGACGTGTGGCGCACGCGCATGCGCGGCAGGAAACCCAGCGCGATCGCTTGCTTGGTCATCGAGAAGGTGCCGGAAATGGTGGCCTGCGACGCGATCACGGTAGCCATGGTCGACAAAATCACCAGTGGATACACGCTCCACGCGCCCAGCTGCTGGTAAAACGGATTCGAGACGGCTTCGGGATGGGCCAGCAGCAGCCCGCCCTGGCCCAGGTAATTCAGCGCCAGCGCGGGGAAGGCGATCAGGAACCAGGCCAGGCGGATCGGTTTCTTGCCGAAGTGGCCCATGTCGGCGTACAGCGCCTCGGCACCCGTCAGCGCCAGCACCACGGCGCCCAGGGCGACGAAGGCAACGAAGCCGTTATTCATCAGGAAGGTCGCCGCGTGCAGGGGATTGAGTGCGGCCAGGACGGCGGGCGACTTGATGATGTTGACCACGCCCATGCCCGCCAGCGCGGCAAACCACAGCACCATGACGGGGGCAAAATAGCGGCCGATACCGGCCGTGCCGTGCGACTGCACGGAATACAGGCCCACCAGCACGGCGATGGTCAGCGGCACCACGTAGGGACTGAAGGCGGGCGTGGCCACTTCCAGGCCTTCGATCGCCGACAGCACGGAAATGGCCGGCGTGATCACGCTGTCGCCATAGAACAGGGTGGCGCCAAAGACGCCGATCACCATCAGCGGAAAATGCCAGCGCGACAGGCGGCTGACGGACGACAGCACCAGCGCCATCAGGGCCATGATGCCGCCCTCGCCGCGGTTGTCGGCACGCAGCACCAGGGTCACGTACTTGAGCGAGACGATCAGGGTCAGGCCCCAGAAAATCAGCGAGACGATGCCCAGCAGGTTCTCGTGCGAGAGCGCCAGGCCGTGGGCCGGGTCGAAGACCGTCTTCAGGGTGTACAGCGGGCTGGTGCCGATATCGCCGTAAACGATCCCGACGGCCGCCAGCGTCAAGCCGGCCAGGCCGCTTTTTTTATGTTCCGACGTCAAGATTGCACCCGTTTTTGTTTTGTTGCATCGCACAATATGATAGGTATTAGCAAATAGCAAGAGTATTTTTGCATGGTTACGGGCTGCCCCAAAGTCGTGGTTTTGTGCCGCTCCGCCTTGCTGCGCGGGCTTGCGGCCATTGATTTGTTGCCATTCTACGCTTCGCCAGCGGCGCCGGGCAGCCCCCGATGTTTTCAGCCATAATGACAGACTGTCTACTCTCCAGCGAAGCCCATCATGAATCCAGGCATGCTCTACGCCTCCCTCGCCTTCCTGTGCTGGGGCCTGTTTCCCCTGTATTTCCACGCCATCGGCGAGATTGCACCACAGGAAATCCTGGCGCACCGCATGGTCTGGTCGCTGTTGTTTCTAGGCATCGTGCTGACCGTGCGCCGCCAGTGGAGCTGGCTGGGCGCCCTGAAAGGCCAGCCGCAGGTGGTGGCCAGCTTCGTCGCCAGCGCGTTTTTGCTGTCCGCCAACTGGTTCATCTATATCTGGGCCGTCAACAACGGCCACGTGGTCGACGCCAGCCTCGGCTACTTTATTACGCCCCTGATCAATGTCATGCTGGGCTTTTTGCTGCTGCACGAACGCCTGCGCCGCCTGCAGTGGCTGGCCATCGGCCTGGCCGCCTGCGGTGTCGCCTGGCTCACTTGGCAGGCGGGGCAAGTGCCATGGATCGCCCTGCTGCTGGCCGCCACCTTCGGCGGCTATGGCTTGCTGCGCAAGACGGCCGCGCTGGGCGCGCTGGAAGGCTTGTCGTTCGAAACCCTGATTTTATTTCCCCTGGCGCTGGCCTACATGCTGTGGCTGGCCTGGCATGGCCAGAGCGGCTTCGTCAATACGGACTCCACCGCCACGCGCGCGCTGCTGCTGGCGTCCGGCCCCATCACGGCCATTCCCCTGCTGCTGTTCGCCGCCGGCGCGCGCCGCCTGCCGCTGGCCGTGCTGGGGCTATTGCAATACATCGCCCCCACGGGCCAGCTGCTGATCGGCGTATGGGTCTTCCACGAATCGTTCACGCCCGAACGCATGCTGGGCTTCCTCGTCATCTGGACGGCGCTGGGCCTGTATGCGGCCGAAGGCCTGTGGAGCAGCCGCCGCGCGCGCCTGGCCGCCTGATCGGTCCGTCCCGGCAGCGCACAGCGCTGGCCGGAAGCGGGCGTTTACCGTATCCTGTCCGTCTTTGTATATCACCCGAGATTTCTAATGGCAAATTACGTCTACACCATGAATCGCGTGGGCAAAATCGTCCCGCCCAAGCGCCAGATTCTGAAAGATATTTCCCTCTCCTTCTTCCCAGGCGCGAAGATCGGCGTGCTGGGCCTGAACGGCTCCGGCAAATCGACCCTGCTGAAAATCATGGCAGGCATCGACACCGACATCCAGGGCGAAGCCGTGCCGATGCCGGGCCTGAACATCGGCTACCTGCCGCAGGAACCGCAGCTGGACCCGGCAAAAACCGTACGCCAGGAAGTCGAGTCGGGCCTGGGCGAAGTGTTTGAAGCGCAAGCCAAGCTGGAAGCCGTGTACGCCGCATATGCCGAGGAAGACGCCGATTTCGACGCCCTGGCCACGGAACAGGCACGCCTGGAAGCGATCATCTCGACCTCCGACGGCGGCAATCTGAATCTGCAGCTGGAAATGGCCGCCGACGCGCTGCGCCTGCCGCCGTGGGACGCCACCATCGGCGTGCTGTCCGGCGGTGAAAAGCGCCGCGTGGCGCTGTGCAAGCTGCTGCTGTCGAAACCGGACATGCTGCTGCTCGACGAGCCGACCAACCATCTGGATGCGGAATCGGTCGACTGGCTGGAACAATTCCTGCTGCGCTTCCCCGGCACCGTGGTGGCCATCACCCATGACCGCTACTTCCTCGACAACGCGGCCGAGTGGATCCTGGAGCTGGACCGCGGCCACGGCATTCCATGGAAGGGCAACTACTCGACCTGGCTGGACCAGAAGCAAGCCCGCCTGAAGCAGGAAGAAGCGACGGAATCGGCGCGCCAGAAAGCGCTGCAGAAGGAATTGGAATGGTCGCGCCAGAACCCGAAAGCGCGTCAGGCCAAGTCGAAAGCCCGTCTGGCCCGCTTCAACGAGCTGTCCGAGCACGAATACCAGAAGCGCAACGAAACGCAGGAGATCTTCATTCCCGTGGCAGAGCGCCTGGGCAATGAAGTCATCGAGTTCAAGAACGTGTCGAAAGCGTTCGGCGACCGTTTGCTGATCGATAACCTGAGCTTTACCGTGCCGCCAGGCGCCATCGTCGGCATCATCGGCCCCAACGGCGCCGGTAAGTCGACCCTGTTCAAGATGATCACCGGCAAGGAAACGCCGGACAGCGGCGAAGTGGCCATCGGCCAGACGGCGCGCGTGTCCATCGTCGACCAGAACCGCGATAGTCTCGCTGACAACAAATCCGTGTTCGAAGACGTCTCCGGCGGCGCCGACATGCTGACGGTCGGCCGCTTCGAAATGCCGTCGCGCGCCTACCTGGGCCGCTTCAACTTCAAGGGCTCGGACCAGCAAAAGCAAGTGGGCAACCTGTCCGGCGGTGAACGCGGCCGTCTGCACCTGGCGAAAACCCTGCTGATGGGCGGCAACGTCCTGCTGCTCGATGAACCGTCGAACGATCTGGACGTGGAAACCTTGCGCGCGCTGGAAGACGCCCTGCTGGAATTTGCCGGCAGTGTCATGGTCATTTCCCATGATCGCTGGTTCCTCGACCGTATCGCCACGCACATCCTGGCGTTCGAAGGCAATTCGCAGGTCACCTTCTTTGACGGCAACTATCAGGAATACGAAGCCGACAAGAAGAAACGCCTGGGCGAAGAAGGCGCGAAACCGAAGCGTATCCGCTACAAGCCATTGACGACGTAATTTATCTCTGACAATGCAAAAAGGCAGTTACCTCGCGGTAACTGCCTTTTTTTTCAGCACATTTCTAAGCGATTAGAAATTGTAGCGTGCGCCTAATGCGAGACCGGTGGCCTTGCGGCCCTGGTCGGCGCTCTTGCCGAAGTGTTCCACTTCCGCCGTCAGCGAGACTTTCTCGTTGATCGCGTACTGGGCACCGACGGAAGCGTACACGCCCGTCTTGTCATTGCCGCTGATGCCGGTCGACAGGCCCGTGCCGCTCAAGCTGTTCTTGACCTTGGCCACGCCGAGCTTGCCGAACACGCCGACTTTGTCGCTCACGGGCATGGTGGCCTTGCCGGCCAGGTAGTAGCCGTGCGAATCGCTTTTCACGGAACCGTTGCCGGCGCCGGTGACATAGCTGTAATCCTTGCTGCCGAAATCGGCGTAGCCGCCCTCGACCGCCCAGGTTTTATCGAAATCGTAACCGGCGAAGATCTTCGCGCCGGCCTTGTAGCCGCTGTGATTATCGGCGCTGGTGGCGCCAGGAATATCGAAGTTGTAGCGGTTGCCCGTGACACCGGCGCCCACATAGGCGCCTTCGGCGTGCGCGGCGCTCATGCCGGTCAGTGCAGTAACGGAAGCGATCATTGCAAACAGGATTTTCTTCTTCATCATGTTCTCTCTCTCAATTAGTGAATGGTGCCTGGATTCGCAGTTCAGCGAAGTGCGATGAGTACACAATAACAGCCGAAAAAAGCTACGTCTTTCTCCATTGCGTAAGAACTGTGACAAGATGTAAGCGGAGATTGCAAACTGACAATAACTGTAAAATACGTACTGTTGAACGAACTTAAGCTAGACTTAAGAACATTAACGATTTTCAGTCCGAAGGAGCAGTGCATGCACAAACGCCAGTTTCTCGCCGCCGCCATGGCGGCAGCCACCCTGCCGGCCATCGGCCGGGCGGCGCCCGCCGGTCTGCGCGGCCCTGCCCTGCTGACCGTCACGGGCAGCGTCGACAAGCCGAATCGGGGCCCGTTCGACGCCGTGCGCGACCAGATGATGCACAAGCAGAAAATCAGTTTTGAGCGGGCGCGGGCATTCGACTTTGCGGCGCTGACGAACTTGCCGGCACACACGATTCGCCCCACCCTGGAATACGACGGCAAGGCGCATGCGCTGCGCGGGCCGCTGCTGGTCGATGTCTTGAAGGCGGCGGGCGCACCCGAGGAAGGCGAGGTCCGCCTGCTGCTGCGCGCCGTGGATGGCTATGCGGCGGCGCTGACCATGGCGCAGGCGCGCGCACAGCGTTTTATTGTCGCCACCCACCTCGATGGGCAGCCGATGGCGCTGGGCGGCCTGGGGCCGCTATGGGCGATCCACGACGCGGACCGCATCGCGGCCGTGGCGGCCCTGCCCCTGGCCGAGCGCTTCGCCAGCTGCCCGTGGGCGCTGTATCACATCGGCGTGGAGGCGGGTTGAAGCGGTTGAGATAAATTACGCGTAGGCTTCGGCCATCGACATCACCCGTGGCGCGATGGTAATGCCGTGCTCTTCGAACAGGGCCGTGATGGCCGCCAGGTTCTGCGTGCACTCCTCGGTTTTCCAGCCCTTGAAGATATCCGTGCCATCCTTCTGGAAATGCAGGTCCAGCACCTTGCCCGAATCCTTGTGCAGGTAGGGCGAACTATAGGTGTTTTCGAAACCGAGCGCCTTCAATTGCTCCAGCAAGGCCAGCGGCGGATGGTCGGGATCGGTGGCAAGAAAAATGCCGAAGGTCTTGCCTGGCGGCTTGGCGGCGATGTCGACCTCGTAGATGCCGGGGGCCTTGCTAACGGACGTACTCTTTAAAAATAACATGCAACACTCCCTGCGCGGAATGTCCCGCGCCTGAAACGGGCGGCAAGACAGGGGGCGATGCGCAATGATTCCCCTCATCAAATCTTATTGCTAATTTGCATCTTTGTCGACAAATCGGCACTTTTATTTGGTAAGTCGTGGTTATCTTGTCGCGTTCGCCAGCATAAATTATCAATAAAACCAGTTATCATTGCGCCAATATCCGCCCTGCTGCATACTTTTAGCTTGCCTCACCATGGCCTTCCCGCCTGCCACTACCTCGTCTCCATGCGTCTTCTGTCGATCAAATACCGCCTGCTTATCCTCCTGACCCTGATCCTGGGGGCGGGCTTCATGGCCACCAGCCTGGCCAGCTACCTGGCTTCGCGCCAGGCCATCGAGCACGGCATCGCAGACCAGACCCTGCCGCTGACGGGCGACAATATTTACTCGGAAATCCAGAAGGACATGCTGCGCCCCGTCTTCATCTCCTCGCTGATGGCGCACGACACCTTCGTGCGCGACTGGATACTGGCCGGCGAAAACAAGCCGGAACAGATCGTGCGCTACCTGGCCGAAGTCAAGAAGAAGTACGGCGCCATCACCAGCTTTCTCGTCTCGGACAAGAGCAGCAAATATTATTACGCGGAAGGCACCTTGAAATCCGTCAGTCCGGAGGCGACGCGCGACATCTGGTACTACCGCGTGCGCGCCATGGACAAGACCGACTATGAAACGAATGTCGACGTGGACATGGCCAACCGCGACAGCATGACCATCTTCATCAACCACCGCGTGGTCGATTACGATGGCCAGTTCATCGGCGCCACCGGCATCGGCCTGACCCTGGCCACCATGAGCCACATCATCGACCGCTACCAGGCGCGCTTCCACCGCAACATCTATTTTGTCGATGCCGCCGGCTCCCTGGTGCTGGCAGGCAAGAACGTGCGCAACGGGCACGGCAACATCCGCAGCCTGCCCGGCGTGAACGCCATTGCCGAGCAGATCATCAACCACCGCAGCGAGCCGACGCATCTGTCGTACCAGCTGGGCCGCGCACAAATCCTCGTCAACTCGCGTTTCATTCCCGAACTGGGCTGGTACCTGGTGGTCGAGCAAAACGTCAGCGACGAAGTCCAGTCGCTGCAGCGCGTGTTCATCTTCAACCTGGCCATCAGCTTTGGCGTCACCCTGCTGGTACTGCTGCTGACCCTGCTGACGGTGAACCGCTACCAGCGCCGCATCGAGCGCATCGCCTCGACGGATGCGCTGACCGGGCTATTGAACCGCCAGTCGCTGGAATTGCTGTTCCAGCGCGCGATGTTATTGTCCAAACGCAATGAGCAGCCGATGTCGGCCATCCTCTTCGACATCGATTTCTTCAAGCGCGTCAACGATACCCACGGCCACCTGTGGGGCGACAAGGTCATCCGTGGCGTGGCGGACGTGGCGCGCGCCACCGTGCGCGAAAGCGACGTCATCACGCGCTGGGGCGGCGAGGAATACCTGGTGCTGCTGAATGACTGCAGCCTGGCCAAAGCGGCGGAAGTGGCGGAAAACCTGCGCGCGGCCGTCGAGCGGCACGATTTCGGCCTGCCCGAACCGCGCGTCCCCGTGACGATCAGCCTGGGCGTGACCGAGTACCGGCCGGAGGAAAGCGAATCGGCCTTCTTTTCGCGCGCCGACAGCGCCTTGTACCAAGCCAAGGAGCAGGGCCGCAACCGCCTGCACGCCGCTTAAAGCGCGGACTTGCGCCGGGCCAGGTCCTGCGTGGGCGCCACCAGCGCCCGGTACAACTCGCCCGTGGCCGCATCCCAGCTTTGCACGGCCAGCTGCTGGCGTTGCACGGTGGCCGAATCGCCGCGCGCGATGGGGCCGGACAGCGCGGGCGCGGCCCCCAGGCGAAACACGTTCGCCACCGCTTCCGTCACCAGCGGCTGCGCCAGTTCGCGCGCCACCGGTTCGGGAATGCCGGCCGCCTGGTAGGCGCGCAAGGCCGCGTCGAGCACCGTCACCAGGTAATTGCTGGCGAAGACGGCAGCGGCGTGATACAGGGTCTTGGCGGCCGGATCGATGGGCACGGGACGCGCGCCAATGGCGATCAAGGCCGGCGTGAGGAAAACCAGCGCCAGCGGGTCGCCTTCCACGCCGCAAAACGTGCCGTCGAAGGTGGCGGCCACCTGCTGCGGGTCAGCAAAGCTGCGGATCGGGTGGGCGCTGGCGACAAAGGCACCGGCCTGCGTGGCCGCCAGCAGCACGTTCGAGGCCAGCGCACCGCTGCAGTGAAACACGATGGCGCCCGCCTGGCGTCCCTCGGCCACCAGCGCCGCGCAGGCCGGGCCGATCTGGTCGTCCGACACGGCCAGCATGGTGACGTCGGCGTGGCGCAAGGCCGCATAACTGTCGACGGGGGTGCCGGCGCCGATGAAGTCCACGGCCGTCTGCGCCGACGCCATCGAGCGCGTCAGCACATCCTGCACCGCAATCCCGTCCACGCCGGCGAACAGACGGCCCAGCACCTTGCCCACGTGGCCGGCGCCGATGATATTCAATGTCACGTTCATGATGATTGTCTAAAAGCTCGATCCCGGCTGGCGCAAAAATTCCACTTCTTCCGGCGTGGAAGCGCGGCCGAGGATGGCGTTGCGGTGCGGGAAGCGGCCGAAGCGGGCGATCACTTCCTGGTGGCGCTCGGCGTAGTCGAGCATGCTGTCAAAACCGGGCTGCGCCTGCGACAAGCGCTGGAACAGCTCGACGGCGCGCGCCTGCATGGCCAGGTCTTCCGCGTGTTCGAACGGTAAATACACGAAGGCGCGCAGCATCGGCGGCAGTTGCTGGTCCAGCCCCTGCTGCGTCATGGCGACGGCCAGCGCCAGCGCCCAGGCGTCGCCGGCAAAGGCGCGCGGCGTGCCGCGGTACACATTGCGCGTAAACTGATCGAGCACGATGAGGCGCGCCAGCGCGCCGTGCGGCGTCGCATCCCATTCACCCAAGCCGCCGGCTATGGCGGCATCGATCAGCGCGCCGAAACGCGCGCGTATCAGCAAATCGAAACCGTCATCCTTGCGGAACCATTCCATGCGCGCCTGGCCGTGGCCGGGGTGATCCGGCGGCAGGAACCAGAAATCGAGTACTTTTTGAGCCTGGGGGTCCATGTCCATCCTTTTCAGTTGCGTGCATGCGACAGCTGGAAGCCGGCGATGCCGTCGAAGGCGGCCAGTTCGGCCGACATGGCCGACAGGCTGGCGCCCGTGTTCTTGCCATGCGCGATGGCGACAAAGCGCCATTCCTGCATGCCGTCCGTGCTGCCGATGGTCAGCGAGCCGCCGGCGATGTCGTAGCCGCGCTTGGCGGCCATGCGCCGCAGCGCATCCTCGCGCGGAATGAAGCCTTGCTTGAAGCGCATGGTGATGGCCACCGCATGGCGCGACGGCAGCCAGTTCTCCAATTTTGACAGAAAAATCATCGCCATCGCGCACAGAAAGGCCAGGCCCATGGCCGACAGATAAAAGCCGATGCCGACCATGATGCCGATTACGGACGAAGCCCAGATCGAGGCGGCCGTCGTCAGGCCGCTGATATTGAAGCCCTCGCGCATGATGACGCCGGCACCCAGAAAACCCACGCCCGTGACGATGCCCTGGATGACGCGCGTGGGATCGCTGCCGACGACGGCGCCATGGCCGCCGTACCAGAACTCGGGATAGCCGCCCAGCACGGTCAGCGCGGCCGAGGCCATGCACACGAGGCTGTAGGTACGCATGCCGGCCGCGCGCCCGTGATACGAACGCTCGTACCCCACCAGCAAGCCCAGCAGTAGCGCGCCCAGCAGGTTCAGCAGGATCACGCCATTCGTCGCCAGCTCGGCCGGCGACCAGTAGGCGCGCAGGAAGTCGATGGTCGGCATTTAATCCTGGGGTTTTTTGGTCAGCTGCTTTTCAAACGCCACGTCGAGCTTGCTGACGCGGCGCGCCTTTTGCGGTCCCAGGCCATTGACGAAGGCGACAAAGGCGTCGAGTTCCAGCGGCGGGCACAGGGGCGGCAAGCCGGGGCCTTCCGTGAGGAAGAACAGTTCATCGCCCGTGCGCGCCATCGTGTAGAGGCGGTTGCCGGTGCGTTCCTTGAGCCGCTCGATGGCGGACGTGGCGCGGGTCGAGCGCATCAGATGGCTCCCGTGCGCTGTTCCAGCCACGCCAGCGCAGGCGCATTGGCCGGCGCCGTCAGGTGCGGCGCCAGGCGCGCGCGCACGGTGGCGTGATAGTCGTTGAGCCAGGCCGCCTCGTCGTCGCGCAACAGCGAGCGTTCCACGCAGCGCGTATCGATCGGGCACAGGGTCAATGTCTCGAAGCGCAGGAATTCGCCGAAGGGCGTCGTCCCTGCGGGAATGTTGAGCACCAGGTTCTCGATGCGGATGCCCCACTGGCCGGGACGGTAGATGCCCGGCTCGATGGAGGTGATCATGCCCGGTTCCATCGCCGTCTGCGGCTCCGGCATGGCGGACTGCGAAATCGATTGCGGCCCTTCGTGCACGTTCAGGAAGAAACCCACGCCATGGCCCGTGCCGTGGCCAAAGTCGATGCCTTCGGCCCACAGGGGCGCGCGGGCAATCGAGTCGAGCATGGGCGACTTCACGCCGCGCGGGAACTGCGCGCGCGACAGGGCGATCATGCTGCGCAAGACCAGGGTGAAATCGCGCCGGTGTTCTGCCGTGATCGTGCCGACGGGGACCACGCGCGTGATGTCCGTGGTACCGCCCCAATACTGGCCGCCCGAGTCGATCAGCAGCAGGCCGTCGCCTTCGATGGTGGCCTCGCTGCCCGCATGGGCGTGGTAATGCATGATGGCGCCATGCGCATTGAAGCCGGCGATGGTGCCGAAACTGGGGCTGACAAAACCGGCGCGGCGGGCGCGGGCGGCCGTCAGGTGTTCGTCGACACCGATTTCCGTCAACGGCGCGCGTTGCGGGTCGGCCAGGGTGGCGTCCAACCAGCTGAAAAATTCGCACAGGGCGGCGCCGTCCTGCTCCATGGCGGCGCGCACGTGCGCCGCTTCAGCGTCCGTCTTGCGCGACTTGGCCAGGGTGGTCGGGTTGATCGATTCGACCACGCGCACGCCGTCGGCCACGGCCTGGCGCGTGCCGAACGTGATGCGGCGCGGATCGAGCAGCAGGGTGGTGGCGGCCGGCAGGGCGGCCAGCGCGGCGGCCGCGCGGTCATACGCGGCCACGTCCACGCCTTCGCTCTCCAGCGTGGCGCGCAGGGCGGCGGGCAGCTTGCCGTCGGCGACGAACAGGGTGGCGCGCTCGGGGCCCACCAGCGCATGGGCGAGGAAGACGGGGTTGTAGTTGACGTCGGCGCCGCGCAGGTTGAACAAATACGCGATATCGTCGAGGGTGGAAATGACGTGGTGGCTGGTGCCGTGCGCCGCCATGCCGGCACGCAGGGCTGCCAGTTTTTCCATGCGCGACAGCGTTGGATACGCGGCCGCATGCTCGTACACCGGCGCGGCGGGCATGGCCGGACGATCCGGCCAGACGGCTTGCAGCACATCGGTATCCGTGCGCAGGGTCACTTGCGCGCCCAGCGCCTGCTGCAGCAGGCGCGCATTGGCCAGGCCCAGCACGGCGCCGTCGACGGCCACCGTCTGCCCCGGCCGCATGGTCTCGCCCAGCCAGTCGATATACAGCACGCTGGCGCCGGACGGGATTTTCTTCAGGACGATGCCGCTGCCGGCCAGTTCGTCTTCCGCCTGCTCCCAGTAGCGGCCATCGGTCCACACGCCGGCGAAATCCTGCGTCACCACCAGGGTGCCGACGGAACCCGTAAAACCCGACAGCCACTCGCGGCCCTGCCAGCGGGCCGGCAGGTACTCGGACAAATGCGGGTCGGCCGATGGCACGATCAGGGCATCGATGTGCTGCGCGCGCATGGCGCCGCGCAGCTGCGACAAACGGGAGGCGGGAGTGGATTGGTCTGGTGTCTGCATGGGAGCGAAAATGGAGCGGTGCTGGGAAGCGTCTATGATACCGCGATTAGCAGCCGGGTTGCACTCGCTGCAACGCCAGCAGCGCCCCGGCGGCGGCGGCGATTTTTTCCAGCAGCGCCTCGTCGTAGGGCAGCCACGGCACGGCGCCCAGCTTGTTCCCCTGCGCTACCGCCTCGATCACCGCCTCGGCGCCATCCTTCGTGACCCTGCCGGTGGTCAGGTGGATCGCATGCCGGCCCACCATCAGGTGGCGCGCTTCGAGCGTCATCCGGCCATCCTCGATCTGGTCCGCGAATACCTGTTCCAGCACGGCGCGCCGCATGCCCGCCATCGGCCCCGGTGCCAGGTTGGCCAGGTAAAACAGGCGCTGTTCGCGCTCCACGCTTTGCTGTTCCTCCACCAGCGCCAAGGCGCTGACGCTGACCAGCAGGTCCACCGCGCGGCACGCTTCCGAATACGCCACCGGCGCCATCGGCATCATCTGCGCGGGCGCCAGCCCGTTTGACGTGCAGGCGCCGCCCGCCCCCGGATACACGCGTCCCTCGATGCGCAGCGACACGCGCCAGGCACCGAACTGGCGCGACAGGCCTTCATCGTGGTCCAGGCGCCAGCCTTCGCGGCGCGCCAGTCCCAGCAAGGTGGGCAGCGACAGCTGGTAGCCGGCAAATGGGGCGCCGCCGTCGCCGGGCGGTGCATATATTTCGCGATAAACCTGGCGTAGCGGCTGGCGCAGGCGCCGCCGCGCGAGCAGCGCTTGCCAGGCGGCGCGCTCTTCCCCGCTGCCATGCAAGGGGTGCCACAGGCCGATCTCGCCTTGCTCCGGCACATCCACCGGCTGCCCCTGCGCATCGATGGCGCCCTTCCCGTCGAGCATGAAGGCCAGCCCATCGCCCGTGCGCCAGACCAGCGCGCGCGCCACCGCGTCGATATCGGCATCGTCGCGCAGGCCACGCCATTGGTCCAGGCCAAACCACACCTCGCTGGCGTAGCCCGCTTCCAGGCGGCGCGCCAGCATGGTCTGGCGCCGCTTGCCCATGGGACCCGGCATGCCGATCCTCCAGGCGATATCGGGCCGTTCGGCCAGCGCCCGTTCGGCCGGTTTCAGATTGCGTTCCAGTTTCTTGCGGATGCCCGCATGGCGCACCTGGGCCAGCGCCGCGCGCAGGGCTTGCAGGCTTTCGGGCGTGGGAATGGTTTCCACCGCATGGCCCAGCGCCATCGCCAACGACTGCGACGGCGCGCTCTTGGCCGCGCCGGGCGCCACGCATGCCAACGGCAGCAGGACGGTGATCACGGGCCTGAACCAGGCATCGTCGCGATAGGACGCCACCCGCGCGGCGCGCGCCAGCACCGGAGAATCTGCCGTGGCAAAGGCGGCATCGGCAGCATACGGCACGCTGCCGTCATGGATGGCGGCGATATGGCGCGCCGCCTGCTCCAGTATCGTGCGCGCAAAATCGACATACGCCGCATCGTCGGCCAGCACGTCGGCGGGATCGGCCTCGCCGATGCTGTCGCGGTTCCAGTGGCCGCTGTAGCGCGAGCCGGCCAGCGCCAGCAGCGACGTTTTCGCCAGCTGCGGCAGCACGGTGAGTTCCTGCAAGGTCAAGGGCATCGGATAGCGCGCATGACGCTCATCCATCATCTGCCCGAACTGGGTTAGGGCGTCGCCGCCGGCCAGCTGCGCCAGCAGCCAGGCGGCAAAATGCTGTTCGCCCCAATGCTTCGGTTCATCGAGGATGCGCAGCGCCAGCTGCGCGCTGCCTTCCGGTGGCGCGCCGCGCAGGCAAGCCAGGCAGCCGATTGCGTAGTCCCAGTCGTGCACGCGGGCCGCGTCCAGCGCGTCGAGGAACATCTCGCCTGCCAGCGCCGGTGCCAGGTTCATGCTGCTCGCTTGCGCCAATAGCGCCAGCGCCAGTTCGCGCCGAGCATAATCGTCATGGCCGAAGCCCGCCGCGCGGTGCAGCGCCCCCCAGATGGCGCCCAATTCTTCCGGTGTCCAGTCGCTGAAATCGACCGGCGGCCCCGCGAAACGCGCATGGTCGACGGCAGCGCCCTCGAGGCGTGCACGCAGCGCTGCGGCACGGCTGGAGATCTCAGTCTCCATCATCGGCCTCGTAGCGGCGCAAGCCTTCCAGGTCCAGCACGCGGATGCCGCCGTAATCGAGGCGCAATAAACCCTTTTTTTCCAGCACCTGCAAGGCCTGGTTGGCGCGCTGGCGCGAGGAACCGGATAGCAGGCCGATTTCTTCCTGCGACAGCTGCACCAGGGTGTCCACGCTCGGGTACAGGTGCGAGTGGAACATCGAGGCCAGGCAGCGCGCCACGCGCGTGTTCAGGTCGAGCAGGCGCTCGTTTTCCATCATGCCGATGAACTGGCCCAGGCGCTCGTTGAGCTGCATCAGCAGGAAGCGCGTGAATGGCAGGCTCGTTTCCAGCAGCCAGTGGAAGGTGGTGGCGGGCAGGCGCGCCACGCGCGTATCGCGCACGGCGATGGTGTCGTATTTGCGCATCTCGCGCTTGAGCAGCGAACCTTCGCCAAACCAGCTGCCCGGTGACAAGCCCGTAAACGTCATGGCCTTGCCGGAAGCGGAAAAATTATTCATCTTGACCATGCCGCTGATGACGCCGATCCAGTTGTCCACCGGCTCGCCCTTGCGGCAGACAAAGCCGCCTTTCGGCACGAAGGTTTCGAACACATCGGCCTCAACCCGGGCCATTTGCACGGGGTCGAGCAGCTGCGCCCAGTGGGCCGCGCGCACGGCATCCTTGAGGCTGATATCAGGATTGATCATTGTGCGATGCACCATCGAAAAGTGGGTAAATGTCCCCGAAAAGACAACTTGGCAAACTAACGCAGGCTACTATCATTGCACAAACGCCTTACACATAAAAAACACAGAGCGCCATCCAACGAGGTGGGGCCTGAGACAAGCAACAGGGAGACACTGGTGCAAACGCATACCACAGCAGCAATGCCGACTTTTCCGCGGCGCTTATTGCAACACGGGACAGTACGATCCGACAAGCCCGCATTTCGCGAAAAACACCTGGGCATCTGGCAAACCTGGACCTGGTCCGAGGTGAACGAGGAAGTGCGCGCGCTGGCCTGCGGCCTGGCCGCCATCGGCTTCCGGCGCGGCATGAATCTGGCCATCATCGGCGACAACCGTCCCCGCCTGTACTGGGCCATGCTGGCCGCGCAAAGCCTGGGCGGCGTGCCAGTGCCGCTGTACCAGGACGCGCCGGCCGCCGACATGGCCTACGTGCTGCAGGATGCGGAAATCCGCTACGCCATCGTCGAAGACCAGGAGCAGGTCGACAAGCTGCTCGAGCTCAAGGCCCTGTATCCGCACGTCGCCCACATCGCCTATGACGATGAACGCGGCATGCGCCATTACCGCCAGCCGGAGCTGACGTCCTTTGCCGCCCTGCAGGTGCTGGGCCGCGCCTACGACCGCGAACACCCGGGCTTTTTCGACGCCGCCGTGGCAGCGGGCCAGGGCAGCGACTCGGCCGTGATCTTGTACACCTCGGGTACCACGGGCAAGCCGAAGGGCGTGTGCCAGAGCCATACGGCGCTGCTGGCAGCCGGCGAAGGCGGCGTCGCCTTCGACCAGCTCACCGACAATGAAGACATCCTGTCCTACCTGCCCATGGCGTGGGTGGGCGACTGCCTGTTCTCGCTGGCGCAGGCCATGGTGGCCGGCTTTACCGTCAACTGCCCCGAATCGGGCGACACGGTGATGATCGACATGCGCGAAATCGGCCCCACCTGCTACTTTGCGCCGCCGCGCGTGTTCGAGAACATGCTCACCAGCGTGATGATACGCATGGAAGACGCGAGCAGCATCAAGCGCCACATGTTCAGCCATTTCATGGACGTGGCCAAGCGCTGCGGCGCGCAGATTTTGGACGGCAAGCCCGTGCCGCTGGCGGACCGCCTCAGCTACAAGCTGGGCGAGCTGCTCGTCTACGGCCCCCTGAAAAACGTGCTGGGACTGTCGCGCGTGCGCGTCGCCTACACGGCCGGCGCCGCCATCGGCCCCGACCTGTTCCGCTTCTACCGCTCGATCGGCGTCAACCTCAAGCAGCTGTACGGCTCCACCGAAACCTGCGCCTATGTGTGTTTGCAACCGGACGGCAATATCAAGTTCGACAGCGTCGGACTGCCGGCGCCAGGCGTGGAAGTCAAGCTGGCGGCCAATGGCGAAGTGCTGGTCAAGTCGCCCGCCACCATGAGCGGCTACTTCAAGCGTCCCGACGCCACGGCCGAAGTGATCGACAACGACGGCTACTTCCACACGGGCGACGCGGGCGTGTTCGACAGCGAAGGCCATTTGAAAATCATCGACCGCGCGGCCGACGTGGGCAAGATGAATTGCGGCGCCATGTTCGCCCCCAACTACATCGAGAACAAGCTCAAGTTCTTCCCCTTCATCAAGGAAGTGGTGGCCTTCGGCCATGCGCGCGACCAGGTGTGCGCCTTCATCAACATCGACATCGAAGCGGTGGGCAACTGGTCCGAGCGGCGCGGCATCGCCTACTCCGGCTACACGGACCTGGCGGCGCGCGCCGAAACCTATGGCTTGATCCGCGACTGCATCGAGCAGGTCAACGCGGAACTGGCGGCCGACCCCTTGATGGACCGCACGCAGGTGCACCGCTTCCTCGTGCTGCACAAGGAACTCGATCCGGACGACGACGAACTGACGCGCACGCGCAAGGTGCGCCGCAAATTCATCGCCGAAAAGTACGCGGTGCTCATTTCCGCCCTGTATGAGGGCAAGACAACGCAATACATCGAGACCCAGGTGAAATTCGAGGATGGCCGCCTTGGCTCGACCAGCGCCAACCTGCAGATCTGGGACAGCAAAACGTACCGGCCCCAGGGCCTGGCCGCATGATGGAGCACAGCACGATGCAAATGAACGAACCCGACGCCCATTTCGGCACGGCCCGCAAGACGGGTCCCGTGATCCTCGACCTGAAGAACATCTCGCTGTCGTTCGGCGGCGTGAAAGCGCTGACCGACATCTCGTTCGACGTGAAGCAGCATGAAATCCGCGCCATCATCGGTCCGAACGGCGCGGGCAAAAGCTCGATGCTGAACGTGATCAATGGCGTGTACCGCCCGCAGCAGGGCGAGATCATTTACCGGGGCGAGCACCGGCGCGGCATGGATTGCTACGCGGCCGCCAAGTCCGGCATCGCACGCACCTTCCAGAACATCGCCCTGTTCAAGGGCATGACGGTGCTGGACAACATCATGACGGGGCGCAACCTCAAAATGAAGTCGAATTTCCTGCTGCAGGCCCTGTACTGGGGACCGGCGCGGCGCGAGGAAATCGAGCACCGCAAGAAGGCCGAGGAGATCATCGACTTCCTGGAAATCCAGGCCATCCGCAAGACGCCCGTGGGGCGCCTGCCCTACGGCTTGCAAAAACGCGTGGAACTGGGCCGCGCGCTCGTGGCCGAACCGGAGATTCTGCTGCTCGATGAACCGATGGCCGGCATGAACGTGGAAGAAAAGCAGGACATGTGCCGCTTCATCCTCGACGTCAACGACCAGCTGGGCACGACCATCGTGCTGATCGAGCACGACATGGGCGTGGTGATGGATATCTCCGACCGCGTGGTGGTGCTCGATTACGGCAAGAAGATCGGCGACGGCACGCCCGACGAGGTGCGCAGCAATCAGGACGTGATCAATGCCTATCTCGGCGTGGCGCACTAGACAAGGAATGGCAATGAATATCAATTTTTTCTTTGAAGTGCTGATCGGCGGCCTGCTGTCGGGCGTCATGTACGCGCTGGTGGCGATCGGCTTCGTTCTGATCTACAAGGCCTCGGGCGTGTTCAACTTCGCGCAGGGCGCGATGGTGTTCTTCGCCGCCCTCACCTGCGTCGGCATCATGGACAAGTTCGGCCTGTCCTTGTGGCTGGCCATCCCGCTGACGATGCTCACCATGATCGTGCTGGGCATGGCGATTGAAAGGGTGGTCTTGCGGCCGCTCGTCAACCAGCCGGAAATCACGCTCTTCATGGCCACCATCGGCCTGACTTTTTTCATCGAAGGCCTGGCGCAGCTGATGTGGGGCTCGCAGGTACACAAGCTGGACCTGCCCATCGAAGACGTGCCGATGCCCTTCCTGATGGACCATTTCAACATCATCGTTTCGCAGTTCGACGTGGTGGCGGCCGGCATCTGCGCGCTGCTGGTGATTTGCCTGGCCCTGCTGTTCTCGAAAACCAAGGTGGGCCGCGCCCTGCGCGCCGTCGCCGACGACCACCAGGCGGCGCTGGCCGTGGGCATTCCGCTGCAGCGCATCTGGGCCGTCGTGTGGGGCGTGGCGGGCCTGGTGGCGATGGTGGCCGGCTTGCTGTGGGGCGCGCGCAACGGAGTGCAGTTCGCCCTCACCTTCATCGCCCTGAAAGCGCTGCCCGTGCTGATCCTCGGCGGCTTTACCTCGGTGCCAGGCGCCATCGTCGGCGGCCTGATCATCGGCGCCTCGGAAAAGCTGGCCGAAGTCTACCTCGGCCCCATGGTGGGCGGCGGCATCGAAGGCTGGTTCCCGTATGTGCTGGCGCTGCT
Organism: Janthinobacterium sp. HH106; assembly: GCF_001758725.1. NCBI lineage: Bacteria > Pseudomonadati > Pseudomonadota > Betaproteobacteria > Burkholderiales > Oxalobacteraceae > Janthinobacterium > Janthinobacterium sp. HH106. Next base: position 15,658 of record NZ_LRIC01000019.1, on the reverse strand, counting down.
GTTCCTGCTTGTGCGCCCGGAAGGCCTGTTCGGCGAGAAGATCATCCGTCGCATATAACACCACCGAAACAGCATCGTAGGTCGGGTTAGCGCATGGCGCGTAACCCGACAACAGCCAAAACAGCCCGCAAAGGACACGCCATGATTTACCGTGAAGCAGGACAATTCAAGACCAGCTACCAGGCTGACAACCAGATTTTCCCGATCCGGCAAGACCGCCTGGCGCTGACGGCCACGCTGCTCGTCGCCGTCTTCCTCCTGCCGTATTTCGCCTCGCCCTACATGCTGTCGGCGATCCTGATCCCGTTCCTGATCTTCGCCCTGGCGGCGCTGGGCCTGAACATCCTGACCGGTTACGCGGGCCAGCTGTCGCTGGGCACGGCCGCCTTCATGGCCGTGGGCGCGTTTGCCTCGTATAACTTCATGGCGCGCCTGCCCGGCCTGCCGCTGCTGGTGTCGTTCATCCTGGGCGGCCTGTGCGCGGCCATGGTGGGCATCGCCTTCGGCCTGCCCTCCCTGCGCATCCGCGGCTTTTACCTGGCCGCCTCCACCCTGGCGACGCAGTTCTTCGTCGTCTGGTGCCTGACCAAGATTCCGTATCTGACCAACTACAGCTCCTCGGGCGTGATCACGGTGCAGAAGATGACCATCCTCGGCTACCAGTTCGACACGCCGCAAAGCAAATACTTGCTGGTGCTGGCGATCGTCGCCGGCATGGCGCTGCTGGCCAAGAACATGATCCGCTCGAACGTGGGCCGCTCGTGGATGGCCGTGCGCGACATGGACATGGCGGCCGAGGTGATCGGTTTCAGATTGATGCGCACCAAGCTGCTGGCGTTTGCCGTCAGCTCGTTCTATTGCGGCGTGGCCGGCGCCCTGTATGCGTACGCCTACCTGGGCACGGTGGAGCCGGAAGCGTACAACCTGGACCTGTCCTTCCGCATCCTGTTCATGATCATCATCGGCGGCGTCGGCTCGATTCTCGGCTCCTTCCTGGGCGCGGCCTTCATCGTGCTGCTGCCCGTCTTCCTGAATACCATCGCGCATGGCCTGGCGTTGCCAACCAGCGTGGCCTCGAACCTGGAACTGATGGTGTTCGGCGCGCTGATCATCTTCTTCCTGATCGTCGAGCCGCACGGCCTGGCCAGGCTGTGGCAGATCGCCAAGGAAAAGTTGCGACTCTGGCCCTTCCCCCATTAAGTTTTTGCAGTCGATGTCGGTTCACTTGAATACCAAATAAAACAAGAGGAGACACACAATGAAACACATCAAATCGCTCATGCTGGCCGCCGCCATCGCCAGTGCCGCACTCACCATGGCCGGCAGCGCGCAGGCGCAGGACAAGGAACAGTACATCGCCCTGCCCTCGTACCGCGTGGGACCGTACGCGGCCGGCGGCTCCGGTTTCTACGGCGGCATCATCGATTACTTCAACCTGGTCAACCAGGCCGGCGGCGTCAATGGCGTCAAGATCAGCTGGGAAGAATGCGAAACCGAATACAACCCGTCGCGCGGCGTCGAATGCTATGAACGCCTGAAAACCAAGCAGGGCGGCGCCACCCTGGTCGAAACCCTGTCCACGGGCGTCGCCTACGGCATCCTCGACCGCGTGGCGCAGGACAAGATCCCCATGACGATGATCGGCTACGGCCGCTCGGACGCCGCCAACGGCAAGGTCTTCCCGTATGTGTATCCGCTGATCTCCAGCTACTGGAGCCAGGCCGCCGCCATGATCAAATATTTGGGCGACAAGGATGGTGGCATGGACAAGCTGAAAGGGAAAAAAATCGTCCACCTGTACCACGACTCGGCTTTCGGCAAGGAGCCGCTGCCGGTACTGGAAGCGCTGTCGAAACAGTACGGCTTCGAGCTGATCAAGATTCCCGTCGCGCCGCCCGGCAGCGAACAGCAATCGCAATGGCTGCAAATCCGCCAGGCCAAACCGGACCACGTAATCCTGTGGGGCTGGGGCGTGATGAACTCCGTTGCCATCAAGACGGCGCAGCGCAACGGCTTCCCGCGCGACAAAATGCTGGGCGTCTGGTGGGCCGGCTCCGAGGAAGACACGATTCCATCGGGCGACGCGGCCAAGGGTTACACGGCGATGACGTTCAATACGCCGGGCAACTACCCCGTGCTCGACGACATCCGCAAAAAACTCTACGCCACCGGCAAGGGCAACCTGTCCGACCAGTCGCGCATCGGCTCCGTCTACCACATGCGCGGCGTGACGGCCGGCATCCTGTGGGTCGAAGCGATCCGCACGGCGCAGGAAAAATTCGGCAAGGGCAAGCCGATCACGGGCGAACAGATGCGCTGGGGCCTGGAAAACCTGAACGTCGACGATGCGCGGCAGAAGGCCGTGGGCGCGCTGGGCATGTTCCCCACCGTGAAAACCAGCTGCGACGACCATGAAGGCTCGGGCGCCGTGAAGGTGCAGCAGTGGGACGGCAAGAAGTGGACCGCCATCACGCCGAAATGGATCGTCGGCGACAAGGCCCTGGTGCGCAAGCTGGTCGAGGAATCGTCCGGCAAGTACGCCGAAGAGAAAAAGATCACGCCGGCGTGCATGAAGTAAGCGGCTCTCGACGTGGCGTCGGGTTACGCGCTACGCGCTAACCCGACCTACGCCGACCAACACCGCATTCACGTAGGTCGGATTAGCGTAGCGTAATCCGACAGCATCGCCAACACATATGAAAACGAAGCAGCCATGACACCCACTGCCACGCAAACACCAGACACCGCGCCGCCCTACCTGTCGGTCAACAATATCGAAGTCATCTACGACCACGTGATCCTGGTCCTGAAGGGCGTGTCGCTGCAAGTCCCGCAGGGCAAGATAGTGGCGCTGCTGGGCGCCAACGGCGCCGGCAAGTCGACCACCCTGAAAACCATCTCGACCCTGCTGCGCGGCGAACGCGGCGACGTCACCAAGGGCGAAGTCCAGTTCAAGGGCGAGCGCGTGGATCAGTTGACGCCGAATGAGCTGGTCAAGCGGGGCCTGTCGCAAGTGATGGAGGGCCGCCACTGTTTCGGCCACCTCACCATCGAGGAAAACCTGCTGACGGGCGCCTACACGCGCAGCCTGTCGCGCGGCGAGCTGAAAGACGCGCTGGACAAGGTCTATCACTATTTCCCGCGCCTGAAAACGCGGCGCAGCAGCCAAGCCGGCTATACCTCGGGCGGCGAACAGCAGATGTGCGCCATCGGCCGCGCGCTGATGGCCAAGCCCTCGATGATCTTATTGGACGAACCCTCGATGGGCATCGCGCCGCAGATCGTCGAAGAGATCTTCGGCATCGTCAAGGATTTGAACCACAAGGAAAACGTGTCTTTCCTGCTGGCAGAACAGAACACCAATGTGGCGCTGCGCTACGCCGACTTCGGCTACATCCTGGAAAACGGCCGCGTCGTGATGGAAGGGCAAGCGCAGGAACTGGCCAGCAACGAAGACGTCAAAGAGTTTTACCTGGGCGTGTCCAGCGCCGGGCGCAAGAGCTTCCGCGACATGAAGTTCTACCGCCGCCGCAAGCGCTGGCTGGCGTGATCCATCAAAAACCTTGGCTGCAACGCGCCCGGCGGTCCTGATGGCCAGGCGTGCGAATCAACATGCAATGACAATTGGAGAATGACTGACATGACCGATACGCTCGACAGTCTGGAAGCACGCGCCCCCGAAGCGCGCGAACGCGAATTGATGGCCGGCCTGCCGCAGCTGATCGCGCGCGCGCAACAGGCGCCGGGCTGGGCCCGCATCCTCGACGGCGTTGATGCGGCCGGCATCACCAGCCGCGCCGCGCTGGCACAGCTGCCCGTGACGCGCAAGTCCGACCTCAAGCAATTGCAGCACGCGCAGCTGCCGTTCGGCGGCTTGAACACGACGCCGAAAAACGCCCTGTCGCGCGTGTTCGTCTCGCCCGGCCCCATCTTCGATCCGGAAGGCCGTGGCCCCGACTGGTGGCGCTTTGCGCGCCCCATGTATGCGGCCGGCGTGCGCGCCGGCGGCCTGCTGCAAAATTGTTTTTCGTATCACTTCACGCCGGCCGCCTTCATGGTCGAAGGGGGCGCCGCGCGCATCGGCTGCACCGTCATCCCGGCCGGCATCGGCCAGACGGAAATGCAGGTGCAGGCGATGGCAGACCTGAAGCCGGACACGTATATCGGCACGCCGTCGTTCCTGAAACTGATCATCGAGAAGGCGCGCGAAATGGGCGCCGACATCAGCAGCGTCACCAAGGCCGTGATGGGCGCGGAAGCGCTGCCCGAATCCTTGCGCAGCTGGTTTGCCGAGAACGGCGTGCCGCACGTGTTCCAGACCTATGCCTCGGCCGATATCGGCAGCATCGCCTATGAAACGGCCAGCAATGGCAAGCTCAATCCCGGCATGGTCGTCGACGAAAACGTGCTGCTCGAGATCGTCCATCCGGGCAGCGGCATTCCCGTCGCACCGGGCGAGGTGGGCGAAGTCGTCGTCACCGTCTTTAATGCCGACTACCCGCTGATCCGCTTTGCCACCGGCGATCTGTCGGCCGTGCTGATGGACGCGCCGCAGTCGCCGTGCGGGCGCACGAATACGCGCATCAAAGGCTGGATGGGGCGCGCCGATCAAACCACCAAGGTGCGCGCCATGTTCGTGCATCCGTCGCAGGTACATGAAATCGCGCGCCGCCACCCGCAAATCAGGAAGGCGCGGCTGGTGGTGTCGGGGCGCATGGCCAACGACGAGATGGCCTTGCATTGCGAAGTCGACGATCCGCATGACGCCAGCGGCGTGGAAGCCATCATCGGTTCGATCCGTGAACTGACCAAGCTGCGCGGCGACGTGGTGCTGGTGGCGGTGGGCAGTCTGGCCCAGGATGGGAAAATCATCGACGACATGCGCGATTACAAATAAGGCCGATTTGCGGGATAATACCGGCATTGACCATCAGCCCCTTTCATCGCCATGCAAGAGTCCATGCAAGAATTTCATCACAACCGTGCCCGTGACCTGATCAAGAACGCGGAACTGCTGTTCGACCAAGATACCGTGCAGGCGTCGATCACGCGCATGGCCGATGTGCTCAACACGCGCTTCAACGCCGAGGATTCGAAAGAGTTCCCGCTGGTGCTGGGCGTGATGGGCGGCGCCGTCGTGTTTACGGGCAGCCTGCTGCCGCAACTGAGCTTCCCGCTCGAATTCGACTACATCCACGTCAGCCGCTACGGCGACGACGACAAGGGTGGCGAAGTGGTGTGGAAAGTCATCCCCCGCTCGAACGTGGCAGGCCGCACCGTCATCGTGCTCGACGATATTCTCGACGAAGGCGAAACCCTGGCGCACGTCAAGCAGCGCTTGCTGGACATGGGCGCCTCGGAAGTCATCCTGGCCGTGTTCGCCGACAAGGCCATCGGCAAGAAAAAGCCTGTACAAGCCGACATCGTCGGCCTGGTGATACCGAACCGCTTCGTCGTCGGCTTCGGCATGGATGCGTACGGCTACTGGCGCAACTTGCCAGGTTTGTGGGCTATCAAGCCCGAGGATTTGAAACAGGAGTGATTGTGGTGTTGTCGGATTACGCGCTGCGCGCTAATCCGACCTACGCCACCAGGTTCGAGTAGGTCGAATTAGCGGCGGTACGCCGCGTAATCCGACACCACCACCACCGTCACAACAACGATTACAGCTTCAACCGCGCGCGCGCCGCATCGTATTCGGCCTTCAGGCGCGCCACCATCTCTGCCACGCTCGGCACGTCATCCATCAAGCCCACGCCCTGGCCCGCGCCCCAGATGTCGCGCCAGGCCTTGGCGCTGCCGGAGCCGAAATTCATCGCGCTCTTGTCCGCTTCGGGCAAGGCTTCCGGATCGAGTCCGGCCGCTTCGATCGATTTCTTCAGGTAATTGCCGTGCACGCCCGTAAACAGGTTCGTGTAGACGATGTCGGCCGCCGCAGACTCCACGATGGCCTCGCGGTAGCCGTCGCTGACGTTCGATTCCTTGGTCGCCAGCCAGCGCGAGCCGATGTAGGCAAAGTCGGCGCCCATCGCTTGCGCGGCCAGCACGGCGTCGCCCGTGGCGATGGAGCCCGACAGCGCCAGCGGGCCGTCGAAGAATTTGCGCACTTCGCCTACCAGCGCGAACGGCGACAGGGTGCCCGCGTGGCCGCCGGCGCCGCTGGCGACCAGGATCAAGCCATCGACGCCCGCTTCCAGCGCCTTTTTCGCGTGGCGGATCGAAATCACGTCATGCAACACGATGCCGCCATAGCTGTGGATGGCGTCGAGCATTTCCTTGGGCGGCGCGCGCAGCGAGGAAATGATGATGGGGACCTGGTGTTTCACGCATACTTCCACGTCATGCGCGAGGCGGTCGTTCGACTGGTGCACGATCTGGTTGACGGCGATCGGCCCGACTTTTTTATCGGGATGGGCGGCCTGGAAGGCGGCCAGCTCGGCCTGCAGGTCGGTCAGCCACGTGTCAAGCAATTCGGCGGGACGCGCGTTCAGGGCCGGGAAGGAACCGACGATGCCGGCCTTGCACTGCGCCGCGACGAGGGCCGGGCCGCTGGCGATGAACATCGGCGAAGCGATAACGGGTAAGGAGAGGTTTTGCAACGCAACAGGCAATGCCATGGCGGACTCGCTGGAAAGTTGATCGGACGTGAAAGACACACTGAACGTTGATTATAGTGCAGAAAAAGTACGATCGTGCTGAATTTATCGCAAGGCCGGCTCAACCGTCGTTGAGCAAGTACTCACCCTCGACTCGCGCCGCTGCTGCCCTGCATAGTTGCGACACGACCCACTCGGCCAGCGCGGCCGACTCCTGGCGCAGGAAGCGCCGGTTGGCCTCTTCGAAGACGGGCATGCCGCGCAGCAGGGCCGGTATCTCGACCAGGGCGATGCGCTGGCGCTCCAGCAGCAAAAATTTCAGCAGCACTTTCACCGCATTCTGCGCATTGCGCACGGGGTCGGACGCCAGGTAATCGAGGCGCGAATACGCACGCTGCAGGGCGCCGGCGGCGTCCTGGAACGGCCGCCCGTGGCCGGGAATGACGACGCGCACGTCCAGGCTGGCGATCAGGTCCAGCGTGGCGCGCGCTTCCAGAAAGCCGGAGCCGCCATCGAGTTCCGGGAAGATCACGCCAAAGCCGTTTTCCCACAGGGCGTCGGCGGAAATGAGGATGCCTTCGTCGGCACAGTAAAAAATCAGCGAGTGCGGGTCGTGGCCCGGCGCGCCCAGCGCCTGCCAGGCCATGCCGGCCAAAGTCAAGGTGTCGCCGGGCGAGACGGTGGCGTCAAAGCGGAAGCGCGGGCATTGCTGGCCCGTGGCCTGGAAGCTGAGGGCATCGACATCCCATCCGCGCACCTTGTCCGCTTCCGACACGGGAATGGCCGTATGGCAGCCGTATGCGGCTTGCAGCAGCGCGTTGCCGCCGCAATGGTCGGAGTGCAGGTGGGTGTTGAACAGGCGGTCCAGCGGCCGGCCGGCCAGGCTGTGGCGCAGCAGGGCCAGGGTTTGCGGCGCATGCGTGACATAGCCGCTGTCGATCAGGGCCGTGTCATCCTTCCCCTGGAACAGGATGTTGTTCGACGACAGCCAGCCGCGTTCGAACACCTGCATGGCATCGGGGAACAGCGCTGGCGATCGCGGCATGGCTTCCTCAGTAGTCGGGCTCGAAATCGAGCAAAGATTCGCGGCCCGGCAATTCGGCCCACACGGCGCGCTTGAAGTCGTCGTCGGCCTTGCTCCAGGCGATGATTTCGTCGAGCGTGCGCAGGCAGCCTTCGCACAAGCCGCTGTTGCGGTTCATCTTGCACAGGCTGACGCAGGGCGACGGCACCGGCGACGGCAAAGAAAGCGGAACGGCTGGCGGAGGTGGGGGAGCGACCATCATGGAGCGGCATCGGTAAACGTGAAGACTTTCATTATGCCGCGAAACGGCGCCGGCGAGGCGATGACATCGCCCTGCAATGTTTCCGTGAATATATTTTCCAGCGAAACAATGCTCAACAACCGCTGTTCCGGAAATATATTTTTCACACATTCTCACTCTGCGGGTGCCCGTCCTACAACACGATCAGCCCAGATCCTGCTTGACTTGAGTCATTTCAGAACTATACTACCATCCATACAGATGGCAAATGGATGCCACGTGGAGTTTATGGAGAGATATGGCCAAGCAAGACAGCAAGCCCAAAATTGGGGAATCCGAGAAAATCACGATCAACCTCGGCTTGATTGACCTGGGGCAGATCGATCTGCTGGTCCAGGAGGGATTTTATTCCAACCGCACGGATCTGATCCGTACGGCCATACGCAACCAGCTGGGTATCCACGCCGACGTGGTGAAACAAACCGTGGCCCGTAAAAGCCTGGTATTGGGCATGCAGCATTACTCGCGCGCCGACCTGGAAGCGATCCAGGCAGCCGGCCAGCGCCTGCAGATACAGGTGCTGGGACTGGCCAGCATCGCCAGCGACGTTTCGGTGGAACTGGCACTGGCCACCATCGAGTCGATTTTCGTATTAGGTGCCCTGCACGCCAGCACCGTCGTCAAGACGGCGCTCGCAGGGCGAATTCACTAGCGTATTGGTTCGCGGCGATGACCCGGCCGATGCGCGGCACCGTTAAGGATGGTCATGAAACTACCTCTCAACATGTTGGCGCAGATGCGCACAGCGACCCGTAATCTGATGGGCAGCGGCCCCGCCGCCGCCACCGAAGCGATCCAGCAGGCGCTGTCTGCGGCCGGACTGACGCCGCAAGCGGCCGCCACGCAAGCGCCGCCACCGCAGCCGATGCGTGATATTAATCCGCCACCTGCGCCGCCACCGGCACCAGCGCAGGCCCGGGCCGGGCAGCCGCACGCTGACGCCGCGCCGGAAGCGGCATCGGTGCCGCCCACGCCCGCGCAGGCGGCGCAGGAGTTCGCGCAGGATTTCATGGCGCGCCTGGGCGTGCCGGCCGGCCTGGGCCAGCACAGCTTCGACATGCCCAGTTTCGAACTGCCGAATTTCCACCCGCCCGGCTTCAACGCGCCGGCCGCCACGCCGGTGGAAATCCCCGCCGGCGCGCAGTTCATCGATGGCGTGTACCGCAACCATGCGGGTACGCGTTCGTACAAGCTGTATATCCCCAGCAGCTACCACGGCCAGGCCATGCCGCTGATCGTCATGCTGCACGGCTGCACGCAAAATCCCGACGATTTCGCCGCCGGCACGCAGATGAATGCGCTGGCCGAAGAAAAGGAGTGTTTTGTCGTCTACCCGGCGCAGACGCAGGGCGCCAACAGTTCGCGCTGCTGGAACTGGTTCAACGCCATCGACCAGCAGCGCGACCAGGGCGAACCGTCGCTGATCGCCGGCATCGCCCAGCAAGTCATCGACGACTACCCGGTCAACGAGCGTGAAGTGTTCGTCGCCGGCCTGTCGGCGGGCGGCGCCATGGCCGTCATCGTCGGTACCCTGTACCCCGACCTGTTTGCCGCCGTCGGCGTGCATTCCGGCCTGCCCTTCGCCTCGGCGCAGGACTTGCCGTCGGCGCTGGCAGCCATGAAGGGCGGCGCCATGCCCAATGCCCAGCGCAAGGCGCCGGCCGGCGGCGTGCCCATCATCGTTTTTCACGGCGACCGCGACACCACCGTCAACCCGCGCAATGGCGATGAACTGATCGCGCAGGGCGTGCGCAGCCAGGCGGGCGGCAAGGCGGCCAAGGCCGCATCCGTCGACGGCAGCGTGCCGAACGGCCACCGCTACACGCGCACCACGCACAGTCAGGCCGACGGCTCGCCGCTGGGCGAACACTGGGTCATCCACGGCGCCGGCCACGCGTGGTCCGGCGGCAGCGATAACGGCAGTTATACGGACGGCAAAGGGCCGGACGCCAGCCGGGAAATGCTGCGCTTCTTCAAGACCGTCAGCTGATATTCTCGGTGTAGGGCGCGATCTGCCGCTGCTTGTCGGCGATCTCGCATACGCCGTCGGCATAGCGGTTGGAGATGGCGATGAACTGGTCCTGGATCTGCAGGAAGGCGTCGACGATCTCGGCGTCGAAGTGCGAACCGCGTCCCTCGACGATGATCTGCACGGCCTGCGCGTGGTCCATGCCCTGCTTGTAGATGCGCCGGCTGATCAGGGCGTCGTACACGTCGGCCAGCGCCATCAGGCGCGCCGAAATCGGGATGGCTTCGCCCGCCAAGCCTTGCGGGTAGCCGCTGCCGTCCCATTTTTCATGGTGGCTGTAGGCGATCTCTTTCGCGTACTTGAGGAAATCGACTTCGATGCCCAGCTCGTGCTCGGCCGCCAGGATGGCGTCGCGTCCCAAGGTGGTGTGCGTCTTCATGATGGCCATTTCATGCGGCTCGAAACGTCCCGGCTTGAGCAGGATATGGTCGGGGATGCCCACCTTGCCGATGTCGTGCAGCGGCGCCGTCTTGAACAGCAGTTCGATATTCTTGTCCGTCAAAAAATCGCGGAAACGCGGCAAGTTGCGCACCTTCTCGGCCAGCGCCTTCAGGTAGTGCGAGGTGCGGCGGATATGGTTGCCCGTCTCGCTGTCGCGCGTCTCGGCCAGCGAGGCCATGGCGTGGATGGTGACGTCCTGCAGCGCCGCCACTTCCTGCACGCGGCGCTCCACTTCCGTTTCCAGGTACTGGTTCTGGTCGCGCAGGAAATCCTGCATCTGCTTCATCGCCAGCTGCGTCTTGATGCGCGCCAGCACGATGGGTGCCGAAATCGGCTTGGTGATGTAATCGACGGCGCCCAGGGCCAGGCCCAGCTGCTCGTCGGCCACTTCGCTCATGGCGGTCACGAAAATCACGGGGATGCCTGCCGTGGCGGCATCGGCCTTCAGCGCGCGGCATACATCGTAGCCGCTCATGCCCGGCATCATGATGTCGAGCAGGATCAGGTCGGGCTGGTCGCTGCCGGCGGCGATCTTCAGGGCGCGCTCGCCATTGACGGCGATCTTGGTGCGGTAATCGTCTTCCAGCACCGCGCGCAGCAGATCGATATTGTCTGGCGTGTCGTCGACCACCAGGATGGTTGGCTTGCTTGCCGGCGCTCTCATGCCCGTCCTTCGTTCTGCATAGTTATCCTTCTCACAGTGTCAGCTCCAGCGCATCGGCCACCTCGCCCAGCTGCGCCAGCGCACCTTCGAAATCGTATTGTCCCAGCATGCGCTTCAACTGGCGCGCATGTTCCGCCTGCCCCGCCGCGACCAGCACGGGACCGATGCCGTCGAGGTGCTTGACGGCCTGCGCATCGTCCTGCTGCAGCAGCTGCGACAATTCGCGCAAGCCCGCTTCCAGGTATGCCCGGTCCACCGGCGCCACGTGCGCCACCGCCGCGCCGCCCGCTTCGGCCGTATTGCCGCGCGACTGCATGGCCAGCACAATCTTCGGCACCAGTTCGTCGAGCGCCAGGGTGCAGGCGGCCAGTGCCTGCGGCAAACCGTCGTGCGAACCCAGGCTGAGCAAGTGCTCGACCCGCGCGGCGCTGTCGGCCAGGCCGCCGGCGCCGATATTGCCGGCCAGGCCCTTCAGGGTATGCGCTTCGCGGATCGCCGTCTCGAGCTGGTTGTTCTCGATGGCGGCAACGATGCGCTGCATGGCGTCGAACTGGGTTTCCACAAAACGGTCCAGCAATTTTCGCATCAAAGCGGCATTGCCGCCCACGCGGCGCATGGCGTCCGCCATTTTCAGGCCGGCGATCACGGGCAGCTCCGCTTCCGGCTGCGCCGCTACCGACGTCATTGCCTGCGGCGCGGCCGGCGCGATCCAGCGCGCCAGGGTGCCGAACAGCTGCGCCACGTCGATCGGCTTGGCGATGAAATCGTTCATGCCGGCGTCCAGGCATTTTTCCTTGTCGCCGACCATGGCATTGGCCGTCATGGCGATCACGGGCAAATTCGAATAACGGGGGTCCTGGCGCAGCTTGCGCGTCGCCTGGTAGCCATCCATCACCGGCATCTGGCAATCCATCAGTACGCCGTCATAGGCGTTTTCCTCGATCTTCGCCAGCGCGATGGCGCCATTGCCCGCGATGTCGACGCGGATGCCGGCGTCGTTGAGAATATGCTGCGCCACTTCCTGGTTCACTTCATTATCCTCGACCAGCAGCAGCCAGGCGCCGCGCAGGGCGCGCTCGTCGTCGCGGTAGCTGCTCTGGCGCTGCGTCTTGCGGCTCTGTCCCGTCACGCCGCCAAACACGAACGATATCTGGTCGAGCAGGGTCGAGGCGCTGACCGGCTTGTTCAATATCCCGTCGAGCGGCAAATCGCGCTGACGCGCCGCCTCCAGCAGCGCTTCGCGATGGAAAGCCGTGACCATGATGCAGGCCGGCGTCGCATCGATGCCGGCGGCATCGGCACGGATGCCGGCCAGGGTATCGAGGCCGTTCATGCCCGGCATTTTCCAGTCCATCAGCACGAGGCCATACGGGCGCCCCTCGGCGCGCGCCTGCGCCACGGCGCCGATGGCCAGCACGCCGCCAGACACGGCACGCGCCTCAAAGCCCAGCGCCGCCAGCATGCTGACGAAGATTTCACGCGCGCTGGGGTTGTCATCGACCACCAGCACGCGCAGGCCCTGGAACTGCTGTTGATGTTGCAACTGCGGCAGATTATCGCGCGGCACGGCGGCCAGGCCGAAGCGGGCCGTGAAGAAAAAGGTGCTGCCCACGCCCGCTTCGCTGACCAGGTCGATCTCGCCTTCCATCATTTCCACCAGGCGTTTGCTGATGGTCAGCCCCAGGCCGGTGCCGCCATGGTGGCGCGTGGTGGAGGTGTCGGCCTGGGTAAAGGCCTGGAACAATTTGCTGCGCTGGGGCGGCGTCAGGCCGATGCCCGTGTCGCGCACGTCGACGCGCAGCACGGCCGCATGCTCTTCCAGCTGCTGCAGGCGGATGGTGACGACGATCTCGCCCTTGTCCGTAAATTTGATCGCGTTGTTGGTCAGGTTGATCAGCACCTGGCCCAGGCGCAGCGGGTCGCCCTGCAAGGCGTTCGGCACGTCGGGGGCGATGTCGAACAGCAGTTCAAGCCCCTTGTCCTGCGCGCGCATCACGGACAGGTCGGCGATCTGCGCCAGCACGTCCTCGAGGAAGAAATCGACTTTTTCAAAGGCCATCTTGCCCGCCTCGATCTTCGAGAAATCGAGGATGTCGTCGATGATGGCCAGCAGGTTCTTCGAAGCCGATTCCACCTTCTCCAGGTAGTTGCGCTGGGTCGACGTGAGTTCCGTCTGCAGCGCCAGATGGGTCATGCCGATGATGCCGTTCATCGGCGTACGGATTTCATGCGACATATTGGCCAGGAAGTCCGACTTCATCTTGGTCGCATCCTCGGCCACTTCGACGGCGTGACGCAGGTCCTGCTCGACGGCCAGGCTGGTGCTCATGTTCTTGAGCGCCTGCAGCAATTCGCCCGTCTCGTCGCGCGACGTCACCTCGATGACGGAACTGAAGTCGCCATTGGCCACGCGCGTGGCGATCGCCACCGCCTCGCCCAGCGGACGCGTGATCGAGCGCGCCGACCAGGCAAAGGCCAGGCCCGTCAGCAGGGCCGCCAGGCCGATGCCGCCCATCAGCAGCAGCGAAGTGTCGATGTCGTTGCGTATCCTGGCCGCGCTGTCGCGGATCAGCTGTTGCTGCAAATCGTCGAGCTGGCCCACGTAGAGCAGCACTTTTTCCAGCATCGGCAAGGTCTGCGTCTGTATGGCCTGCTCGGCGCGGGCATCCTCGCCGCGCTCGACCAGTTCGAACATCGTCTTGAGCGAGCCGTAGTACTCGGCGCGCGCCAGGTGCATCTGTTCCAGCAGGCGCCGTTCCTCGGGCCGCGCATCGAGACCGTCGAGAATGCGCACCTGCTCATCGATGCCTTGCTTGATCGCTTCCAGGCGCGCCTGGTTCGCCTGGCGCAGCGCCCGCTCGTGCTGGTTCGGCAGATTGCCGATGCGCGTGGCCGCCTCGCGCGCCAGCCCGTGGATCTTGCTGGTGGCCTTGGCGGCGACCCAGTCGCGCTGCAGGATATCGTCGGTCTCGGCGCGGATGGCGTAGATGCGGCTGCCGGAAAGGACGATGACGACCAGCATCAGCACGATCAACATGGCATAACCGGCATTGATACGCACGCCGATACTGATATCCCTGAAGCGCATAACTTTCCTATAAGAAATTCTTGAAAATCGAAGTCTGAACGTATTCCCCTACGAAATGCAAGGTTTATTGCAAAGCAATTGCATGCCGAAGCACTTATTTAGCCGACGTTAGGCTTGACAGGAGGTGCCAGGGTGGCGATATGGGCTTGCAGGCAGGCGGGGCACCAGCAGCCCACGGCGGCGCTGCCGGGCACGGGCATGGCTGGCGGCAGCGCCGTGCACCAGCACGGTCCGCTGGCCTGCGGGTCGGTCTGGCCGCATTGGAAGGTGGCGCCGCACAGGCTGCACTGGCTCATGGCTGTGTTTGAATTGGCAAGTGTGTGTCACGCTGCGCCGGGACGCGACGCAGATGTAACGGGCAGTAAAAGGGCTGGCTGGGGAACATATCGGGCCAGACTATAGGATCATCAGGGAAAATACAACAAGATCGCCCTATAATGCCTCCAGGATTTTCTTCTTCCCTGTAAAATCGCACAAATCTATTTTCCGGACTCGCCATGAATCAACTAGCTAACTTGAACCTGGACATGAATGACGACTTGACGGCGGTGTCGCCGCAAATCAAGGCGCAGATTCTGGCCGAGGCCCTCCCTTACATCCGCAATTTCCACGGCAAGACCATCGTCATCAAATACGGTGGCAACGCCATGACGGACGAACGCCTGAAGCACGGCTTCGCGCGCGACGTCATCCTGCTCAAGCTGGTCGGCATGAACCCGGTCGTGGTGCACGGCGGCGGACCGCAGATCGACAACGCGCTGAAAAAAATCGGCAAGCAGGGCACCTTCGTGCAAGGCATGCGCATCACCGATGAAGAAACCATGGAAGTGGTGGAGTGGGTGCTGGGCGGCGAAGTGCAGCAGGATATCGTCATGCTGATCAACCATTACGGCGGCCAGGCTGTCGGCCTGACGGGCAAGGATGGCGGCTTGATCCGCGCGCGCAAGATGCAGATGCCGGACCGCGAACATCCGGGCGAATTCCTCGACATCGGCTTTGTGGGCGAGATCGACGCGATCAACCCGGCCGTCGTCAAGGCGCTGCAGGACGACGCCTTCATTCCCATCATCTCGCCGATCGGTTTCGGCCAGGATGGCCAGGCCTACAACATCAACGCCGATGTGGTGGCGGGCAAGATCGCGGAAATCCTGAAAGCGGAAAAGCTGATCATGATGACCAACATCGCCGGCGTCCAGGACAAGCAGGGTAACCTGGTGACCGACCTGTCCGCGCGTGAAATCGACGAGATGTTCGCCGATGGCACGATCTCGGGCGGCATGCTGCCGAAGATCTCGTCCGCGCTCGACGCCGCCAAGTCCGGCGTGAACACGGTGCACATCATCGACGGCCGCATCGAACACTCATTATTGCTGGAAGTGTTGACCGAGCAGGCTTTTGGTACTATGATCCGTTCGCACTAAAAATAATTCGGCGCAATTCACCCAGCGCCGATTTTTTATGCCCTTGTAGCTCAGTGGTAGAGCACTCCCTTGGTAAGGGAGAGGCCACGTGTTC
>NZ_LRIC01000018.1:0-83551 GCF_001758725.1 Janthinobacterium sp. HH106 | reverse complement strand
CAAATCATGCTGACAGGGACAGCCCTCGTAAAGACGGCCCTGCTTTGACGCTTACGGAAGTGGCGTGTTGTTTAAGCCGAAGGGAGCTGCGCGGCGCAGTTCAAGGGCAGGAGGTCGTCGACCCGGTTGACCGGATGATCGGCGATGTTGGTCAGCACATGGCGCAGTCAGGCCTCGGGGTCAACACCGCCCAGCTTGGCCGTGACGATCAGCGAGTAGATGGCGGCGGCACGCTCTCCGCCGCTGTCGGCACCGGCGAACAGATAGTTGCGCCGGCCGATGGCGACACCGCGCAGGGCGCGCTCGGCGGCCGAGTTGTCGATCTCGATGATGCCGTTGTCGCAGTAGCGCAGCAGCGCCGGCCACAGTTTGAGCGCGTACTGGATCGCGGCCGCCGTGTCCGACTTGCGCGACAGCTTTTCAAGCGTGGCGCGTAGCCAGCTGCCGAAGTCGTCGAGCAATGGTGGTGATCGTTGCTGGCGCACCTGCTGTCGTTCATGCGGCGGCTTGTCGCGTATCTCGGCCTCGATCACATACAGCTCGGCGATCCGGCGCAGTGCCTCGGTCGTGATGGCCGATGGCCTGGCTGCATGCAGATCGTGGAACTTGCGGCGCGCATGCGCCCAACATGCCGCTTCCTGTATCGTGCCGTCGACATCGAGTGCATTGAAACCGGCATACGCATCGGCCTGCAGCACGCCCTTAAAGTTGGCCAGGTGAGTTTGCGGATGGATGCCTTTGCGGTCCGGCGTGTAGGCAAACCAGACCGCCGACGACGTGGTGTCGCCGCAAGCGCTATCGTCACGCACGTAGGTCCACAGCCGCGCTGTTTTGGTCTTGCCATTGCCCGGTGCCAGCACCGGAATCGGCGTGTCGTCGGCATGCAGCTTGATGCCAGCAAGCACATGGCGTCGGATTGCGTCCACCAGCGGGTGCAACAAGGCGCTGGCGGCACCAAGCCAGTTCGCCAGCAGCGCACGCTCCAGTTCAATGCCTTCGCGGGCATATATCACCGACTGCCGGTACAGCGGGAGATGGTCGGCAAACTTGGCCACCAGCACATGTGCCAGCAAGCCCGGCCCGGCGATGCCGCGTGCAATCGGCCGGCTTGGCGCAGGCGCCTGCACGATGGTATCGCAGCACTTGCAGGCCAGTTTTGGACGCGTATGGCGGATCACGCGGAAACTGCCTGGTATCCATTCGAGTTGTTCGGCAACGTCCTCGCCCAAGGGGTGAAGACCACCGCCGCAGGCGGGGCAAGCTTCGCCTGGCGGCGGGTACATTTTCTCGTCTCGCGGCAAGTGATCCGGCAAGGGACGGCGCACCGATTTCTTGCGCGGCGCCTGATCGGCCGCTGGCATCTCGCGCGCCGCTTCGCCCTCGTCAGCCTGCAGGTCTTCCAGTTGCAACTCCAGTTGCTCGATCTGGCGGTCGAGCTTTTCCGACTTGCGGCCGAACTGCATGCGCCGCAATTTGGCAATCTGCAGCTTGAGATGCTCGATCTCGACGGCGCGCGTGTTGAGCTGCTCAGTCAAGCCGGCGACGACCTGCTGCTGCGCGAGCAGCAGTGCTTTCAAGGCATCGATGTCGTTGGGCAGGTCGGCGAGGTTGAGCATGGGCCGAGTTTACGCGAGGGCGCCGACGTTTACAAGGCCGATGATGGTTGCCAGGTGCGCTCGGGGCGCCGCCAGTCGATGCCTTCGAGCAGCATCGACAGCTGTGCCTGCGATAGCAATACCGTGCCGCTGGTAGCCTGCGGCCAGACGAAGCGGCCGCGTTCAAGCCGCTTGGCCAGCAAACACAGCCCATCACCACTCCACCACAGTACTTTGATCATGTCGCCACGCCGGCCACGGAACACGAATACGTGACCGCTGAACGGGTCTTCGTCCAGGGCCGTTTGCACCCTGGCCGCCAGGCCGTTGAAACCAGAGCGCATGTCGGTCACACCGGCTGCGATCCAGATGCGCGTGCCCGCCGGCAAGCCAATCACGGCAGCAGGCTTTGCAAGACGAGCTGAAGCAGCGCTGCGTCGATGCCGGCATGCAGACGCACGACGGCATCGCCAATGATGATTTCAATCATGCCGCTTGGCTCAGCCATGTGCAGTGACGGCGACCGTGTCGTAGCAGGCTGAATATGCACCGGCAGCAGCGCCGGTGCGACCGGCTCGAACAAATCGGCACGCAACTCACGGCGCCACTTGAACAGCATATTGGCGTTGATGCCATTCTGCTGCGCCAACTTCGACACCGAGATACCAGGTGCACAAGCCTCGATGGCGAGAGGCCGTTTGAAGTCAGCCGGATAGTTGGGGCGGCCCTTGCGGTTGCCTGCCGTTTTATCTGTGTCCAAAGTGATTCGCAACAAAAAAGTGACGGGAACTACTTTGGGATATGTGGACTTTTAAAGATAGACGGCGCTGGGAAGACGCTTACGCCTTCGGCGACTGTCGCCCTCCTCTGCCCTTGGCCGCCCGCAACCAGCGCGCACCCGCGCTATGGTCCACGCCCAGGTAGCTGCACGGCATGCCGGCACTTCCACGTGGTGCTGCAGTCTGCCGCAGGTGCCAGTGCCACTCCCCTGCCGCTGATCGAACCAACGGTTTCAATCCATTTTTTGTTTGAACAGGGTACCGACGGCGACCGGCTGGCCGCAATCCACACCGGCCAGCGCCTGCAGCCGTGCCGCGTCAGCCATCGGGCATTTGACCGGCATGGCCTTTACGCAGTGAGTCAGCAGCCAGATGGTGTGGGTGGACACCGTCGGTGAACGTGAGGACCGGGTGCTCGGTCACGTCGATGCACGTCAGCACCTTCCACAGCAACCAGCGACCCCGCACTGGCGTTTCCAAGCGTCGCAGCTCACAGCTGACGGTGGCCAGCGGCACCGGTTGACACGGCCCTGCGCAAAATGCCGGTCAGGCCAAGGGAACTTGCGGTCCAGCGGCAAGGTCGCGTGGCTTTGGTGCGACACCTCCGGATGGGTGCTGCCCGGCCGGCACAATAGCTGCAGGAACCGCTGGGAGTCGACCTCCACGACCGCCTACGCCTCACCGTCAAATCCCGGGCTGCCCCGATGACGATTGCTGCCTTGCAGGTGCGAGAGCACAAGCGCGGCGCCGCGCCAGCACCAGGGGACAAGCTACAGGCAGCGGCGACGGATTGGGCACATACAATGACCAACCGGAAATGAGAACGGCCCGCAAGAAGCGGGCCGTCGAATAGTTGGGGAGGATAGTAACGCGGAACTTATCACAGACCGTTAAAACCTAACCCCTTTGATCTTTTGTCTACATTACGATGACATAGCGATATACTACCACACTTTATTCACCAACTTTATGCAGTATGCGCTTCGATAACAAGATCAAACCCGAATTGAATCTGACAACACGCCAGCGATTGTTTGGGGAAGTCTGGTTCAACCTGGTACACGAATATTCGCTCGATGCGTTCCGTGTTAGGACCATGAACCCGGTTAATGTGATCAACGAACTAGTACGCAGCTTTACCGTTCAACCTTTTAACGACCGTGATCGAGCCAAGATCATCGCCGAGGCAGTTGAGCTGCTCGCCACGTCACTTCTCATTCGGCAGGGTGCGCTGGGTGAGATCGCCGACGAACTGATTTTGTTGTTGGATCAATGGGGTAAGAAGAGTAGGCGTGACGAGGGAGTGGAGAACAAGGCTGCTGCCGACATCAAGGATAACGGGGTGACGTCTCATGCGATGATTCTCGCATTTGGTCGCGAGATGGAATCGGCTTTGAACGAAGTGTTTCTGCGTGCCTGTATTGATTGGTTGACGGCGCAACTCACAGACGCAGCGCCGCTAGCGCAGGACGACCAAACCGAGAATATTGTGCAGATCACGGGACAGATGCTTAGTCATCTGATCAGTGTCGGTTGGAGTTTCGAGTCGTTATTTCAGCTTTATCGTCGAGCATTCGCCCAGGACAGCCAGCACACCCCGGAGGGGGAAGCGTATGACTTCGCTCGGGCCCTGCGCTGGTTGTTTGCGCGTGTCGCGCGCGCACCCAAGGATTACGTAATCACTTTCACGATCAACCAGGTCGCTACTGGAGCTGAACTACCCAACAGGGTAGGCGACATTGTTTTCAGTCCGGAAGCGCTGCGGGTATCGGAAAGTTCCTCGGCGCCCGTCAGGCGTGTGGCTCAAGCGGCTCCAGGACGGATCTTCGCTACCATGACCGTCGAGGCTAATGATAGTCGGATTGCCGGGATGCGTGCCGCAGAGCATATCGAGCAGGTACTGGATGTGCTTCGCTACGATTTTATCAAGCAGAATTTTTCGTTGTCTGATCGCTTTCTGGTGCAAAAAGCCACTCATCACGTGGCGCTCGAGATTGCGAAAACCGTGCCGAACGAAAAGCGTGAGGTCACGCCAGCACAGTTTCAAACGTTCATGGAACAGCTGCGCAATCTCGTCGCAAGCGGTACGTTGGAGGCAGACTCCAAAGACCGGATCTATGCGGCGTTTCGATTGTACCGAACCGGAGCGGAAACTGCTAACCTGGAGAACAAACTGGTGCAATGGTGGACAGCGCTTGAGTACTTGGTCAAAGCCAGCGGCGGCGGTATCGGCGATGCGGTCGAACGCGCGCTTTACCCTACCGTCGTGTTGGCTTATTTGCCAAAGCATTTGAATTCGTTACGATTAGCACTGTTGGAGTTTGATGCGCCACTAATTCTCAGCGACGGCACGCAACCGGATCTGGTGAGTTGTCGCCTTCCAGAGTTACTGATGTACTGTAAAGATCAAGGATTCAAGCGTGGGGCCATGGCCGCTGCCCAGAGCAAAAGCCCGTACGCCGAGCACTATTTTGCTTCTTTGTTCAAAAAGGTGGAGAGTCCAAAATCGGAGCTGGAAGCATTGGACAGGCATGAGAGGGCGGTGCGTTGGCAAATCCAGCGGATCTACCGTGCGCGATGCGATATCGTTCACAGTGCTGGACGCGTCCCCCAAGTTGCCCTGTTGTGCGCGAACCTTGAGTCGTATCTGAAAATCCTACTCGACACCTTCCTGATTTCGCTGCAAAAGATCGACACATTACGCACCCCGCGTGAATTCTTTGATCGCCAGCACCACGTGCAGGCCCGCATCAAAGCGCAGCTTGGTGCCAAACCAGTCGCTTCCGAAGCCTTGCTGTTGGCTGCGCTGTCGAAACATCTATAGGGGTGCAGGAAGTATGCATGCGAGGGCGGTGATCTTCTTAGAAAAACGGGGCCGACCGACGGTAGAAATTTGTAGCCGACGGCCTCAAAAATAACTATCCTGAAATCCCTTATCTCTTGGAGAATTCAATGTCTGAAACTGAAGTGGTTCGCGTCGGCATTCACGATGCTAGCTCAACGGAGTTGCTGGCCGGCCCGATCTTCCTGCACCCGTTTCCGCGTCAGGGAGAAATCTTGGTGGTCGACGGCCAGTATTACCAAGTGCTGCTTACCGAGCGCGACTACAAGACGCAAGATGTAGCCAAGGTGTACGTGAAACCACTAGGACGCTACGACGATTATATGGTCGCCTTCTCATCCCTTATTTCAGGCGCAGCGAAACGCTAAGCCTGGTTGCCCTGCTACTAGCGAAACTCGGGGGCAATGCTACCCCGAGGACGCATAGGAAATTGGCCGGAAGAGGTTTCCCGTCACTCCAACATAGTCGCAAATCCGTCGCGCGGAATTTTCGGGGGGGGGGGGCCGGCGGCGAAGGACTGCTTCCGTAGGTGCCGGTGCGGGCGGTCCCAATGGTCTAGTGTATGGGCTTGTTGCGATCCGAATAAGTAAGAAGTTTGTTGAGAGCACTTAAGCTGGAAGCGGATTGCCTGAAAAAATGATCGTCAATGTTTTGGCTCCACGGGTCATTGCGACATATAGGTCTTTGGCATCAAGACTATCTGCGTCTAAAATTACTGCATGGTCATACTCCAAGCCTTTAACCAACAATGTCGTGCCAATGAGCCTTGTATGACGAATGGGCCTACCAGTATGCCTCATGTCACGTTGATAGAGCTTCGCTGATTCGCTCAAAGTGTCGCCGTCACCGTCAATGTGCATTTTCAAAACATTCAGGAAACGATAGAGCAAATCTCTTCTGAATGGGGACGTTTCTGGATTTTCCTTGAGTTTAAGAAAGAAGGCGTTCAGGTTTTTCGTCGTGGGATCACCCAGATAAAGATTCGCCGCCTGCAACATGAGCGGATACTTAGTCGTCTTGATCTGCTTGGCGACTTCACCTTTTTTCGTTCCTGCTGCAAGGGCATTGTCTACCCCCGTGAAACACTTCTTGGCAAAATCCAAAGCATGAAGGAACGCCGCTTTCGTGTCCTTCGCAGTGACCAGCTTCTTGATAATGGAGTGGAGCGCCTTCCCCTCAACTTCTTCAATAGAAGAGAACTTCCCACCCAACATACGAGCCAGAGCGTGAGTCTTTTCCTTGAACCGTTGGTCGCCTCCGTGAAGAGCGATGACCGTGCCTTGGGCGTCTAAAAGCTTCATGAGCGACGTGTGCTGTTTTTGAGGAATGAAGTCCGCCCCAGTATAAACTCGCCTTACGCTTATCGGCACATCATTAACAAGGTCAAGCTTCAGACCTTGTTCCAACCGCTCACGGGACTTTTTCAACCAGGCACCAAGCAGAGGTGCTTTTGCGTTATCCCACCGCCAAGGCGTTTCCAGCTTACCAAGACACTCAAAGTGGGGATAAATGCTGATGTCCCAGTCAACAGGCTTCTGGCCATTTTCAAAGTCAAAGATAGCCTGCATAGGATCACCCAAGACACGACATGGCAAGATGTCGGCCAACGTACACACAAGGTTGTGTTGAAGGTCTGAGCAGTCTTGATATTCGTCCACGTAGAAGCCGGCATAGCTGCAGAGAACAATGTGTCGTATGAACGCCATGGTCAGCAGGCCCGAACATGATTCATAGAGCTTGTCCCACTGCTTGCTTGAAGGGCTGTCCACCTTCCAGCCTGAACCCTTGGGGTAGGCCAAGCACAGTCGCAAGGACCAATTGGCGATTGTATCTACCTGATATTGTACAGTGGGCACCTTCAGAGCGGCCATCTTGGCCTTGAGTGAATTCACGCCAGCGAACGTATGCGTCAATATCAATTGCCGCTTCGTGGCAGTCTTGACAGCCATGGCAATAAGATGGGTCTTGCCATATCCAGCAGGGGCAATTATATACCCTTTGGTGGTGCAGTTCCCCAGCGTGATTGCCAGTTCGTCAGACATTGGAAGCCCATTTCCAGAGTAAGGCCAACTTGACTGCCATGTCCTTTTTTGAAAAAACTGGATCTTCAAATGTTGGGCTGATAGTAGAGAACCACTTCTCGCCTCGCGTAATGTCTTTGAACCAGCCGCTGCCTTTTGCGGCACTACCAATCGCCACTCTAATCTCTGGGCCGCCCTCCCATTCGTTTATGTCTTGGCTTAGCTCCTTATGAAGCTTGGATCGCACGTTATCATATACCGGAAAATGCAGATCGTCTTGCGCAAGTTTTAAGCTTGCTTTTATACTAGGCCAAGGTAAATCTTGGAAGGCTCTTTCCTCAAGCGACAGCATGTCGCTCCACGCATAAACATTGATTTCCAGTTTGCGAAGCTCTTCTTCGTCTGCTGGCGAAAACAGCTTCGGTGCGTCAGCGTCTGCCAAGACCGCTACGTCATACCACAAAGTCTTGAATGCTTTGGCAAGCCCTTTGACGTTGCTTGCACCTCCTGCATTAAGCAGGGCGACTCCATGATAGGAGAACGGATCGCCGCCCTTCCCGACTTGGTAGTCGTCAAAGCCTCTCAAAAATCCAACCTCAGTGGCACCTTCGCAGACAATGACCTTTTTCGCCAAGAATGCTTCTGCACTTGATCGAATTTTTCCTTGCGCTTCGTGCTCCGACAAGCTTTCAGAAAAGGCAGGAATGATCTTAACGACACCGGCCTTGCTATGGACGATGTAAAGCTCTTTCACAGTAAGCTCACGCAGCACAACCGGGGAATGCGTCGTCAAAAAATACTGCCCTCGCTTGTCCTCTCTGACGTGCTTGATCAGACGAGAAATCCGGTGCGGTTCCAAGCCAAATTCAACTTCATCAAACAAGGTGACGTGTCCTTCGTCCAAGCCTACTTGTTGAATCCCGCATAGGAGCATGCGACGAGAGCCCAAGCCCAACTGACGCAGCGGAATGTCACCGTCATGCAGCGCCAAGCCTCCTACCTTCAAGTTGATGGAACTCAAATCCAAGTGCGCTTGGTATGCGGTATTGACCGGCACACCCAAGCGCTTGGCTATGTCCTGCGATTTCTCAGCAGCGGCGTCAAAGTTCTTTAGCGTTACCAAGCGGTCGACGTCTAGCGACGTGCGGGCAGTTCGTGAGGCCGTGGCAAGGAGTTCGTTCAAGCTTTGGGCTTCGGTCAGTTTCGCCAGCGCCGTGCCAGTCGCCCACGATAGCTGCCTTTCACTGTAAGCACCAATGAGTCCTACACTGACCTTGTTGCGATCTGCTTGCTTGAACGTCACGCCTTCAGGGGTGCGGTCAGTAAAAATAACCCATTTGGGTTCCAGTTCTTTGCCGACAGTCAGCCGAACCGTCAGGACAGCCTCAAGGTGATCAGCGGATTCATCAAAGAGCTTCTGAGTTGCGCTATCCCAGCCCCGTTGATGTTGACCATATTTTTGCAAAGAACAGAAGTCAGGATCCAAGTCGCCAAAGGTAACTTCAATGACGATGCTGTCTGCAACCTTACACTGGTGGAAATCCGCGTCGGTAAAAGTTGGATTCCATTGAGGGTAAAAAGCGTAGCGAATAGCCTCCAAAATGGTGGACTTGGACGAGTCGCCCTTGCCAATCAAGCAGAAAATATCCGTTGACGGCAGGCTCCATTCAAGCTCTTTAACTCCGCGAAAGTTCTTGATCGTTATTCTTCTAATTTTCACGTAGCGAAATCCTCAATTTTTGAAATTATCTAATACAACGTCCTAGATCGTGCCTCACCCAGGCGGCACAGAACGGGTGAGTTGGCTCAGCGCGGCCCTTCACGAGCGCTGTATTGGCTTGGTCCCCTACTGGCCGAGCTCCGCCGATGACTAGAGGATAACATCTTGCTTATGTGAAAAATACGCGAAATCTCACAAGCTGAGCGGTGGCGCTGCATGAGAATGAGTGGGACGTTCAATGAGACTGAGTTGCGACGTTCTTCGTATAACTTTCGCGCGCGAAAGTTCCACAGGATTTGGTGAGCATGCGCGCCGACCTTACGAGTAGCGCAGCGAATCTGGCCGACGCCATCGTGATTGCGGCTGTTGTTATCGCAACGACGTTTCATTACGAGTTCTCAGCACACAGTGGAATTCGTAGTGATCGCTGGACCGGCAAGACCAAATACGAGTGCGGGGATCGGGGCAAATTTGGTTGGAAATCGATGGCCGAATGTGACGCAATCAACAAATATGGAAATGTGAACACACGAGAAACGATCCTTTCGCCCTACCGTACCTACCGCTATACGCTATGACGCAATGTCGACAGCCTGAGCGATGAGGGCTAGGCGCGCGCGCAGGCCAGCTTCAGCAGCTGGCGCAGCAGCGCTGGCAGTTGCACCAGAGCGATCGCCCGCCGCTCGATCAGGCGATCACCAGGCAGCGCCGGCAAGGCGCTGGCCACGACCGCTCAGCGGCCAGGATCTTGGTCGGCCAGCCGGTCGACGTCCAGCACAGCGCACGCCATCAGCATGGCCACGGCCGGCGCCGTGTTCTCGCCGTCAAACCCGGACATGGGTCAAGGCCTGCAGCTACTGCAGCGGCTGTCGATTCCAGTCGCTATGGTGGACCCCGACCCGGTGCTCGCACCGTCCGCCCGTTGCGACGGGCGCCCTCCTCTGCCGCTGGCCACCCGTGCTATGTCAACACCAGGTAACTGCACGGCATGCCGGCGTCTCCCGCCTGGTGCTGCGGCCTGCCGCAGGTGCCAGGCACCCCCACTTCCCTTTCGCTGATCGAACCCACGGTGTCAATCCATTTTTTGCTTGAACAATATACCGACGGCGACCGGCTGGCCGCCGTCCACGCCGGCCAGCGCCTGCAACCGTACCGCGTCGGCCATCGGGCATTTGACCGGCATGGCCTGCACGCCGTGAGTCAGCAGCCAGATGGTGCGGGTGACCCCGTCGGTGAACGAGAGGACCGGGTGCTCGGTCACGTCGACGCGCTCTAGCACTTGCCACAGCAACCGGCGACGCCACACCGGCGTTTCCAAGCGTCGAAGCTCACAGCTGACGGTGGCCAGCGGCACCGGGTTGACACGGCCCTCCGTAAAATGCTTGTCCGGCCAATGGAACTTGCGGTCCAGCGGCCAGGTCTCGGGGCTTTGGTGCGCCACCTCTGGATGGCTGCTTCCCGGCTGGCGCCATAGCTGCAGGAACCGCTCGGCGTCGACCTCTACGACCGCCCATGCTTCGCCGTCAGATCCAGGATCCTCCTCGGACATATAGACCATGTCGCTGTCGGTGTGCACGGTGAACAGTGCGCCCTGGAAGTGGTGAATAGCGTGAACACCGGCGAAGGTGCGCAGCGCCGTCATGGCGAACAACTATCGCCGGCACTGGCAGGCCGCTTGTCCCCGCGCGCCAGTTTCGAGGAGGACGGGCTGCAGTTCCGTTCGGCCGGCTTACCGTTGATGAACTGCTTGCCGAGGGCTGGCGCGTGATCGCTGGCGGCTATGGCACGGAACCGACCGGGCTCGCACCAGAATGCCACATTGACGCCTTGCTGAGCGGCGAACAGTTGCTGGGCCTGAGCACAGTTCTGGCGGTTATACGCCGCCCCGTCCAGAGCATCGAAGGTGGCGACGTGCAGGCGCAGGGCCGCATTGGTCACGCTATTCCGGTATAGGGTGTAGATCGCAGCATCCGGCGCTGCCTGAGCCCATGCGAGCTGCATGGCGACCGCGGCCAGGATAAGCATGCCGAGACGGGACATACTGGAAACGTTCATCGTCTTATCTTTTCAGCAAGGATCGACGTGTTTGCGCGCCAGCGGCGCGAGGAACACCAGGCGGCCGTCCGCCTCGTAGGTCGCCCGCTCATGCTGATACTCGCTCCCCGCAGTGTTCCTCTCCTCGCAGCCCCGGTAGATGCTCCAAGAGGTTTCAAAGTCGATGTCTACCTGAGTGGGGCAGTCCTCGTTGATCGCCACGCTATCCACCTTGACCTCGTAGATTTCCGCGCGGTCGTCGGCGTGGTCGTCCAGTAGCGCGTGCGCGACCTCATATAAGAACCTCCCGCCGTTCTCGTGCAGGACCTGCTGAAGCTGGTCCGCGTCCAGGCCTAGACCGACTAAAACCGACATCTCACGCATTGCCTGCTCCTAGCAGAATAAAAAGAGAATTATGCACTCAAACAAACCGTTGGTCTGGCGAGGTGGAAGTGTCCATCGCAGCGGCACAAATTTCCGCACTAGGGTATGAGACCGGATCGAGACCTTGCCGGCGCCGTACGAAGGGATGGATCATGCCGCCTTGGATCGGACCAGGCCGAATGATGGCGACCTCAATGACCAGGTCGTAAAAGGTGTGTGACAGCATACGCGGCAGCATTGACATCTTCGCACGTGACTCGATTTGAAAGACGCCAACCGTGTCGGCTTGGCAGATCATTTCGTACGTGCCGGGATCTTCTGGCGGCACATCACTCAGCTCGAAGCGCTCGCTGCGGTTCTGTCGCGTTGCTGATTAAAGGGCGAAATTTTTCCGGCACGGCACATTGCACATCAAACTGGGCGCACCATTCCTGCCAGCACAGAAAATTGGTCGGCGAACGACATCGCATCGACGCCGTCGATGGCGAACTGGCCCTTGCGGATCATATGTATCAGTTCGATGCCGGCGAGACCAGCTGGCGGAGTGGAACGATTTGAAGTTGAGCATCGGCCTGGCAACCCGTTTGATGGCGCGATGATCCTGCTCGACGATGTTGTTCAGGTATTTGACCTGGCGCACCACGATCGGCACGTCGCGGCCAGCGTTGATCGCATCGATGGCCGCCTTGTTGGCGCCGCTCTTGTCCATCGCGACCTTGTCCGGATCGCCGTTCGCTCCCATTGCCTTGTCGAAGAAGCGCTTTGCTGCGGCCATGTCGCGCTTGGCCGTGAGCAGGAAGTCGACGGTCTTTCCCTACTTATCGACGGAGCGGTACAGGTATTTCCAGACGCCTTTGACCTTGATGTAGGTCTCATCCATGCGCCAGCTGCGGCCGACTGGGCGCTTGTGTTTACGGGCCATGTTCTCGACCAGGGGCAGGAAACGAATCGCCCACCGATTGATTGACGAATGGTCGACCGACACGCCGCGCTCTTGGATCATCTCTTCCAAGTGTCGGTAGCTCAGCGGATAAGCTACATACCAGCGTATGCAAACAAAGATCACGTCGATCGGAAAGCGCATTCCTTTGAAGTTGAGCATGTCGATTCGTCCAAGGTTCGGGCGTCGTAACTTACCTGATAGGCTCGTCGACCTTCGCTAATGCAATAGAACCCAATATCTTGAGCATCGCACCAATCCACCTCGAAGCCCTTTAGCAGGAACTATTGCATAGGCTGCTTTATAAACGTGGACGGGCGTGTTGCTGGCGCCTTGATCGATGCGCTCGCAAGCCAGATACAACGGGCCGCGAATCTGGACATCGTCTGGCAGACTTTTTCGGCGAAGGCCAACATTTTTATCGGCGATATGCGGGCGCCTATGAATGCTGGACAGGCCGTATCGAACCTATTCGCTGTCTCATCATCTATGTGCAGTTTGAAACACTACTGACGGCAACATAAGCAAACAGGCCATTTCCAGTTTCAAAAATATCAGCCCTCCTGCTCGCTGAATATTAGCAGCTAATAAAATTCTGTATGTCATTGATTTCATTGACTTAAATCTATATTTAAAAATATTGCGATATGCTAAGCCATTGATTTTTAACGTATTTTATACTTCAGGTAATTTTCGTTACGATAAAGAACTTGCAACGCTGCATCCCTGATTCTCTTGCGAACGTTACACTCTTGTTCGGTACACTCATCTACAGCAATCGATACACTCATTGCAATATGATTGTCAAATAATGCTACTCCAATCAATCTAGCATTTGCAGAAGATAGCATCCTCCCGCGTTGATTGATTTCCAAGCGATAAGTGGCTTTGCGGTCTATTCAGTAGCGCCCACCTAAGTAATGTTTGTTAAGTTGCATTGAAAATTGACCCATTTTCCTCACGAATTTACAACGGAATCTGACCGAGGTTAGTAGCACAATTCCACCTGTCTTATCGGCAGGAGATCGGAGTGACCGACATGGGTCTACTCGGCATCATTCAACTCTGGCACCTTCGTGACAAGATCTCAATACGAGAAATCGCTAGGCGATTGGATATTTCGCGCAATACCGTCCGACGCTACCTGCGATCGGAAACCACTGAGCCCTCCTACTCGGAGCGGCGGTCAGTTAGCGAATTAGACAAATACTCAGTACAGCTATCTAGGTGGCTCAAGGCCGAGACGACTAAACCGCGTAAGCAGCGGCGCAATTTGAAGCAGATCCATTAGGACCTGAAAGAGCTGGGCTATGCAGGGTTATACGACCGCGTGGCAGCGTTTGCCAGGTAACGGAAGGCAAGTTAAACAGAGTGGGTCAATTCTGCGAGCAAACGAACAGTCTAGGATCTGGTCGATGAGCGGACAGCGCTGTTTATCCCTTCACAAGTTGGATGAACAGTGTGGTAGGGGCTACACGAAGTCACAGACTAGCACTGTAGTCAGAAGTCTCCAAATTGAATTCGATTGAACATGCCATCATCTAACTGCAGCAATGCTAAGCGATAAGGTGGTCGGAAATCCCTTTGTTAACCTCGCCCTTCGTGCTTATTACGAGCAATGTACAGTATGATTTGCCCATCAAATGCTGAACGATAATTGGGGAACGTTAAGTTATACAGCGTGATACTTGAACAAGTGAACAGGGCGAGAAGTGGACAAGGCCGCTGCAAGTATATCTTCCATACTTGCAACGGCTATGCCGTTCGCTAGTAAAACGCAGAAAAGCTGGACGCTTATCGAATATTAGCAGCTAATAAAATTAGCTAAGTATTTGATTTTAAAGGAAAAAACCTATATACGCCAAAATAAATAAAATCTAAGCCTTTGATTATTAAGCTTTTTTTTCTGCGGGCAGTTCCAGCGACTCCGCAAACTGCCGTAGCGCTGCTAACGTGCGCTTGCCGGCCATTTCGACATCGACGCCTTCTTCGATATTGATCACGATTTGTTGTGCGTGAACACGCACTTTAAAGGCTGAGCGACCATTTTTGTCACCGATGGTACGGGGCTCGACTGCTGCCTTCCGCGGACGTTTGGATTCGAGCGCCTTACTGATTAACACTTTCAGTTCGTTCGGTTCCAGATCCGGTTTGTCAATCAACGTGTCCAGCGTGGTCGTGATCTTGGATAAAGCATCAGGGTATTTGTCGAGCATCTCCTGAGCCACTTTGGCGTGACGGTAGCTCAGTAGTGCAGGGTACTTTTCCAGCAGATCAAGGACGACCGGTGGCAGTTTCAACATGCCCAAGCACTGGGAGACACGTCCCTGCGAACACCCAGTCAGACGCGCAACGTCCTTCTGCGTCTCCGCAAATCCTTCCGACATCAGTTCACGATAAGAAAGAGCGCGTTCGAAATCGCTTAATCCTTCATTGGTCTCGTTACTCAACAACGTTGCCTGGTGAGCTTCACGATCATCCAGCGCCATGACGTTGGCATCAAGTTCTGCCCAGCCGATTAGTCGTGCGGCACGCGTACGTCGGTGGCCAGCGATCAGCTGGTACTTGCCACTGGCTAATTTTCGCACGCGGATCGGTTCATCCTGGCCGCGTGCCTTCAGTGTTTCTCCTAATGCTTGAATCGCTGTCTCGTCATAGCGGCGACGTGGCTGCCAAGGCGAATCAACCAGATCCTGCACTGCGATTTTAACGATCATGCTGTGTTCAGCCTCGCCAGCCATATCCGATGTCGTCGTTTGCGCAGGCGGGATAGGTGATCCATTATTTGTCGCCGCAGCAGGCGTATCCGAGTCCTTGAGCATGTCCTCCAGAGACTTTGACGGTCCGTGCGGTACCGCGTTCATGTGCATGGCTGGTGTTGCCACAGCAGGCGCCGAAGCGCCCAGGCGAGCGGCCAGGGTGGCGGCAAACTGCGATTCGGTTTGTTTGTTTTTCACAGTATTCCCATCTTCTCAATCAATGCTTTCGCCACTTCGCGCAACTCACGCGCTGCTGTGCTGCTTGGTCTGGCCAACGCCAGCGGCATGCCTTCATCATCGCTTAGTACCTTTTTAAACTCTTCGCTGGAACTGATTTGCTTGTCGAGCCAGGCATCCGGATATTGCTTCGTCAACGCTATGACCTGTGCAGCGACACGCACGCGCGTCATGTCAAAAAAGTTACCCAATATCGTCAATTCAGGATAGCGGTTATGTTCCTGCTGCATTTCACTCAGGACGCCTGCAAGGTATGACACTGATTTGGTGCTGTACTTTTCCATCGACACCGGTGCGATCACATAGTCACTTGCCAACAGGGCTCCGCGTGTGGTCTGGTTCTTGGCGGGAGGGGCGTCGAACATGATTACATCATACTGCGACAAATCGATCTGCTTATTCTTGCCGGAGCGGTTTTCTGCCAGGAAGCGCGCGATCGCCAGTTCCGGCTTCTTGCTCATGATGGCATCAACCGTAAACAAGGCCTCGAGCCGGTCCAGCGTCACTTCGGACGGAATCAGGTGCGGACCATTTTCGCCAAAAGGTTTCTTCAGCACGTCCTTGAGCTCTGGTGGCTGACCGTTGGTCTGCCACTGCGGTAGCAAATGGCCCAGGTGATAATCAACGCAGGTCGACAGAGGCAACCCCGACTCTATCGCTTCTTCATGGGTCAGCTCGGGATCATATCCATAGGAAATAGTCAGATTGGCCTGGAAGTCGAGGTCAGCAACCAAAACCTTGAGTCCCATCAACGCAAATATGGCGGCCAGATTAGACGTTTGCGTTGTCTTTCCAACACCACCCTTTGGCGCATAGACGGTCACGATGCGTTTAGCCTTCGCTGTCACGCCATATTTCTTTGCGCGATAGGCGGCCAGATCGTAAATGTTTTCGATACTGAACAGCCGCGTCTTGGGTCCTTCTCCCGGCTGGCGTTCAATCTGCAGACCAGCATCATCGGAGTCGCGACGCACGGCATCGACGCTGATACCCAACAGGGTCGCAACGGCTTGTACTTTGAAAGGCTTACGGGTCAAGAGATTCCCCTTATAAATTCACTGACGCTATTTTTGCAAATTATCATTACCGTTGCAAGGATTTTTCGACTTTAATGGAAAAAACCTAGCAGCGAAGCGTTATCCATCAAAACAGGGGAAGGTGGCTTGGCACGGAGTGAGCCTGGAAGTTCATTAAATTCCAAAAAGCTTTAAAAACCTTTAATTAACCTTTAACCGGCACAGCGTGAGCGTGGCGCTTCTTTTCAGGCGGTTTAGGGTTGTGGATATGTTTACAGGTGAGTTATTTTGATAGGGCAGGGATGTGGGTATGTTTACAGGTGAGCTTTTTTGATAGCCAACGGATGTGGATATGTTTGGAGGTGCGTTTTTTTGATAGTAGCTGTGGATATCTCTGTTTTTATGCCCATTTTTTCAGCAATGGCGTGTGCGTACCCCAGATACGGCCAAGAAAGTGATCGGTAATGCAATAGAATCGCCGGTTCGCGTTAGATGATCTCCTGAGCGAGTTCACAAGAGCAGAAGGCCATGCAGCATGCCACCATGCTGCAGAGATAAAAGGTGAGGGTTTTTGATAGGGTAATTCAGTCAACGTCAAAAAAGGTGAGGTATTTTGATAGTCAAAGCGGCCTTTTTTACCGAAAGGTGAGCTTTCTTGATAGTTTGAGGCGTAGGATTATGAAAAGGTGAGCTTTTTCTTTTATTTTTTCACTTGCAGAATGATGCGGCCACAGAAAATAAATGATTATGGGATGAAAGGTGCGAATTTTTGATAGCAAAAATGCTCCATTGTCGATGGAGCAAGTCAAAAGGTGCGCTTTTTTGATAGGTAATTGGCGATAAAGGCGAAAGGTGAGCGTTTCTGATAGGCTGGACGGGCGACAAATGCAACAATGTGAGCTTTTTTAATAGGCATCTTGGCTGACAGACGCGTAAAGGTGAGCTTTTCTGATAGCCAAGATGGATTTCGTAGGTGCCCGGGCAACATTTTCGTCAGGTTTTCCCTAGAGACGCCTGGCAAGCCGGTTGGCGTACCGCGCGTTGTGCTGATTTTCACGCGTAATCAACCGAAAAGCTCACCTCTCGCCAGTGCGGCTGGAGGCCAGTCGGAGAATCGGCGCGGTGCCGGCAGCATGCTGTGCCTGGGACAGAGCGACAGGCGCCAGGCAGCAGCTGCAGGGGCTCAGTGGTAACCGCGCGAATCCGATTGCAGCGGCATCATTTTCGCTTCGCGCAGGCATTGGCCAGGTCGGCGCACAGAGGTCTTCGCTGATGCTTGAGGGAAAGCGATTGACGCCGCCGTTGATAAGGTGAACAATAACCGCCAAATTCTCACCTCCAGAAGATATGACCCCAGAAGAAACCCCCGGTTCGCAAATGGCGCTCGCGCTGCTATTCGATCAACAACCAGAGATTCTGAAAAAGCCCGTGCAAGCCATTCACATGGCCATTACGGGGGGGATCCAGAGCAAGACGCAGCGCCTGGCTTTCAATGCCATGCTCAAGCATGCGCTAGAGGA
Source organism: Janthinobacterium sp. HH106 (assembly GCF_001758725.1). Classification (NCBI taxonomy): domain Bacteria; kingdom Pseudomonadati; phylum Pseudomonadota; class Betaproteobacteria; order Burkholderiales; family Oxalobacteraceae; genus Janthinobacterium; species Janthinobacterium sp. HH106. The sequence goes on along the minus strand of NZ_LRIC01000018.1, from coordinate 65,704 downwards.
GCATGCCAGGAATCCTGGACTGGAAACCGAAACTTACTCGATCTCGCGCGAGGAGCTGATGCGCATTATTGGCTACAGTTCGCCCAACCGGAAGCATTTGAAAGAAGCCCTCACCCAGATGCAGAAGCTGACGGTGCAGTGGGATTTCTTGCGCAAGGACGGCGATCCGATGTGGGCCTCGTGCGTCCTGCTGCCATTTGTCGCATTCGATCGTGACAAGGTGTTTTACTCCTATGCGGCGCAGATCAAGCCGATGTTATTCGACTCCAAAATTTATGCTCGCCTCGACCTGCGCATCCAGCGCACATTCCGTCTGGATCCAGCTGCCGCGCTGTACGAATGGGTCAACCGCTTCCGCACCAATCCGTCCAAGCGTACCAATGAAATGACCTGGACGGACTGGCGCTGGTGCATTTACGGCGAGGTGAGCGAAACCTCCATCCTTAACGAATACAAGATTTTCAAGCGGGACAAGCTCAAGCCGGCCATCAAGGAGATCAATGAAAAGTCCGATCTAACCATCGAGCTGATTGAAAACCGCGATGGCAGTCGCAGCGTGAAGTATCTCCAGTTTATCGTGGAAGAAAAGCAGATATTTCGCGCCATTCCCGATGTGGACGACAAAGGGGAGTGGGAAAAGCGTCTCGAGGACCTGGGCTTGTCGGCACGCGACCGCAAGAAAATCCTGGCCACCTATCCGACTGCGGTCATCGATGCGCACTGGAAATTCACGATGGCACGCGTGAGCGATAAAAGCCAGCCTGCCATCAAGAGTCCGAGCGCGTACCTGAAACGCGCACTGGAGGGCAATTTTGCGCCGGATGTGGTTGAAAAAGCGCCTGCAGGGGGAACGCAAGATATGGAGGCCATGCGTGACATCCAGACGAAATTTACACAAACGCGCAATGCTGAAGCCGAAGCGATGCTCAGCGAGATGCTCGAGGTGGATCGGGAAGCGGTGATCGCGGAGTATAACGCTGCCCAGGACAGCAAAGTGACGCAGGTCCCGCAGGACAATGAGAAGCGCACCTCGCGCTATATGGTGCCGCTGTTTGCCTGGCTGGCAAAAAAACATTGGGGGGAGCCAACGCCTCAAGACCTGTTCCAGTTCGCGCTGCAAACCGGTGCGATTTCGCTCAAATAGAACTGGCATGGCAGTCCGACCGTCAACCGCAGCACTCCCTTGGCGCCAGCCCGGCTGTCTTTCCCAGTTTTGCCTTGCTGACTAGGGCACGTTATACGACAAAACGGAAATGAATAGGGTAAGCCATGGTGCTGCTTGCCAGCCTGGTCTGGCTCAGAGAAACCTGGTCGTCACTTTACCTGCTTGGTAATATCCAGATAAGGCTGGGTAGAGCGCTCGAGTGCCAGCCCAAGTGATTCGGTCAATTCCGGCACGGTCATGCCATTGCGCAGCTCGTGCACTGCAAAGGTGTTGCGCAAGGTCCGGCCGCCGGTTCGCGGAACATCGTCGATGCCGGCCCGTTGAAAAGTGGCCTTCACTTGTCGGTATACCGTGGACTTGTTGAGCATGGCGCCTTGCAAATCGGCAGGAAAGGCATATGGACCTGGGATTCGCAAGCACGCACGCTCGGCTAGCCAAGTGAGCAGCTCGGCCGCAGCAGTAGCTGGCAATATGGTGGTGTGGGCGTAACTGGTGTCATGCTTCTCTGCCGGCGTCAGGTCCAGTTCGAGGCCGTCGTCAAAGCGAGTCTGTTCGCTGACTTCTGTCAGCAGCAGGCCGACCGCCTCCGCCACGCGCAGTCCGCCGAGCAGCATGGTGATCTGCATCGCGCGGTCGCGGCGTCGCTTCCAGTTGGCCGATCCCGGTCGGCGGGAAACCGGGGCCGAGGGCAGCGCATCGAGGAAGGCGGCTATTTGATGCTCCTGCAGCGCGACGGTGGTAGCATCTTTTGCTAATTTTCCCTCCTGAAATGTCTGGAAAATGGCATGTTGCGCAGGGTTAGGCACCACTTGCAAATAGTCGAAGCATCGTTCCAGCAGGCGCAGATAGCGATAAGAAATTTTGCTGTTGAGCCTTTGGGAGGACGTCTTATCAGCATCGTCATCCGCACCTAGAAATTGCAATAAATCGTCTTGGCCAAGCACCGAGAATATCTTGTGATGCTTGCTCATCCAACGATCGAAGGTACGAAACATCGAAATATAGACCAGCGCAGATTTGTCGGAAATGGGCGGTCGCTCCTTGAGCACGGCTTGTTTGGTGATCTCCACAAAATCTGCCGTTTTGACAAATGCCTTGAAACAGGTGAGCGGACTGGCGTCCCAGAGCTTGCGTGATGTCATCATCAATCAGGCGAGTAAACAGGCTGTCAGTTTATCCTAAAATGCAATTAACCAACATAGGTAGATTGCTTTAACCGTGACTGGTCGCTTTACGGCAATCATCGAGGTTTTGCTCTGTAGACGCTTTTTGTTTGACTGATGTTGTGGCGATTTTTTTAGTTTATCGCGCTTAGTGAGGACGTCAGAGTCACCGTAGTCAGTGGCTTGGCAATGTACTGTTGTTTTATATTTACATGTTGGTTAATTGCATTTTGGTTGCACAGATAATAGAAATTTATTGTTTCAGTCGCTTCATGGGATGCGATCTACCGATATGCCGCCTTGACCAGCAGGTGCAACGCGGTGGCCAATGACGTGGGCGTAATGACATGACTGACACCTTGGACAGACATGTGCCACAGCTGCAAGAAGGTAGTCTGCGAGATGATTCGGTTGCCGCTAGCCCACCTCAGCATGGCCGAAACGATGAATTTGTGCCAGTAAAGTCCAGCTACGCCATAACGGAACTAATGAATCAGGCTTCCTGTTGCGACGCCACAGGAAGCGCGCCACTTTCACCATTCAGACATACACGACATCGCGCCTATTTTCTGTCAGCCAAAGAGCTGGCATGGGTCAACAATTAGGTTGCGAGATAGGGAGAATAGTCAGTGTGCCAGCTGGCAAGTGTGTAGGCAGTGGGAAGGTAGCACAGGTGCCTTGTGGAGGGCGGCAGGGCATGGAGGCATGGACAACAATTATGTGGCTCCGCTGCTCGGGTCTGGGTCGCCATGAAGCGCCAATAATGCCTGGATTTCCGGACAATCGGCTTGGCCTGCTGGAGTCAATGCCGGCAGCACCACACCCGATTCCAGTTTCTGGTTCAGCCGGAAGAGGTGTGCTTCACGCAACCTCGGTACCGCAACCTTGGCGGTTGTAATCACGACGCTATGCGGCGTCACCAGGGCAGCGAGCGTCAACATGCCATTGGGGGCATAACACTGCGTGCTGAACACGGGGTTGACGGTTTCTAGCAGGCTGCCTGCGTACGGTGGCCGTAGCTTGTGCTCAGCAGCGTTGATCGCTGCATTATGCATGGGATGAATGGGTAATTTTTTCAAATACTCCACGACATTTTCGAGCGCCCTCTCAAGCTCCGCAATCCGAGTGGCGTTCGTCACGTTCAGCATTGACTTCTCCGTCGGCACCATGCCGCAATGCTGATATTTTACTATCCGCCTATACCGTATGTACATGCACAATGGTGCGGGGCTCCCAATGCCGTTCACAAACGGGTGAGCATGTGCATTGTGGCCGAACCGACCAATTACCAGGGAATACTCGCCGATTTTTCCGTAAAGTAAATAACACCGCGAAAACCGTATGCTTTTCGTGCGCCATGCCACTGTGGCCAAGACATGATAAGGCAATCCAGATTGCATGGAGCTGCGTATGAACCCTATGTATATTGCCGAATCAATTGCCATGCTCAAGTACGTGATGGCGGGACAAGCTTACTAGGAAGTCGGGCAGCTGTACGGGCTAGGTGACACCGCAGTGCAGCAACGGTTGCATCGGGTTGGGGCGGGAACTGGCGCTAGCTATCTCTACCTATCGCTCGCGGGAAATATGTCATGGTAAACGACGACAGCAAAAACGAGCCGATTCTGGAATCAGCCAATCTCGTCCTCCTCTTGGTGGCTGAGATGCGAGAACAGCGCATTGGCTTCAAATATTAGCGCTTGGTTTTGGAGCGCGATCGAAAATTCGCGCGCAGGCTCAACATGGCATTCCGGTCAGTGCTGGTGTTAATGCCGCTGCTGTTTGGACTTTATTTTCTGCTGCAGGTATCAGGCTCCAGACTGGGTGCGTTTAGTTCATTGATCGGCATTGTCCACATTGATAGCGAAATATTATCAACGTCGAAGGTATCGGCCGACAAGCTTTTTCCCCTTGATCGAGCGCGCTTTTGAATCAGATCGTATCATCCAGGTAGTATTGGCGATCGACAGTCCTGGCGGTGCGCCGATGGAGGCTGAACGAATCGGTAACGCCGTCGCGACCTTCAAGAAAAAAAATCCTAAGCCGGTAGTTGCGGTGATCAGTAACGTCGGCGCATCGGCAACCTATATGATCGCCCTGCGAGCTGACAAAATCATCGCTGGCAAGTACAGCTTGGTCGGTTCGATTGGAGCGATCATCGCACCATGGCAGTTGTCGCGCCCGCTGGACAGGATTGAAATCTCGCAGGAGATATTCGCGTCCGGTCACCTCAAGGCGTTCCTGAATCCGTTCACGCCACTGAGCAAGGATGCGCAAATCAAGGCTCAGTATCTGGTCGACCATGTTGGCCATACCTTTTTGCTCAAACTTGAACACGGCCGCGCGCGGGTTCTCCAGCTCGGCGTGAATTACGGCAGTGGTGAGATCTGGAGCGGTGTGGAGGCGAGAGAATTGGGCTAATTGACGAGATCGGCACGGTCGACGACTTCGTGGCCGCACAACATAACCTGGAAGCGTTCGACTTCGGTGAGTACCCAAAGGGATTTGCACAGATGAGTAGCGTCTTTTCTTCCTCGATAGCGGCGGTATTTGACGAATACATTGCGCGACAGCGTTACCAACTTAGATAGAGAAATAATATCGTTACCACGGCAGAAATGCCCGCAACTATAGCAAGCGCAATGCGTTCGAAATGGCAACCCTCATCACCGACGTAAGGCATTGATTGGTAAATTGCCGATCATGAATTTCCATAGGTATGTTCGTCGACAAAAGGCTCACACGCCTGCATATCTCCCGACATTTCCGTCACGGCTTAAACCAGGAGGCAGGCCAGACGACGAATTGGAAGTGATTGTGTCGCGTTGTTGATTAAACGGCGGAATTTCCCTTGAAGGGCATTGTCCAGGTCATTGCGGACGGACCTTGCCCGCCAGCGCGTAAAATTGGTCGGCGAACGACATCGCATCGGCTCCGCTGATTGCGAACTGCCCCTTGCGGATCATGTGCATGAGCTCGACGCCTGCGAGCACGCAGTGGGCGGCGCGGAACTATTTGAAGTTGAGCATCGGTCTGGTCGCCCGTTTGATGGCGCGATTGCCCTTTGTTGACAACTACCCGCATCTGCAGGTACATTTACAGCAACACAAAAGGACATTAAGGAGCATGAACATGATCGCACTTATCCAGCACATCAAAAAAATTGCAGTCGCAGACACACGCTTGTTCTTTGAGCCGTTTGTTTCTGTTTTCAAATTCATCAAAAAAGACTTCACCCGCTCTTCAGTGAAACACTGATGTACTGACAAGATATCGAGACCTCGTCTCTATGCTTACAGACGGCCCATTCTAGGCACCATGTTATACACAAGTCTATCCTTGCCCAAACCTGCGCACGGTGCGCATATTTTTGACGGCCACCTGTAGACCCTTCAATCCAAGCCAGATGATTTCCGCGTAGGGGTCCCAGTGGCGTTTGCGCGCCAGGAAGCCTCCGAAGCACACGATTTGGCTCAGCACCTGATCGACTGTTGCCTTTGGCGGTGCCGGTTTTTCACGCAGCAGATAGGCCGCTTCAATTTCGTCCTGATCGAAGTACAACGTGGCGTCGAAGTCTGGGCAGGTCCGGCCCGTGCGCTCCAGGTATGCGATGCACCACGCCACCATCATGAACAGCGCCAGGGCGCGCTCGATGCGTGCGATGCAGCCAAGCTGAAGCTCCTCGACCTTGCAGACGTTTTTCAGCACGTTGAACAGAATCTCGATCTCCCAGCGCGCCCAATACCAGTCAATCATTTCCTGCGCTTGCGCCAGCGTGTCAGCGTCGCAGTTATTGAGCGAGCGCCATTCGATCGGCTTGGCACGGTCCGGCGCATAGATTTCCCGGGCGATGAGGCAGGTGGCGCTGACGGTTTTGCCCTGGCCCGCTGGCAGTTCCACCTTGCGCGCCCATAATTGCTGACGCACCTTGCGCGCCTTGACGCAGTGCCGCGCCGGCATGTCAAAGACGATCTCGCCGAGAGGCGCTGCGGCGCTGGTGTGCTGCCAGAGCTTTTCCAACTTTGGCAGGCAGCGGTTGTGCTACGCAAGCACCAGCCAGTCAACCGGCGTGCCCAGGTCTTGCTCCTGCAGCATCAACGGCACCAAATCGGCTTCGCGGTCGGCCACATACACCAGTCGCGTGTCCGGCGAATGCGCCGCCATGACGGTGGGGCAATTCTAGGTCGGCGCCAACGATATGCACGCTACCTGAAATAGGGGCGCTCAAGAGTTATGTATAAAGAGGTGAGCTAACAGTCAAGTCACGCTTAATCTCCTATATTCTTGATTACATCCATCCTTAAAAAATGCCGCACTTTGCTGCACTACGTTGCACTTTGCTGCACTAAGTCGCACTTCGCTGCACTTTGCTGCGCTGGCGGTAAGATACTTTGCACTCATGAACTGAGATTCCAAATATGATGCGTTTTTTATCTGTTTTCGTTTGATCTGCAGCAGTCCAAACTGCTAATATCTATCCGTCGCCATGCGGCATTGTTTCACTAGACATCTTTTCAGTTCCTTCGGAATCGAAAAGCACCAATTTCTACCGCCGCTTGAGCGGCAATCTTCCAGGCCGAGCCTAATACCTTGGTACATCAACCTTAAATAGTTCGTAATGCAGTTAGCCCAAGGCCATCTTTGGCCGTTTTTTTCCTTCGAGCGCAAACTTGTGACGAACACTGAGTGACAGCGAAACCCAAGCTACATCAGGGTTAGACGTCGCTTAGGAACACTGATTTCCCACTGAACCTGATTTTTCGCGCTGCTATGCGAGAAAAACAGGGCCGGCTGCCGGAACGCCACAAGCAGCTCAGTTGCAGCTACGCCGTCGACCCCGGTCCGGGCCATCGAAATTTTTAGAGACACAGAAGGGCGGATATCTGGAAGCTCCCAGACGCATGAATCGCTGGCCCTGCGCCGGCGCCAGTGCTGCCTCCGCGACGTCCACGTGACGTGAGAAAGACCATTTGGTGACAGCGCCACCAAAGACTTGCCCATGAGGGCAGGACGCGCTGCGTGAGAAACCACGTGAGGGTTCCAGGCCTAGCAGCATCATGTTCGGCGATCGCCTTCCGAAAGGAGTCGACATATTGCCTCAAGCCAAAAGGGGTGGCAGTGTGAAATTAGTGTGCTTACGTTTGGGTCCCTTTCCCCGGCAGTTTGATGATTTTTTTACCAACGGCATCCGTCATGCCGCATCCGTGTGCGTTCACTCGAATGCATACGGATGCGGCCTGGCGAACCTATAGAAAAGGACTGACATGAAATCTTTGATCTCGCAACTCAACGCAATTTTGCAATTGAAAGCGGGCACCCGCGTCAACGGGAAAGTAGCCAGCGAACGAACGAAGACTGCCATAGGCGACTCTTTGCGCGCGAGCTTCCGTCACCTCGTGAATTTGAATTTCCGCCTCCAAAATCCGGAGAATTTGGGTGACAAACACGTCAAGGCGCTTTGCGAGTTTTGGTATCAATCGGGACTTACCCCAAAGACAATTCAATCCAACCTTTCGTACCTGCGAATTTTCGCCCGGTGGATCGGTAAAGGTGAGATGGTCAAAAACGTCCATCATTACCTTCCTGATGTTCCTAGAGCGAAGTTGCGCGTCAAAACCGCTGCCATTACAAGCAAGAGTTGGGCAGAAAATGGTATCGACGTTAGAGAAAAAATTAGAGAGGCCGACGCGCTTGATCGCCGGTTCGGAGCAATGCTTCGCGTTGCGGTCGCTTTTGGCCTTCGTCGCCATGAGGTCATCGAGTGCCACCCTTGGAAAGTTGATCGTGGCGATCGTTTCGCCGCATACAAAACGAAAGGCGGGCGGCCTCGAGATATCTACATAGATACAACGGAGCAGAGGATAGTGCTGGATCAGGTTAAATCGATGGTGAAGAAATCAGAGCATCTCGGATGGACCACAAAGCACGATGGGAGCGTAGCAGATATCAAATTCAGCCTCGGAAAATGGCATCGGATGCTGGCAAAGATTGGGATAACGAAGGCAATGACGAAAGTAACAGGTCACGGCCTGCGCGCTCAGTTTGCAGAGAATGCCGCCTTAATTGCATCGGTTATTCCGCCCACTTTAGGCGGCGGGCCCGGCCAAATGTCGAAAGAGGATCTCGATTTAAGACGTGAACAAGCAAGCGAACAGCTTGGGCACTCCCGGAAGAGCATTACATCTGCCTATTACGGATCATTCGGTCGTGATGTGGGACCTGATCCAGTAGATAGGACTAAAAACGCTATCGCCGCGGCCGTACAAGCTATTCCTAAAGAAGAGCTTTCGCCAGACATTCCAAGCTCGCGATTGAAGGACTGCTCGGTACTGACGGCAGAACTGATGGCTGTAAAGGCATACGTCGATCCGCGAGTGGCGCATTTTTTGTGGGAATTTCACAGCAGTCGACATGGCACAGATTGGTTGTCACTTGGTCCGCAAAACATAGCGGCCCTGGAAGCAGCGTCGAATCACTTTTCGTCTCGCACTTCGCATGGTTCACTCCCCGGCATGGATCAAAAAAATGCTGGTCGGTAGAGCCAATCGCGCCAATCTTTACCCCGATTTGGTTTAGCGCGCATGGCTGAGGCCCATTATTAAACTGAACACCATGTTAAAGAGGAACTTGCCAACAGATTAATTTAATGTCAATCTTCGTTTTGCCGTGCGGTAAGCCATAATCGCCAAATTCTGCCGCTCGTGTCGCGATCACCGATGCCTGCTAGGAAATGATGCCGCGCAGTAGTATTTTGGTGTTCATTCTTTGACAGGTAAGAAGTGGTCGCCGCACTTAGCAAAGCGGCACCGGCAACGCTCCCTCTGCTGCGAGAGCTTTGGCAGCATCGAAACTTTCCTTTCAGTCTCGCAGCGCATTGTTTAATTAGTTGAAACCAGAGGGATAAGCTTGGAAAATTCGGTAATGCAAACGGACGGCGGACGGCAGCAGCAGGTAATAACAGCTGAGACCCAACTCACTTCGGCAGCGGCATCCATCGATAGCATCACTCGCTCACAGCTTGAGCACGCGCTAGACGCGGAGCGACGCGGTCTTAAGGTGTATGAGAGCCTGATGAGTCTGAACGAGATCATCGGGACGCAGTACGGCGACCGCGTCCTCTTCGAGCTGCTTCAGAACGCGCACGACGCGCACGACGCTGGCGAGAAAGGCGAGGTCGCGATCCGCTTGGTGGTGGCCAATGACCAGAAGAGCGTATTGCTCGTAGCCAACAAGGGTCGCCCTTTTTCTGACTCGAACTTCGTGGCAATCCGCAACATCGGCACGAGCGATAAGGAGATCGGGGAAGGGATCGGGAATAAGGGCCTAGGCTTCAGAAGTGTCGAGGCACTGACCGACGACGTCCACATCTTTTCTGCCGGCTCTGAGATGCCTGCGCCCATGTTCAACGGCTACTGCTTCCGGTTCGCATCAACTGTAGAGATCGAAGCGCAATTGGCGGAGATTGGTGCTTTACCGGAGATGGCCGCTAAAGTCGCCGCCGACATTCCTCGCTACCTCATTCCCGTCGCCGTTACCGAGCAAACGGACGATGTGCGGCGCCTCGCCTCGGAGGGGTACGCAACGGTCGTTTGCCTTCCATTGGCTTCGTCCCGTGAGGTCGAACTGGCACAGAAGCAGGTGGCTGCGCTAACTAACGCGGCCGCGCCAGTCCAGCTCTTTCTCGATCGCCTCGCGTCGCTGGAAGTCTCGATCGTTCGAGATGGGGCCGAGGTAATGAAGGCAACGCTATCCCGCGCGGTTGAACCGATCTTGCGAGACCCGTCGTCGAGCATTCGGATGCAACGTGTCACACTGAGCGACGGAAGCGTTTTTCTGGTCGTCAAGCAGACGCTGCAAAAGGACGTCGTACTCGCAGCGGTAACGGAGAGCATTTTGGCGGCGCCGCCACTCAAACGTTGGCTTAGCTGGAAGGGTGAAGCTGTCGTTTCGATCGCCGTGTGCTTGGACAAGGCGGTCGCTCCGCGTCTGTACAACTTTCTTCCAATGGACGACCACGCGGTCTCGCCGATGGCCGGCCATATTGATGCGCCGTTCTTCGCGGACATTGATAGGCGTACCATCAAGCCCGACTTGCCACTTAACCAGTTGCTGATCGAAGCTGCGGCGGACACCGCGGCGAAGGCCTGCCTGGCGATCGTTGACGAGAACTTGGCCATTCCGCCCAGCGCAATCGTCGACATGGCTGCCTGGTCGGGTGCACGAATTGCGACGATTGTCGGCGCGTTCAAGGCGCTCGAACGGCCGATGGAATTCGCCGCGATCTGGCCGGCCACCTCTGGCCGAGGCATTATGTGGGTACCATTGAACGAGCTCTACGCATGGCCGGGTATCACAACAAAGCAAATGACCCCTTTACGGCTTGCGTCGATTGCCGAGGCCCATATCCTGACTGGAGTATCCGACGATCAGTTGTCTCGGATCAAGGCGCTCGCGACCTTCATGTCATTGCCGCTGGAGTTGCATAAAGCAGTGTTATGCAATTGGGTCGAAGCAACGGCTTCATATCTCTTGTCGAAGAAGAAAAACGCGGCCGCCACCAGGTGGGGAGAGTTCTACCAGGATGTACTCTCAATCTTCTCCGTGTCGAAGATCGAACTAAACGCGTTGGAGGGCAAGAAGGTTCTGCTCGGAGACGGAGACAAGCTTCTCGTCGCGACGGCGACCGGGCTGGAAGATGCGCCCCCTGTGTTTGTGCGGACAACAGGTGCGGGCGGACAGCGAACCCAGGGACTTCCCAATCCACCTTCGGCCATTTCGCGCAAGTTCCGGTTCCTGAATCAGCAGTTCGCGGTCCCGGACGAGGTCATCCACCAGTTCACAAAGGCCGGCCTTCTTCGACAGTATGATCCACTTGAGACGTTGGCGGCCCTCAGGAGCGCCTTGGAGTGGGGAAGTGATAGCCAGCGACAGGAAGCCCTGACGTGGGCCTTCAGAGTCTGGCTCGGCACTGGCGACAAGCCAGTGGAAGCCGTGTTGCGTCAGGCTGGTTTGAGCGTGCCGAGCCAAGGCGGCTGGATTCGTGCCGAGAACGCCCTGATGTCGTCGTCGTGGAGCTCCCTTGGGCGAACCCTCGAGCAGTATCTCGATGAGGCTTCATCCTTCTCCCTAGACTGCAATGAGCAGCGCAAGCGCCTACTCATCGACTTCTCCGACTGGCCCCGCGCCCGCGCTGATGATAGGCGCGAAGACTGGACCCGCTTCCTTCAAATTCTCAAAGTCCCAGACGGACTTCAGCCTATAGCAGCTAACCTGCCTCGTGCGGCCACGCCGAACGGCTACTGGAACTGGTTCCTGAGCGCCGGCGACCCCAAACTTGGGTTTGACGTGACCTGGATCAAGGAAGCCTCTCAGCATAAGCTGCTCTACCCGCAGACCGAGTACAGAGTACGCCATGAAGCTTGGAGAGTGCCGGGCCAACTTGAACACGATCAGCTGCCGACATCCGCGAAGGAGGCGCTGTCGAACTTCTTGGTCGCCTACCTGAGGGTCTGCGGATCAAGCCACTTTGAGTTCGAAGTCCAACACTGGCGCGGGTACCAGACAATCAGACTTTTCACGCCGCTTTATATTTTCCTGCGACACGGCGGGTGGCCGACTAGCACTCGCTCGGACGAGGTCGTCTTCGCACCACCATGCGACAGTTGGTCTACGAGGGTAGCCCGTCAGAACCCACCTCGCTTCGTGGCGCGATTTAAGTCCGAACCCGGCGCCCGCGAGGAGCTCCCAGCCATCCTCTTCGACCCCAAGGTCGGCCTTCGCGACTGGTCGGACGCGTCGAGCGCGCCAGATCGGTTGGCATCGCTTGCCGCAGTGTTCCTGGATCTTTCTACTGCCGAAAGACGCGACCTGCGCGACCAAGTTCGGCGTGCGTGGGCCGACATCGCGGTGCACCGAAGTGCGCTGCCTGCATCGCTTGAATTAATTGTGGAGCGGGCGGGAAGCCTTGAACTTTTACCGGGGCAGGAGCAGGACCCGCCGGTAGTTTACGTGACTAGCGAGCCTCATGCCTTCGCCGCACGCTCGTTGGGCGACGCAGGCGAAGCTGTTCTCGACGTGGGGGAAGCCGACGCTTCGCTGATTTGTAATTTAGTTAGGGCAACCGGCCGCTTTTCGCCTCGGTTGACGGACTCTGGCGACGTGCAACTGATCGTCGACGGGGGCAAGTTCGAAGCTTCGCACGACGACCCCTTGCTGGTGGGGGAACTGGCGTGGTTGAGCGACCTTGCTGTCCTGGCGCACGAGCACCTCGGCGATCCTCTAGAGACGCGGTCACTTCCTACGGATGAACTCGACCGCCGGCTTCGCACGATCCGCATCAGGCGCTGCAGTGGATTTGCCCTCACCATCTCAGGGAATGAGATACCGGTGAGCGGCAGAGAGCGTGTGCACGCTGTGCGGCATAACCGTACCCCAACGCTGCTTGTTAAGACTATCGGTCCCATCGACCTGCAGCTGCTACTCGAAGCGTCGCAGGCGCTCACCAAACTGCTAGGGTCGAGGCGCAACACGCTCGAACTGCTGCTGGGGAGGTTGCAGCGTGACGGTTACGACGGCGGCGCGATTGGGCCGTCTGAATACATGCTGGCTCGGGCTATTGGCAGAGACGTCAGCGTTGTCCGCGAGCACTTTGCTGCGATAAAGGGTGGTATGCAACGCAGCGTCGACGCGGTGCTTCCTGCGATTGCCTTCCTTAAGGGCATTGAGGCCTCTGATCGGCTTCGCGAAAGGCACGCGCAGCTTGGCCCCGTCCTGCAGCTTCGCGCTTGGCTTGCCGGCGAACTGCCGGCGCAGGTGGTCGAGCAGTTGCTCGAGATAGTCACCGAAACCAACGACCAGAAGGCGATCCGCGCGCGGCTCAACTTTGAATTCGCCGCCTTCGGCCGCACGCTTGCCGAGCTGGGCTACCCGCCGATGAACGACGAGACGGACTTTCGCCGACTGTTCAGCGTGTACCTAGCCGAACTGGCCCCCTTGATACGCGCTCGGCTGAGGCGAGCCTTTCTGCGCAATTGGCAGGCGGCTGAGCCGCTGGACAACTACGTGGTCTTGCGAAAGCTTGAATTCATACAATTCGACTCGCAGTGGCCAATACGGTTAGAGGAGCTTGATCGAGCTCGCGTCGTCACCCACGCAGATCTGGCGATCAAGGCAACGCTCGGGGCTGATGATCCCTCGGTCGACCTTGAGTCCTTAGAGGTCGTTGTAGCCGCCAACCGGAAACAGGTGATGCTGCGGCATGCAGACTTGATGAACCTGATACGCGCTTGGTGCAGGAAGCATGGCGTGCAACAGCCAGTCTGCGCAGGTGCAACCGATGCTCAGCAGCTCGTGCGCGCGCTAGACCAAGCGGGTCTGCTGGACTTCCAGGTGGTCGCGCCCGGCGAATTGCCAGGCTTGCTACTGCGCGCTGCCTGGTGGCCCACGAACATGCCGACGACCGATGCACTGAGTGACTTGAGTCTGACGCCAGAAGATTTGAAGCACGAGGAACAGGAAGCTCGCGAACTTAACCGTAAAGCCGAGGCGGCTCGCCGTAGCATCTCCTTCTCCGGAAACTCGTTGGACACTGGTAACCCCGGATTTGTCTCGGAGTTTGAGAGCCTCGCGGCCGAAGCGTTGGCCCAGGGCGAGGAGTGGCTCACCCGAAGTCGCGTCGCTAAGCTGATTCAGCAGCAAGAAGGAGCGAAGCCGCGGTCTGGAACTGGGGGAGGCGGTGGCGGGGGAGCTTGGCGTAACCAACTGCCCGAAGCAACCCGCTCGGTCATGGGCATGGCAAGCGAGTGGCTGGTCTGGAAAGTGCTCTTCCGCCGCCACCCAAAAGAGATGTTGGACGATTGCTGGGTCTCGTCAAACCGCGAGAAGTTCTGTACTGGCCCTGCTGGTGATGACTCCTTAGGCTACGATTTCCGGGTCGTTACTGCACGCCATGAATACCTTTACGAGGTCAAATCGGCACTCGACGCTGGTGGAGAGTTCGAGTTGTCGGCTAGAGAGCTTGAGGTCGCCGGCAGTGCAAGAGAGGACCGGAAACGCAGGTACCGCATCTTGTACGTCCCTTTCGTATTCGACCCTAACAACTGGATGGTGCTAACCCCTGCCCAACCCGGTCGGTATCAAAACGCGCGACCAATTCCGCGTAGTACGAAGCGGCTCCGTCCGGTACGGCTTTGAGCAGCGTTAGACCCTTTGCAATCATCTACACGCCATGGACGGGGCCTAGCTCAATCATTATTAAAAAGGGTATGGTCCCGCCCGGAACTGCAACATCCCGCGTCGCGTCTATTTCAGAACCTCACAGTTCGGCCGGAGCGCGCGGAAAGCGTTGCGGCGCCAGAGGCGCCTGCCCGTGGCGTGCGGCGCTATGGGAGGATCCTATCAGGGACGGTGCCTGCAAGCTTGATTGGCAAGGAACGGAGTAATTTTGTCGTAAGAGATATGTAACCGTTCTCCAGCCGAGGGGCACGGGCTCTCACCCAGGCTTCTGATTCAGGCATTGAAATCGCAGCCTCTAGGTAAGCGGCCAACCATCCCATCTATGAATTCCTGATTGGCCTCGCCAAACTATCCTCTCGATCACTACGGGAGTTAAAGATGTCAAACGAGGACCGGCAGAAGATGTGGGAGGAGCGGGTGGCGCAGTGGCGGGCCAGCGGACTGTCGCAGAGGGCATACGCCATCGAGCATGGCTTTCCGATTCGCCAAGTTGGCTATTGGGTACGGCGTTTGGCCAAGGTGTCGTCCGTGCCCAGCTTGTTGCCGGTGCGGGTGGCGCCGGCGGCACCTTTGGTGGCTACGATCAGCCTGCGCAACGAGCGCGGCTGGACGTTGAGCTTGCCGAGCGAGGTGCCGGCCAGCTGGCTGGGCGAACTGATGCGCGCGCTGTGATGGAACTATCGGCCGATGCAATCTGGCTGGCGACAGCGGCGGTGGACACCCGCTGTAGTTCGTCCGGCGCCTTGCCGCGTATCTCGGCTTCGATCACATACAGTTCGGCGATCCGGCGCAATGTCTCCGTCGTGATGGCCGACGGCCTGGCCGAGTTCAAGCCATAGAAATTATGGCGCGCGTGCGCCCAGCACGCCGCTTCCTTTATCATGCCGTCGACGTAAAATGCAATGACGCGCGCATATGCGTCCGCCTGCAGCACGCCGCTAAAGTGGACCAAGTGGGTTTGCAGATGGATGCCACGTGCGATCGGCCGGCTCGGCACAGGCGCCTGCACGATCGTTTCGCAGCAACTGCAAGCCAGTTTGCGACGCACGTGGCAGATCACGAAGAAACTTGCCGGCACCAACTCGAACTACTCGACCACATCCTCGCCCATATGGCGCAGGCCTCCGCCGCAGGCCGGGCAGGCGTCGGCCTGCGGCTGATATTCGCGCTCGTCGCGCGGCAGGTGCTCTGGCAGCGGCTTGCGGGCCGGCTTGTGGCGCGGCGCATTGTCCACCGACTGGCGCCAGTCTATGCCTTCGAGCAGCATCGACAGTTGGGCTTGAGATAGCGCCACCGTACCGCTGTTAGCCTGCGGCCAGACTACGCGGCCCCGCTTGAGCCGCTTGGCCAGCAAGCACAGGTCGTCGCCGGTCCACCACAGTAGTTTGATGAAGTCGCCGCGTCGGCCACGGAAGACGAACACGTAGCCGTTGAATGGATCGGCTTGCAGCGCTGTCTCGACCATGGCCACCAGGCCGTTGAAGGGTTTCCACTATCCGGCTCGCTATCACATCCAATCATGAGCGGTACCAATCAGTCCCTATGCTGTCACCCAATGAGGAATGTAGGATCCTTTGGCTCACGAGTTTGCTATAAGGCAGGTTTTCCATCTGCACTGTTTGCGGAATCGAAGGGTGCTTTGCACTTGGCCTGGTGTGTTCGCGATAGTCGCCCATAAGCGCCCGCAATTCACGCAGGCCGAGTCCTGTCTCCTCGTGCATACTGATTAGGATCGCGGGAGTGACCAAAAGACGTCGCTTCCTAATCTTGCAAATTTGCGGCGGTTGTACACCGAGGCGATGAGCCAGATGACGGTCATACTTCAAACCCAAAAACCGCATGACTGTGTCGAGCAGTATCTCAGGACTGTAATGAGGATTGCTGAGTTCCACTACCTTTGGCGAGAATTTAACCAAGCTCATACCCAATAGCGCCTGGTTTTGCTCTCCCGGCGCTGCTGCGCCTCAATGCACAGTGTGGTGGTGGGACAGATCAAGAGACGATCCACTCCTATCGGTTCGCCTGTTTCTACGCACCATCCAAATTGGCCAGCTTCGATCTTCCTCATCGCTGCACCCACCTCCAAGATCTGTCGTGCGTCGCGCGTCCGATTCGATAACGCCAACTGGTGTTCTTCTTCGGCGCTTGCACGATCAATCGGATCAGCGACGTCCGAGCAAGACGCTATTTCGGTTGCCGCAGCACGCATCCGCGACTGGAGAATGTCTTCGATATCGATGAGTCGAGCACGGAAGAATGCGGTTTGTGCGTCGCTCATATATTCGATGTCTGTCATGCACACAATCTGCGCTTCAGTGAGCGCAACCTGTGGCCTGATGGTGATATTTGCGACTGCAGCAGGGAAGCTTTGTTGAGCCATCTTGTCGGTTGTCTGTTAATGGAGGTGTGGAATCAGGAATTGTCCCATTCACTTTCGCAATACACATATTTAAAGACGCGAAAAAAAGTGACTTTTTGCAATATGCCCGTAGAGGGCGACCTCAGCCCTTCATTCAGAATAGAAACAAATTGCTTTTCCAGTCAGGCAACTGGTGTAACGTGTGAAAATTTCGTCTTCAGCTACTTTCTTGTCCCAATCATGAGCAATGTACATCCGGTATCGATCACGCTAACCGGCGTGATCAAAACGTATTCGACCAACTTCCAGACCGCGAACCAATTTCAGCAAGGTTGGCGGTCAGCATTGAAAGCTGCCTACGGACGTGCGGAGGTGCGGTGCGGCTGCAGCGGGATGGGCGCCAAGCGCTTGGCTATTAAGCACTACGACGATACCGATCAGTTCTCACTGGCTAGGTTCAG
Source organism: Janthinobacterium sp. HH106 (assembly GCF_001758725.1). Classification (NCBI taxonomy): domain Bacteria; kingdom Pseudomonadati; phylum Pseudomonadota; class Betaproteobacteria; order Burkholderiales; family Oxalobacteraceae; genus Janthinobacterium; species Janthinobacterium sp. HH106. The sequence continues at coordinate 48,322 of NZ_LRIC01000018.1, read as the reverse complement.
CATGACCGGGGGTGAGCATGCTAGCGACTGTCAATTTTATAGCGCCAACTCTTCACAAACCGGGCTGGGTACGACCACCATCAATGTGGTTGACCCGCAAGCAGACGGCTCAGTATTGATCCGCTTAGAGATTGGAATGGTGGAGCGGGAAACATCCGCATCCCAGTCAGCGCCGATCAGGCAGTCTGCCGATCGCCCCGCTTCAGTGAAAAGGTCGTCAATAAAATTATTGGGTTTACTTCACTATCTATGGGATGCAGCCGAACTAAATCAGTGGAGGCCCGGTTTCACCGGGAAGCGTCGACCATCCCTCGCATACTGGCTTGTTCACAACGCTGCGGACGATATTTGGATAGGAAACGTCAAACTCGTTCTCCAGCTGCTACTTCCGACGTTTGGCGCCGATACGCGCGAAGCAGAACGGAATCGTGATCGCACAGCTTCGGCTCTGAGCGGAAAGAGGCGTATGCTCGTCATCGCCCCTTTAGCGGCATGGAACCAGGGCCGGGAACCCCAGATGGAACAACAGATGAAGATCGCCGGCTTTCACGGAATGCCAATTGTGTACATGCAGGAAGGGCTATGGGCATCTACGATGCGGCGGTTCGCAAATGCTATGTCGGCTTGGCGGAACGGAACTGGGGCCGTCGCCATCGCCCAAATAGAACTACGACAGGGAAAACACGGTATTTACGCAACGGCGATCGACGTGGCCATCATGGCTGTCACTGCGCAATTTATTCCTGTGGAGTCGAGTTATGAGCGGGTTGTGGCGGAGATGCTTGTTTCCCAGCACAGGTCGTTTTCTAAACCTCTGCGATTCGATGCCAGCTCCGAACAGGTCTTGCCTGACTTTCTTCTGACGGATACACCGAAGGAAGTACCGATGGAAGTGTTCGGCCGTAGTGACACAGAATATCTTAAGAGGAAGGCTGCAAAGAAGGTGTACTACGATGACAAATTCGGAGCGCAAGAATGGTGGTATTGGGACGCCGTTGGGAACGCGACAAATGTTCCACCCTTTCCGTCACTGCGTTGACCGCGGGGTAGGAGCGCTGGGAGGCATTTATTCATTGTAATTGACGCTCGAAGGGTTCCAACTCGCGTTTTCATATTCGCTCACGTCATCTTCTTCGGAATTGCACGATGCAGCTCCGGCGCCAGCGCCGACAAGCACAAAGAGAACCATTCCCAGCAACGTAAGATGGGATGGGTCCAGGCTAAAGAGTGCGGTCAGAAATTGCATAGGTTTGCTCTCCAGAAATATTGAGTCGTAAAGTAGGATCGATGTATCCATAATAACCGTGAATCCAGATGTCACAAGTCAACAAAAAATCTTCGAGAGCAGTGATGGCTGCTGGCGCTGGAATTATTGCAGTCGCCATCTTTGGCTTTACTTTCCTGGGCCCTCAACCGGGGGTTCTACAGCTCGACAGCCAGGCGCTGACATTGCTAACCCAACAAGGGGCTTTCAAAACATCAAAGGGTGTTGGCGAGCGCGCGATTCACGTCTTTATGAGTGCTGACTGCAAGTTCTGCCGCGAAATTGAGCCAGAACTAGCACAGCTTGAAAATGTGACAGTTTACCGCCATCTTCTACCAGGCCACAGCAAGGTAGGGCGTACTTCAGCTGTCGCAGTATGGTGCTCTAGTGATCGCGTGACGGCTTGGAAAAACGTTGCCGGTGGAATGGCAATACCATCGAGTACATGCGATGCAGGGCAGCTCGATACCAACCTGTCTCTTGCCAAACGTTTGGGGCTGACAACGACGCCGAGCATTATTTATGAAGACGGAACTGTTTCAGCTGGATTGCTCTCTGCAGGCGAGATCGTTAAGCGGATGTCAAAAGCAACGATACCTTGAAGGCGTCAGCAGGGATCGCGCACCAGGTTCATTCCAACAAGCCTGTCAACGAACCAGCCCTGAACCAAGTCCACATCAAGTCCGCGAGCAAAAGCAAACATTGCCTCAGACTCTACACCTTCAGCAACTGATTTGATTCCTTCACGCCGCCACTGAGATATAAGCATGCTTAGCATGCGGCGGGCATCCTGCCGCTGCATGCATGTGAGTAAAAATTCCCGATCGATCTTTACTGCGGTGACATTACGAACAGCATACAGGCGCTCCAGTCCGTCGCGGCCGGCGCCGAAGTCATCAAGTGCCATTTTCGCGCCCACATCGATCAGCTCATTGACCTTTTCGGCAATAGTTACACGGTCCGTGTATCCGCGCCGGCCTCGTGCATCTGGTACCCGATCACGGCGAGGTCAGCGCCCCGCTAGGCCATCATGTCAGGGAGGTGCTCACCCGGCGCACCGACGGATGGAAACCACCTAAGGGCGGTGGCCTGTACCGCTTCCTGAAACTCGCGAAACAGGAAACGCAGCGCGTGGTTTGGATGCTGCCAGAGGCGTCCCAGCGGCGCTTCATTGCCGACCACATGCCTGAGGCGGACGCTAATGCGACGGATCGGTTCATCGAGTACTTCAAGCGCCAAGCCCTGGCCGATCCGTACACGTTGCTGCAGTCGCTTCCCTCAGGGAAGGACGGTGCGCAGATCCAGGTGTTCAAGGGGTTGAGCCTCGAAGCGGCTTTGTATGTCGCGTCACTGACTGGCTCGATCATCCACGTCGACACGGAGGCGCACTGGGCGCAGCTCCTGATACACGCCCAGCCTGGCGGCACGCAGTCGCAGTCCAAATGGGGCGCCGTGCGACAGGCCTTGAGTGATATCACCATCCCTGTAGAATTAAACGCGCAGCAGGTGGCAAAACGGATCAATAGCGGGGACCGCCCGCCGATCCGAAACTTACTGCGACGGCTGGTCGAATCGATTTCAACCCCGGAAGGAGGGGCCGATCCTAGTGTGCTGGCGACGCAAATACGTCAGGTGCGCCGCAAGGTCGAACGGACGGGGAAACACAATGGCGACAGTACCCAGCTTCCGGTACACCTTGACCTGCATGTGCCACCGGCGGGGTTTGCCCGTCACGAGGTGCAGCGTATGCTCGTTATGTTTGCCGGCGTGACCAAACCCCAGTCCATTCCATGCGCGTTGCGGTTGGTGTTCGAGGAGCCGAAGGCGGACATGAGCGAGACGCCACTCCTACCAACCAATCAAGCAGCTGGCCCATCGGGGACCGCCTCAAACTAATGTCAGCTTTGGTTCCCTCTACATCGGCGTTGCATTAATAACCGCGCTGTAGCGGTCGACACGAAGCACACTATGATGCCTTAAACTTTACCGATGAACGAGGCTATCTTTGGTGGACGTACAATGGTTCGATCATGGCGATACATTGTATAGACAATGAGATTGACAACACCTACCAAACGAATCTACAATGTATCTACATTAGGAGGGTCTATGGAATTATCAGTTCAGAAGTGGGGCAATAGCGCAGCAGTGCGCTTGCCTACCGAGTTGCTGGGTATGCTCAAAGTGACTTTGGGAGATAAACTCAGTGTCAACGTGCAGGCAGAAGGTGTGCTGCTGAAAGCTGCGCGCCCGTCATATTCTTTGGTTGACCTTCTAGCACAATGTGACCTTTCTGCAGCGGAACCGGCCGATATGGCAGTTTGGTCGCAAATCAAGCCGGTGGGGCGTGAAGCGTGGTGAGCCGTAGTAAATTCGGGCGCGGCGACATTGTCATGGTCAGCCTCGATCCGACCGAAGGGCACGAGCAAAGAGGTATGCGGCCTGTCTTAGTGCTGTCCACAAGCGCTTTCAACGCGTTGGGCGTGGTCTTGGTTGCTCCAATAACACAAGGCGGCGACTTCGCACGGCATGCGGGGTTCGCAGCTTCCCTGAGCGGTGCCGGCACAAAGACCCAAGGTGTAGCTTTGGTCAATCAGATTCGCATGTTGGATTTGGAAACAAGAAAGGCGAAGCGAGTCGAGACAGTACCGGAGTACGTGGTGGAAGATGCTCTCGCCAGGTTGCGTGCAATCACCGATTAGGGAAAATCCAGATGATGCTGATCTCGCATGAGTCAATGGAGCAAGCGCTGGAATCGGCAGCGATTCTAGTGAAGCTCGGATTACCTGCTCGGAAGCTGCTGGCCGAAGCGGTCGAGGCAACTGGTGTCAAGCGCAAGCAGCTCTCTAAAGCCGCGAAGGATCTGGAGGCCGCTGGTTTTCTGTTCGTACGCGACATCGGGAACCTCTGGGAGTCGCAATTTGAATTGGTGCCGACACTTGCTGGTGAAGAGGCGCTTGAAGCGCTTGATGAACAATTGTGAAAAGACCCCATGCGCAAGAACATGCCCAAGATAACGCGAGTCCGACCTGCTGACGCCAATAACCAAGTCGTGACGGTTGAAGGCGGGAAGGGCCGCTATCGAAAGCAACCATGCCCCAAGTGTCCATGGCGGGTCGATGCGACCGGTAAGTTTCCTGCCGAGGCGTTTCGTCATTCAGCTGGCACGGCGTACGATATGGCGGAACATACTTTTGGATGCCACGAAGCTGGGAGCAAAAAGCCAGCCATGAGTGCCGGGTTCTTGATGCGAGGTGCCGACCATAACCTGACGGTGCGCCTGCGGTACATCCGCGGCGAGTTGAGGGACGACGTACATGACGGTGGCCACGAGCTGCACAAGAATTACCGCGCTATGGCAATTGCAAACGGAGTATCAGCGGACGATGCTGCCTTGGCAGCGTGCCGCGATTGATCAAGGAAAAGACCAAATGAGTCGCGGAATGGGTTGGACAGGGAAGCGCGTAAAGCATGTTGATGGCCGCGAAGGAAGCATCAAGCGGGAGGCGCCGGGTTTCTGTCACGTAGGCCTCTTCATCGTCGACAACGTCGGCGGTACCGCCTTTGTGCAATTGAACACCAACGGTCCTGACACTGGAGAGACTGGCTGGTCATGGATGCTTGCCCATGATGGCGACCCTGAGCGTAGGGGCTGGCTTGGCGATCACAACAATGCTACAGCGGAATAGAGGAAATTATTGCAACGGTCGATTCCCAATTCGAGGAAAAAAGTTAAATGGGTACCAACAACACCGGCTATGCTTCATGCATACATTGCGGTGCCGAATATCGACTTTTCACGATCTTTAATCGTGACATGCAAGCGCTGTGCAAAATATGGAAGCGTCGGCATGAGCGTGGCTGTGAAGACCGGACACCAAGACAACGTCGTGCGTGGGCGAAAAAATATGTTGGTAAGGATCGGTATGAAAGCAGCATTGTGGTTGATCTCGACCATCCGGCCTTCCTAGACTGCCCACCGTATGATATTCAAGTTTCCGGCGACGGCAGCACAGTCTGGGTAACGGCGGCTGACGGATCTTGCGTTGGCAGGTTCAGCAAGACCTTTGGTCTAGATGTCCACAAGTCCGCAGCAGAGCAAATGGCCGGCGGTACCCAGTGCTTGCATTGTACTCATTCGCCATCAGGCCCTGATGCCTGGGACGTATTTCGTGCTCAAGTAAAGATGCACCATCATATTGAAGTCCCAGCTGATCTGGTCAGTTGGGGTTAGAAGAAAGCGCCCAGCAGCACCCCAAGGCCCGCATGACGGGCCTGGCGTAATGAAAAGGCCAGTGCGGTGCTGGCCATTGAGGAGAATTATGGCCAGCGAGAATTTAGCCCAAATCTTGTTCGACAGCGAGGTAGTCGATGATGTCGGTGCGTTGCGTGCGCTACTGGCCAGTGGCAAAGTGCGGCAAGGCGAACGGGTTCTTCAGAACCGAAATGAACGCTTGGATACGAAGGATGGACCGATTACGGTCGGCGACAGCGTGACGATTCACGCTTGGCCTGACCATTCGGTCAACTGAAAACTGAGTTAAGGAAAACGCAAGATGATATCAGCGCCTGAACCGAAGTCCCATTTGTTGAGCATCGTCGAGGTATCGCACGCCAATCGAATAAGGTGTCAGGCAGACGGATGCGGTCATTCGGTATTCAAGCGCATACATGTCGTCCTTGATAATGGCAAATTCCATGTCCTCGGATCGCAGTGTTATGCAACGCTCTACGGTGGGCCGGGTACAGTGGCTGCGCCTTATTATGGTGGCGGCGCTGCAAGACCACTTACAGACGACGAACGAGCCATGTTGGTGGAAAACACCGCTCGATTCATTGAACAGCTTGAAAACGAACGCATCGAGAATGAACGTGTTGCTGCCGCATATGAAGCAGAACGACAGCAGGCTAAACTTGTTTCTGCCACTCTTGAAGCGGAACGACAGCGGGCTGAGCGCGAAATGATGTCTGCTCGACAAAAAAATACAACGCGGATTTCTGATGTCGATCCGGCTTTTGCGTCAGGTAAATACCGGTATATTTGGAGTTCCAGTTGGTGGAAATCTAGCGGTGCGCTTTTTGAAAACGTGAGAGCAGTTCTGCGTCGGCCAATGCATGTTGACGTAATTTACAGAGCCATCGTAGAAGTTGTTCGACAGCCGACGATCTCACCAATCGAATTTGCAACTCGGCTTAAAGCTGCTGGGGTTCCTAGTGATGTGACATTGCAGTGTTTGTTTGATCTAAAGTTAGTTGTGCGTGGAAAATCGATATAAACGATTAACGTAATGGATCATGGAATGCGCCTGATCCACCGTCATCAACCCCAAGGCAGTTGCGACGTTTAGAAGGGCGGCATGGTGCCGGCCAACGAGGAAAATTATGGCACAAACACAGCTTACAGAATTTTAGCTAGGGGCATTAGTCGCCGTCTCGCTTTTGATCGCACTGCACGATCAGCCAGTCGCAGCAGCTGATGTTGTGAGTGAGATGGGTCTTTCCGACGCGGATTGCACCGGACTCGACGACTACGACAAGCGTAACTTAAAAAAGATACAGGGCGAGCGCAACGGCACAATCCAACTGCGCGGCTTGTAAGAGAAAACCGGCGCCGCCAGGCGCTCCGCGCCGGCCGGCAGCCGGCGAACTTGAAAGGCCGCTCTACGCGGAGGAGCAATGAACAAAACAGGACCCCAAGCCTTCTTAAGCGCTTTTACCGCTGGCCACCTTGGCGTTACCACCAGCATAAATCAAGCTGGCCTGCCGGAACCGTTTGAGCGCTTCTTGCGCGAGAGCAGCAAGATCGACGAAGGCGAAAACACGCACCAAGTCATCATTGGCAAGAGCCGTGACAGCATGAGCTTCCCCAAGGGCACACTGCGCGGCGGTGCATCGTCCAGCGCTTCTGGTCTGCTCGCCGGGCTGTTGAGCCGCATTTGATGGAGAAAAATCATGGCTAGCAGCGAGTGGACTTTGTGGCACCTAACTCCAATAGTAGGTTGGGTCGCCGGCGACCAACAATTTGATACCGGCCCAATGGTACGCCGAGCGGTACCGGCTGATCGCGTTCTGAGCTCTGTCTACAAAGAAACCAGCAGCGGGTATTCGATGCCAACAGGTGGCAATACCGAGATTTGGTGTGGTAGCGATGAACGTTTGATCACCAGCCTGCTGAACGAGTGGGGTGCTGCGCCCAATGAGCTTTGACAGGAACTTTATGCGCTACTGCGCCCGCTGCAAGCGTGACACAGAGCATTACCTTTTCAATGGTCGCCTGACCTATAAACTGTGCGCCTGGAAGCGCATGAACTGATCGAGGAGAATATGGCAGCATCGACCAACTTGAAGTCCTGCACGCGGCTTTGACGGACGCGGTGGGCGAACTGAGCGCCTTGGGCCACACACTGGTCAATCAGGGCTAAGACACCATCACCAGGATCATCGACGTTCTGCGCATCGCATTGTATGGCACCGATGGGCGTGGCAACGGTCCCCAGCATTTTGCCAAAGCACGTGCCGAGCTGGCGGCGCACCACAAGGAAGACTCGGCGGCAGCCGAGTAAAGGAAAAGCACAATGAACAAACCAGCGAACTATCTACGACAGCCGGCAACGTTCGCAGGAAACGGCCGACTGTATCGAGGAATTGTAAGCCTACCAAACCACATGACGAATGGCGCGTTCGAAGAACGGATTGTTTTCTTCGAATCGAAGACTGAACAAGCCGTAGGCGCACACCTTGAAGCGCTTTTGGAAAAGGTGTGGTGTGTCGATACAAAGGGCTGGTGCGAGGACGGTATGATCTACAACATCAACTCGGCCCGCGAACTGCATGAGCAATCGCTGAACGAAACGAACGGGCCAAGCGACCTGATGTTGTTTGAAACTGGTGCGGGTGGGACCGGCATCGAAGCGATTGGACCAAACCGCACCCATTATGCTCAAGCCGATACGGTGGATATGTTCGTCACCCCACTCGTGGCACGACGCCTGCGCGACGCGCTGGAGGCAATCGAACTCGCACGTTCTGACGAGGCTCGACGCCGCAAAGCTGAATGACACCTTGGGGTCGCCTGTACTTCCTTCCGGACGACGACGGATGCGTTGGAACACTATCGCCATGAACTGTAGAGTGCTTAGCAAACTCGGCTGCTGTAGTAAAGCCGAGCTTATCGATTTACCGACCAATCGAGGTGAAGAAAAGTGCCTGATCAATTAATATCTGACTTTCATGAGGGCGCTGGGTCCGGCGCCGTATCTATTGTTGGATATGAATACCAGATCGATGTGTCGGTCTGGCTGGCGCTCGACCTAGTGCTCGCCAGCAAGCTGACGCATGAGCTCGTGCTCGAGCCGGCCACGGAGGAAGACATCGAGGCCGATTTGACCGAGTACGAACCAGGTCGGATAACGAGCACTGTATCAATGGATGGCTATCGGCTAATCGTTCAAGCGAAACTACGGACAGGAGATGCTTGGACCGTTAGCGGGATTAAGGCCCTTTTGAATCACGGCGAGGTGCGGGAGTCCGCTGCGCGACGGCTCGCCACGCCGTCGGCGCGGTACTTGCTCGTCACAAGCGCCGCCCTCAACGGCGAAACGCGAAAGTTGCGTGTCCGTCGGGCGAGCATCTGGCCGGGGGCGACCAATATGCCTGCGTCCATAAAGAAAATGCTTCCGGCCGACGCGGCAGGGCGCGTTGCCATCATCTGCAATCAGGACGAAGAACGGCTAGCTACCGACATTAAACGCCTACTCACGGAAAGCTTTCGTGTGCCGAATGCGCGATTGGAAGCCTGCCGTAGAGCTTTACGCGACGAGGCCAGGAACCGGATGGGCGGCGCTGGAGGCGGCCGTTGGACGCGATTGGAACTCGAGAGACTTATCCGGAGGCATGACGGATACATCGCGAGCTCTCCCGAGCTCGAACACTATGTCCATCCAACGAACTGGTCAGACCTGCTCGCCGCCATGGACAAGCGAGGCGCTGCGTTGATTATCGGTCAGTCGGGTACAGGCAAGACAATGGCGACTGGAAAGCTTTACGAAGAGCTGCGAGAACGTATCCCTGGACTCACTCGCGTGCCGATCACCCTAGGGCCCCAACAGATTAGAGACGATAAGACCGAACCTCCTGTCCTCTATGACATTGAAGACCCATGGGGACGGTTCGACTTCGATCCAGCGAGCCGCCCGTGGAACGATCAGCTCGCGGGTTTTCTTGGCGATGCCCGCTCCAGCCGAATGATTGTCGCAACTTCCCGTCTCGATGTGGCTCAGAGCGCTGGTGCGCTGGATACCGTTAAACCTTGGCTTGTTAACTTGGAAGCTGAACATTACGGTCCGACTGAGCGTCGCCGCCTTTACCGCACGCGAATTGATGCTCTGCCGCGCAAGCTTCAGCCGATCGCGAAAAACCATGAGGTGTCGGTGCTGTCTGAGCTGGCCACGCCTCTAGAGATCCAAAAGTTCTTCGATGCACTGCCCACGATAGATTTCGATGACCGGCGGAATCCCGGTGCTTTCGTCGCCGAGGCTATCCGTCAGGCGCACCAGAATTCGATCGAGCGCACCGTTATCGACCAAATCGAGGAAAGACGTGACGTGCGTGCGGCCGCGGTGGTCTGGGGCTTACTCAAGGCGAACGATCGATTGTCGCTTAAGCTGTTGCGGTCGGTCGAAGAGAAGTTGTCGGAGCATAGCGCCCAGTTTGAAAAAGGTGTGTCGCCGCTAATTGCATTCTTTGTCTCAGCTCGCAACCTGCGTCAGGCAGAAGCGTCCGTCACTTATTATCATCCACGTGTAGAGGCTGGGATCGAAAAGGCCTTGACGCGCGACCGCCTCGTCGCCAGGAAGACACTTCGAACGCTCATTGATATTTTAGTTTCACCGGATGGCCCCGGGGAGGATTGGGGTATTGCCGCTGCCGCTCGGTTGATCGCGGCCGCTGATCGCACACCAGAGCTCAAGCCCGAGCCGACGCCTGGTTCTCAGGCGAAGATAGACGCGTGGCTCGCGGCCCAACTCGCCGAAGGTGGAAAAGGTTTTCGGGGCAACTTGGATCTAGCCGCGGCGGCGGGATCTGCCAACAGCAACGTGTCCGAGGCCGCCCGTTTCCTGCTGCACCGTCCGGACCGAAGCTTCGGCGGCATGCATTGCTGGGGTACTGCACCACACGCTGATGTGTGGCATGATCGGTTACGCTCCGATCCTGCCGTCAAAGTGTTGGTCGAAACCTTTATAATTGAATTACTGCCAAGAGATCAAGATAGTTTTTCCGAGAACTTCGTCGTCGAAGCTGAGCGCTTAGCAGGAGAGCTCACGCCGGCATTCTTGGCTGCAGCATCCAAAGCGGTTCACTACGGCGTGACGTACAGCAGTGATGCCATCGCGGCGGGCGCTCTCAACGATCTTACTGGGTTCGAGGCGATTGTAGATATTGCTGCGGACGTCCTAACGCCGTCCGAGGCAGACCGCAGAAACGCGGACGAAACCCGTCTCGCAATTATCAATAATGAATACAGCGACGATTACGCCAACCATCTTCAGGAGAACGAGGACGGCCACACTGCCGGCGAGTTTCTGAAAGCATATGTTGATCGGGTGAGAACAACCGTCGGATGGCGAAAACTTGCCGAGCACCGCCACTGCGACCGGCTACGGTATTATTGGTTTTGCTCGCTCGCAAATGAGGATGAAGCGAACGCCGACGAGATAGCCGGAGCGGTTGCGACCGGCTTCGGCACCAAGGATGAGGGTACGCTATGGCGGATTCTCACGAAAGTCTGGGATCCGATGTATAGAGGCGAGTTGATCGGCCGGCTTGTATCTGGCCACCCAGAGCCGTCCGTTCGTCAGGCAGCTCTGAGTTGTCTGATTGAACGAGAACCCGATTTCTTGACAGAGATCGTCAGTGATCTCAGAAATCAAGGTCGAGAGTCCCGACTATTAGAGATCGCCATAGAATTGGGCGAGTTTCAACATCGACATTCCGGTTTCAAAAAAAACGTCCTACACGAGCGCACTGCCGCGGCCGCGGCGGCCGCAGTGCTAAAGCTCCCTGTTCCGTTTGGGGAAGTTAGCCAGGCAGCCATTGCGCTAAAAAATAATAAATCGCCTAAGTTTTCTGATGCAGCTTGCGCTCTTATCGCACGCATGAATTTCACCAGCGAGAATCTGCGGGTGTTTCGGTTTATGGTCGACCGGCACATACAGATGCCTATTGCGGACGATGTTCGTTGTGTTCTCGTACAGTCCGATGACGATGGCGCGGCAGTCGAAGCGATTGAGGCGGCCATTCGTCATTGCATGACCGAGGAAGTGCACGGCGCGCTGAAGCACAAGTTCGCCGCAGTAATCTCGCGCGCGCTCAAGGCTGTCGCCACTCCTTTGCCGGCGCCATTGCCGCAACATTTACTCGCGCTTGTTGAAGCGAAAGCCAGTCCTGTGCGAAAAACGCTCGTCGAACTTCTTGCAGAGAAGCCACACCCTGAACACCTACCCACGTTACTTCGCCTCGTCAAGGATAGCTGGTCCCCAGAATCTCGCTATCACAATGAGGATGACATCTATCCCATCGCGCGGGCCGCAGTGCCGGCCATCGCCAAGCTCGGTGCCATAGATACGCCAACTGCAGATGAGCTCTATCGAACTGCGATAGATAGCCGGGACCCTGACCTGCGATATGAGATTTTCAGGCTTCTGGTTGCCAATGCAGAAATCGATTCGCAAGCGCGCTTGCTCGATCTTGCGCTCAATCCTGGACGCAAGGCTGTTCGTCGGGCGGCAGTGCACGCTCTTATGGCGGTTGCCGATCACGTCGCACCCGACGTGATCGCACGTATTTCGGCCCGGGACGTTTCGCGTCGGATCGAGCCAGTGGCCTCGCGACTTCTCCTCCTCCTCGCTAAGCGCGGCGACTTGCCCCATGTCCTCGCGATCGCTGAGACACTGGCAACCAACGACAAGCGCAGAGTCCTCCTGCTACTCGTAATCTGGGTGATGCGGGCCCGAGATTTGCCGACGGCGAACCGAATAGCTACGATGCTGCCTGCCAACCATCCTGCGGTCGCATGGGCGCTTGCGGGCTCCGATGGTAAGTTCGACGAGACCATGCTCGACGATTTGGGAGATCAGCTCAGCGATGAAGAAGTCCTATTGTTCATGGCGCCGAAGAAGAAAAATTGAGGTCCCTTCTTACCAAAAGCGTGTCGGACGCTAATTAATGGGAAAGATCCAATGCGACCATCCGTTCGCCTGATTAACGTAATTGTCGCCGCTCCCTTCTTCGCGTACGTGGCCGACGTGGCGAGCGCACCGCACATGTGCGTCATCACCGCCTCTGAAGACTTTTCAAAAGTGACAATGTCACAACTTACAGGCAGAGTTTGCAGTGCTCTGCTTATGGCGTCATTGGCAAATGAAGAGGGCAAATTAATAAGCGCCCAACTTGACTCAAAGAAGTGGGATGGGACCAATCGAATAGAGCGGACCGAAATTATGGCACGAGGTATGCACGCCCTCACTGAACGCAATATGTGCATAGATACCGCTGCAAAAGCGAGAGAAGTGTTTCTGCGCCGGTTTAAGCGGGAGCCACACTGCAATGATATGAACAAGAAGTGACCCACGGAAAGTGCCCAGCCTATTCAACACTTCCAAGGAGCACTGTTCGCCATGCACACCGATGGCAAAACGGTCTAAATGTGTAGCGGCTCGCGTTTGACAACGGCCGTGCTCGCATTCGACGTTGTTTTGGGCTCGAATTAACTGCAAGCGGCCAAGCGGCCGCGCTCACGCTATCTGCAAATGGGCTTGCAATCGTTGGCGCCGGCTCGCATTCCAGAGTGGCGTGCTCGCGCTAATTGCAAGCATCCGAAAGCTATGGACATTGCCTCGTTTGGGTCTGGACAAGCTGGTGACGATGTCTCGAAAGTGCTGTACCACCCCGTGTGAGAGACGAAAATTGTCTCGATGGCGGCACCTCGCATGGCTGCGTCTGTACGATACAATGTTCAGTATGCAATTTCCGCTTTCGGCCCACCGCCGGACACTTGCACCGCCCAAAATATAAGGCAACTAACCTCGGCATCGTCTGCGTGTTGCAGCGAACCCGCAAGCAAGAGAGAACAAGAGTGTACCTTGCCAAACTAGTGATCAAAAATTTCCGCAAGCTCAAACACGCGGAACTGTCGTTTCAAGCCGGCCTAAACGTCCTGGTCGGCGGCAACAATGTCGGCAAGACGGCCGTGGTCGACGCGTTGCGTGCACTGCTGGCTGGTCATGACGAGCCCTACCCGCGGCTCGGTGAAGACGATGTTCACCGGCCCAACGGCGGCTCCCCATCAGGTGACATCTTGTTCGAGTACGTGTTCAGCGGGCTTAGTCTCGACGATGAAGCGGACTTCCTGGCCGCACTCGTGCCAGGCGCTGCCAGCGGGCTCGATGCACACATCAAGATCCGCTACTCGGACGCCGACAATGCCGGCCGCCTGCGCGCCAAACGCTGGTGCGGCGAGAACGAGGACGTCGGCCTGACGGCGGACATGATGGAGAACCTGCGGGGCGTATACCTGCCGCCGCTCAGGGATGCGTCCCAAGGCCTGAAGCCGGGTCGCACCAGCCAGCTTGCGCGTCTGCTGCAACTGCTGGCCGACGATGCTGGCATCGATGGCATCAACAAGGCGTTGCAGGAACTCGATGGCAAGCTAAAGGCGCACCTGCCCATCGTTAGTACGCATGACGCGATCAACTTCCAGCACAAAACGATGCTGGGACCGCAACTCGCGCAGCTGCTGGAGGTCGGTCTGAGTGCTAGCAACTTCAAGAGCTTGAAGTCCAGATTGTCGCTCCTGGTGGACTCCTTCGAGATCGAGCAGAACGGGTTGGGTTTTAACAACTTGGTCTACATGGCGGTCGTGCTGAGCGAGCTGACCAAGAATCCAGACTCCTGTTACCGGGGCTTGATCGTAGAGGAGCCCGAGGCGCACCTACATCCCCAACTTCAGGCCGTGCTGCTCCAGTACCTGCAGTCCATACAGGTGATCGAAGGCGAAAAACCAGTCCAGCTCTTCGTAACGAGCCATTCGCCAAACTTCGCGAGCATCGCCGACCTGGACAGCCTGGTGTGTCTGGTCGACACGGGTGCCGCCGTAGAGACCTTCCTCCCGCGCAGCGTGGTTTTTAAGAAGGGCAAGCGCGAGAAGCTGGAGCGCTACCTCGATGTCACCCGTGCCGAGCTCTTCTTCGCCCGCCGCGTAATTTTCGTGGAGGGGGCGGCGGAGCTCATGATGATAAACGCGCTGGCCCAGCGTGTTGACTGCAATCTACGCCAGCACGGCGTGAGCCTCATCAGTGTCGAAGGGCTGAACTTCGACTCGTTCCTTCCCCTATTCGGAGACGCGGGGTTGAAGATTCCTGTCGCGGTCCTGACGGACGCCGACCCTGTGCCGCCCAAAGCCGAGCCCCAAGCTGAGGCGGTGGCCGTAGGCTGCATGCCTCTACCGGCGCCTGCCGTTGAAAGCGCGGGCGCTTCTGAAGAGGAAGAGGAAGAGGAAGAGGAAGACACAGAGCCCGTCTACCCGGCGCCCGGTGACGCCATCACCGTCTCGGCCAACACCGCTAAGATGAAGGGCTGCGAGGACGCATACGTTAAGATCTTCTACGGCCTCAAGACTTTCGAGTACGACCTGGCACTGGAGGCCACCAATCGCACGGCCATGCTCAAGGCGCTGGCCGAGTTACACCCGAGAATCGCCAAGTCGTTGACCCTCACGGTCGATATGGAAGTCGGCGACGCTGCCAAGGCCAAGGCGCTGTTCCGCGGCATGTTTGAACGCCCGAAGAACAACGTCAAGAAAGGCAGCTTCGCCCAGTCTCTGGCGCAGGTCATTTCGGACGACAAGGTTGCTTTCACCGTGCCAACGTACATTCAGGCTGCCATCAAGCATGCTTGCCAGTTGGCGGCGACTCCGAAGCCATGAGCGCGTTGACACCCGAGCAGCAGTCCGTCGTCGACGCGCCGATGGTGCCGCTGTGCGTCGTCGCGTGTGCCGGTAGCGGCAAGACAAAGACGGCCGTGCACCGCCTCGTGCAGATGCGCCGCAATCTCGGCGATGCGCGTGGCCGCGTGGCGCTGCTGTCGTTTTCAAATGTCGCCGTCGACACATTCCGCAAGGCCTACAACGACCTGGCAAGCAGTTTGCCCTCCGGCGCAAGGCGGTCGCGGGTTGACATCGACACACTGGACGGCTTCATCACCACCAACATCATCCGCCCGCATGGCCATCGGACCATGATGTCCGCGCGCCCGGCCTTCCTGGTGACGGGCAACGAAGCCTTTCTGGAGGGCTTCAAGTTCTCGACGTCGTCGTTTCCCCAGCCAATCACCTCGCTGCACCTGGCGTTCGTGAGCGGTGACGAGGTCTTCTTCCATCTCTATAACGACCAAATAGAGTTGGTGGACGCGTCCATGGCGCGCAACCTCATCGCGAAGCTGGGTAGGACCGGCGCGTACACACATGACCTGGGACGGTACTGGGCATACCGGGCGCTAAAGGAGCGGCCCGAACTGCTCACCGCCGTTGCTCGCCGGTACCCGCATATCATGATCGACGAAGCTCAGGATATCGGATCGGTGCACGAGGCCATCCTGGAATTGCTCATCGGTGCCGGCTCATGTGTAACGCTCATCGGCGATCCTAACCAAGGCATCTACGAGTTCGCGGGTGCCGACGGCAAGTTCCTGACCGACTATCACCAGCGCGCTGATGTTCAGCAACACTCGCTGCAACGGAACTTTCGGTCGGCCCCCAGCATCGTCGATCTGGCTAACAGCCTGTGCGGCCGCGGCGATGTTGCGGAGCGGCCCGCACCCAGCACACCGCATGGCGCATTCTTCACGGGCTATAAGCGTAACGAGCACCCCGAACTCATCGCCGCCTTCAATGAAGCGATGTCCGCCGCCGGCTCCGACGCCAAGCGTTCCGGCGTTCTCTGCCGTGGCAAAGGCCTGGCGAAGACTCTGCGTGGCGACGAGGCGACGGCCGGTCAAGGCCTCGTTAAGACTCTGGCCGCTGCTGCGGTTCTACGTGACCGGAGGAAGGACTTCCTGAAGGCTTTCCAGCACGTGGCCGTTGCCGTGGTCGCGCTGCTGGACAGCCCACCCCATGGGCTTGTGAGCCAGATCACGCAGCACTCCATCAATCCGCAGGATAGGAAACTCCGGAAGCAAATATGGGCATTCACACGTGACTCGGTCAGTGGGCTCCCTTCCTCGTCATTGGTCGCCGACACGCAGTGGCACCCTTTACTCCTCGCCCGCATCAAGATCCTCCTCGCCCAGATAGTGACGAATTTTGGCCTGAAAACGATCGATAACATTGGGCATAAGCTGTCCAAGAGGGCGTTACCGAACTTGCCGCTCGCAAGCGTTGAGGAGCTGGCTGACAGCGATGCCCATGCGCTGCGAGTCGACACCGTGCACAGGGCGAAGGGAGAAAGCCTGGACGCCGTCCTGTACATGACGCTCAAGGAACATGCGCAAGCGTTGCTTGAGGGCGTCGAGACTGAGCTCGGCCGCATCGGCTATGTCGCGGCGACTCGGGCTCGAGACCTGCTTTGGGTGGCTGTGCCGCACAATTCTTTGAAGGAACTCAGGCCTGCTCTTCTGGCTAGAGGATTAAAGGAGGTGCTCTCAGTTGACAGCCCTTCGCGCAGGACGACAAAGGGGCACTTGCCGGCCTGAGCCGTCATTTGCAGTTATCGTAAGCGGGCGACCATGGAATGCGAGCCGGCGCCGTTGATTGCAAGCTAATTTGCAGATAGCGTCAGCACGGAACCCCTTTCGTTTGCAGTTATTTCGAGCCGAAATCGGTTTCGAATGCGAGTACGGCCACTTTCAAACGCCAGCCATTACATATATGAATAAGGAAGATCCTGAATTTGGGGGAGAAGCTTGGGCGGTCGAGGAGGTAGACCCGAGCGTTTCATGCAGCTATGGCGCCGCCCGGGCAGTAGCCATCCGGAGGTGGCGCAACAAAGCGCTGCGACGTGGCCGGTGGACCGCAAGTTCCGCGGGCCTGACAAGCATTTTGCGGAGGACCGTGCCAACCCGGTGCCGCTGGCCATCGTTATCTGTGAGCTGCGACGCTTAAAACTCCGGTGTGGCGTCGCTGGTCGCTGTGGAAGGTGGTGGCGCGCGTCGATGTCACTGAGCACCTGGCCCTTTCGTTCACCGACGGTGTCAATGATTGGTCGACCGACCCGCCACGTTCCTCCATCATTTTTTTAGGTGAGGATAGCTCGGCTGTACTCCACGTACGGGCCGACGCAAATTACCTATTTGTCTCGTCGACCTTTGCTAATTCGACAAATACCCATTGGCCGCGTAGATATTTCGAAAAAAATTGTCCAATTAGCTTTGCATGACTCAATTTAAGCGCTATACGTTCACGGATGCGTCAAACCAATTTGTTTGAATTGACACATTCCCTACCATCCAACGACATAATTATGAAAGGCTTTAATATGAAAAATCTTCGGAGTACCGCGACTTTTGCTGTTTTGTTGGTCGCTGCAGGTGCCAATGCACAACAGCCCGCACCGTACGCTAGCGCTGCCAACACAACGAAGTTCGTAAGCGGTTCGGATTATGCTGCTACGCTCGCTGCTCGCGAGTTAATTAAAGCCCTCAACAACGTGCCAGATGAGAAGATCGCTATCAACATTATCGACATGCAAACAAAATCCGCCACCCTGAAGGCTACTTTCCCCGGGTATGTATGTGATATGGAGCTCATGAAAAATGAGACTGCAAACAAATACGGCTGGGTTGTTCAGAACCCTGGTTGCAGGAAGATGGCACACGTCGGCCCTGCTCCGTCTGGTCGTAGCGAGCAACCTCTGCCAAAGTAGTTCCCGTTTCATGCGTGTTGAAATCTGTACAAGCTGGGGCAAGCGTCGCGTAAGCGAATCCCAGCTCCCCGACCTATCGTTCACCAGCACATTGTCTTGTGGCGCCAGTCATCTTCGCGAACATGCGAGACCTAGTCCTTCGCCTTGAGGTCTTCCAGTCCGAGGATGGAGAGTTTCACGATATCCCTGCGGCCAGCCATCAACTTGGCTGACAACCGCCGCGGCGTCAGCGACGTCGTTGAGAACGGAAAAAAAGGAGCCGAGGCTCCTTTTTGACATTGCCGCCGGCTACCACCAGGTGACTAGGGGTGCCAATGCAGTGAACGCGTTAGATTGGGGGAAGGACATCGGGGCCCACGGACGCCAAGCCTGCGAGCTGGGCCTTTGCCGTCGCAGCTGCCTCTTCTTCGAGCGCATCTTTGACCCTCTGCAGTCGCTTTTTTTGCTCCTTCAGCTTAGTGACAAGGGTGCGGACGGCGCCGTCGCTTCTCTGTTCCTGCGGCAGGGTGGCTGCATGCGAATGGCGCGTGGAGAGCTACTGCTCAGACATCATAAGCTGACTAATTGGCGTACATAGGGTTTTCACCCACATGAACCGTAACGTCCGACGAGCCAGGTAGAATTTTTGATAATGGAAACGTCGGCAGGCCAAAAGTATCGAATGTCCAAACCACAACAGAGGAACCATGGACGATCCGATATGTTTCAAGTCGGACCACTTTGATGTGACGTGTCTTGCCCGGAACAATAATGATTTCCTCGGCAGCAGTACCAAGTACGGCAACATAACCGAACGGGCTATCCTCACGAACTTCCTTGTTGGTCCTGACTTTATCGGCCGCCGGCGCTTGCGGCGAACTAGCGTCAGCGGCCGATGCGGTCGACGAAATGACGAGTGCGCCGGCGACCACGCATGAGAGAAATATAGATGACAGTTTCATTTTTGAGTCCTTGTTTTGTAGTTAGAAGGCGGCGAACGCCGCCTGTGGAGCGATATCTCGTCTTGTCCGAAATGGCCGTGCGAAACTCGCCGGCGAGTCGGATATTTCCCGCCATCTGATTTCCAAAAGACGGGATACGAATTTAGGTATAGAGGCGCAGACCAGGAACTGGCCAGCGTATCTCAACGTTGAATGAGGGATGCCTGGAAGGATTCAAATAGTCTGGGGCTTGGCGGTATAGGAGCCAGATGGCCAGACTTGATGTGCGCTTGTTGCAGGCTTAGCGACGAGAAAACCATTTGGGCCGGCGGGGGCCGTCGGAAATGTGCGACTCGAAATCGAGTTCGGGAGGCAGCCGGGTACGCTCAGCATTTGCGAGCGAACTCAGATTTAGCGAGCTGGATATAACAGCGGCCGACAGGGTGCAGCCTGCAGGACAGACCGTCCCACAACCTTGCTCCGCAATTGTATCGAATGCCTCTGCTTCAGCTACATTCTCGGGCAGTATCGCGATAGTACCAGCCGCGTCCGCGCTTCCCACGATATTGCACAGCCCTGCCGCCCAGGCCGTTTGAAGCGGCAACAGGATGATCAGAAAGATGAGGAGAAGGCGTTTCATGGCCGCATTATACAATCACATTCCGATGATAAGTCGGCAATGTCCTCACGAAATGACGAGACTCAACTATGCCAGTTGCGAAACGCCCCGCGCGGTTGGAAAAGCCTTGACCTTCAACCTGCTACAAGGTGTGTAATACCCGCAATAACGTCGCTGTGAACGGTCAAGAATGAAGCACCCCATCTGGAAACTATTTCTCCATCTCGCATTTTGCTACGGTTTCGCGCTACACAATGTCCACGCATCTCCCCAGTCAAACGAGCCGGAGGTCCGACAACTTTGGCAACTGCTCGACTATGTGGCCGTGGACTACGCCGGCGCCGTCCAAAACGGGTCGGTTATCAGCGAGATGGAATACAAGGAAATGCAGGAGTTTTCTGAGCGCGCCCGCTCTCAGGTTATCGCGCTGCCACCCCACGCTTCGCACGCTGCGTTGACTTCGATCGTAACTCGCCTGCAACAGGCGGTTGCACGTAAAGATCCACCGCTGCGCGTCAGCGAGCTCGCCCGGGACGCGAACAAGTTGCTCCTGGCGGCTTATCCTTTTCCGGTGGCGCCTAGAAGCGTGCCCGAGCTATCCCGTGGCGCCACGCTGTACAAGGCGCAGTGCGCGTCCTGCCACGGCGCGGCCGGAGCCGGTGACGGCCCTCTCGCAACGAGGCTTGAACCGAAGCCAATCGCGTTCACCGACAGGGAGCGGGCTCGGTCGCGCTCACTCATGGCATTACACCAGGTGATCAGCCAAGGTGTTGCGGGGACGTCCATGCCGGCTTTTGCCAGCTTGTCAGACGCGGATCGCTGGTCCCTGGCGTTCTTTGTAGGAACTCTCGGCTTCAACGATACGGACATCAAAGCGGGCAAAGAAGCGTTCGCGCGCGATACCGCGCCAGGTAAAACGCTACCGGACATGAGTGCACTTGTAACCGTGACGGAGGAGGAACTTGCAAAGGCAATGCCGCCAACTACCGCCCGGGCGGTAGTTGCGTATACACGGACCCATCCCGAAGTGGTTGGTCAGCAAAAGGGGCAGTCCGGAATCGCTCTGTCTCGTAAACTGCTTCAGGGCAGCTTGCAAGCGTTGAAAGTGGGGGACCGCGCCACGGCCACCGAACTGGCGTTGTCGGCATACCTGGATGGCTTCGAACCACTCGAGGCGACGCTTGATGCTACCGACCGCCAGCTACTGATCGACGTAGAAAGAACCATGCAACTGTACAGGGGGGCCGTCACCAGTGGCAACCTGGCGGCCGCCTCGGAACACGCACGGCAACTCGATGTCTATTTTGTCCGTGTGGAAGCGGTCACCGGCAAAGACAAAACCGACGCCACCACAGTGTTCGTCGGCGCCCTCACCATCCTCCTGCGCGAAGGGATCGAAGCCTTACTGATCGTGATCGCGATGGTTGCATTCCTCCGTAAAGCCGAGCGGCCACAGGTACTGCGCTACGTACATGCTGGATGGATCTCCGCGCTGGCGGCCGGCGGCGTCACTTGGCTAGTGGCTACCTACGTTGTCAGCATCAGTGGCGCCAGCCGGGAGATTACAGAGGGTTTGTCGTCGCTCTTTGCAGCGGTGGTGCTACTCTCCGTCGGGCTGTGGATGCACCAGAAGGGCCAGGCAGGGCAGTGGCAGGCATATCTGCACGGGCAGCTCAGCGCAGCGATGCAGAAACGCTCGGCGTGGGCGCTGTTTGCGCTTGCCTTCATCGCTGTGTACCGGGAAGTGTTTGAGACGGTCCTTTTTTACTCAGCACTCGCGGCCGATGGAAACGGATCTGCACTGCTCGGCGGATTCGTGACCGGGCTAGTTCTGTTGTCAGTGATTGCCTTCGTGTTCTTGCGCACCAGTGCGCGCATGCCAATCGGAAAATTTTTCTCATACAGCTCCGTGCTGATCGCCGCGCTGGCCGTAGTCCTCGTTGGAAAGGGAATAGCCGGTTTGCAGGAAGCAGGCTGGTTGATGGCGACACCGGTGGACGGCCTGCGGCTACCTATCCTTGGCATCTATCCAACCTTGCAGACCTACGGCGCCCAGCTACTCCTGCTTTCGGCTGCAGTGATCGGATTTGGATTCAATGTGGTGAAAGCACGGCGGTAACGGCTAACAGGGGCGGTCGGAAGCCGGTGGAATGGCCAGCAATAGTTGGATTGCGCGCGCCCTATGTTTGAAGATCATAATGTGCTTTGGTTTCCTATGCTTTCCACGCGTAGATGCCGAGCGCTATGGCAATCGTTCCGTTCAGAATAATTCCTGTTAAATTCCACCCTGGAGTGGCTGCGACTCCAAGTACGGAGACTTCTGCGCCTGTAACAAGTAGATAGCCGTGAAAAACGGTATGAAAAGCCTCGAAGCCGGAAAAAAACTTGGCGATTTCTCTTTTGCGATTAAGCATTTACGCCGTCCTTATGTGGTTTTGAAAATAAAACCCCGACGCAAATTTACCACACGGTCCTCATTGCGTCTCTCAGCATTACCCTTTGCCGGCAGGCGACACGTTCGCGCTGGCGCGGAAAACCTCGTTTAAGATGAGCACAGCGGCGCCCAGCGTGATGCCAATGTCAGCGATGTTGAAAGCTGGCCAGTGATGTACCCCGGCGTACAAGTCGAGCCAGTCCACAACTCCCATGCGAGCGGTTCGATCGGCCAGGTTTCCGACGGCGCCGCCGAGAATCATCGCCAGACCAAGCCTTTCCACAGAGCCGATCCGGGGCTTTCTTATCATGTGAATCAAAAATGCCGATGCCAGTACGGCTATCGCTATGAACAAATAGCGTTGCCAGCCTCCCGCGGTGGCGAGAAGACCAAAGGCCGCACCTTCGTTGACCGCATGAACTAGGTTCAGCGACGGCATCAACTCGATTTTCTGACCGTACGCCAGGTGTTTAATCACCAGAGCCTTGCTTCCGAGGTCGGCCGCACAAATCAGGCCGGCAAACAACACAGCAGCGAGGGGAGTTAAAGGCTTACGCATATGGTTTTTGCTAACAGAGGACATCAAATGTTGAGGGCGCGCTTATCGACGGCGAGGGCCGCTTCCCTGATCGCTTCATACAGGGTCGGGTGCGCGTGGCAAATCCGGGCGATGTCTTCGGACGAGGCTGAAAACTCCAATGCCATCGCCGCCTCACCAATCATTTCGGACGCGAGTGAGCTGACAATGTGCACGCCCAACACCAGATCAGACTGGGCGTCAGCAAGTACCTTCACAAACCCCTGTGCCTCTCCGCCACCGAGAGCGCGGCCATTTGCCGCGAACGGAAACTGCCCCGACTTGAAGGCGCGGCCCTCACGTGTCAGTTCCTGCTCCGTCTTTCCGACCCATGCCGCTTCGGGGCTGGTGTAGATGATTGAGGGAATAGCGTTATAGCTTACATGGCCGGATTGCCCGGCGATGATTTCGGCCACCATGATGCCTTCTTCCTCGGCCTTATGCGCGAGCATGGGGCCGCGCACTACATCGCCGATCGCAAACACGTTAGGCACCGCTGTCTTGCAGTGCTCATCGACGGGAATATATCCGCGACCGTCTGGTTGCACGCCAATGACGTCGAGCTCCAGGCCATCGGTATTTGGTATTCGTCCGATCGCGACGACCACCTTGTCGCTGATGAGATGCATCGGTGCGCCGGTTGGGCCGCGATACGAAATCACCGCCTCCCCGTTGGAGAGTGCAATGCTGTCAATGGTCACCCCAAGCTCCAGCTTCAGCCCTTGGCTCGACATTAACTTGAACATCTCTTTCGAGACAGCGATATCGCAGCCAGGCAGGAAGTCAGGCATGGCGTCGAGCAGGGTTACCTCAGCGCCCAGCCGGCGCCACACCGACCCCAGCTCAAGGCCGATGACCCCCGCCCCGATTACGCATAGGCGCTTTGGTACCTCTCGAAAATCCAGTGCGCCCGCATTGTCGCAGACGGTCTGATTATCGATTGGCGTGCCGGGCAGCTGGCGTGGCTTCGATCCCGTGGCGACGATGATGTGTCGTGCCGAGATCCGTTGCGTTGTACCGTCTTTCAATACCTCCAGTTCGAATACGCCATTGCCCGCGCCCACGAATTTAGCGCGCGCCTTGATAAATTCGACTTTGTTCTTCTTGAACAGGTATTCGATACCTTTGGCCATCTTGGTCACCACACCGTCTTTGCGGTCGACCATCTTGTTCACGTCGATCGTCGCATGACCAGTGCTAATGCCATGCTCGGCAGTGTGGTGTACCACCTGCTCGTACAAGTGACTGGACGCAAGCAATGCTTTAGACGGGATGCAGCCCACGTTCAGGCATGTCCCGCCGGGACGCGGTTGGCCGTCCGGCGCCGCATAAGGATTCGATTCAATGCAGGCGACCGAAAGCCCGAGCTGTCCCGCCCGAATCGCGGCGATGTACCCGCCCGAGCCCGCGCCGATAATCGCTACGTCATAATGTTTTTCCATGTCCCGTCCTTCAGGTGCAATAACAATCGAGTTTCGTTCTCATCAGATTCCCTCGGCCAGGCTTTCCTCGGGACGCGCAAAGCGCCGGTACAGGGTAGGCAGCATAAACAGAGTCAAGATTGTGGCCGAAATCAGCCCGCCAATGACGACGATGGCCAAAGGCCGCTGGACCTCGGCGCCCGCGCCTGTCGCCAGGGCCATCGGCACGAATCCGAGCGAGGCAACCAGTGCCGTCATCAATACCGGCCGCAGTCGCCGCAACGCACCTTCGCGCACGGCCTGATCCCACGGCAGCGTTTTCGCCAGGTCGTCGATTGAGCCGGCCATCACCAGACCGTTTAGCACCGCCACACCGGATAGCGCGATAAAACCCACCGCCGCCGATATTGAAAACGGCAAGCCACAAATCCACAGCGCTGCGATACCACCGATCAGAGCAAGTGGCACTCCAGTGAACACCACAGCAGCGGCGCGCCATGAGCCTACGGCCGAGTAAAGCAACACTACGATAAGCGCGAAGCATGCTGGAACCACCACCGCCAAACGCAAGCGGGCACGCTCAAGATTTTCAAATTGTCCGCCCCATGTGAGCCATACGCCCGCAGGCACCCGCACGTCAGCGTTGATACTACCCTGGGCTTCCTTGACGACGCCGGCGATGTCGCGACCGCGCACGTTTGCCTGCACCACCACCCGGCGCTTGCCGTTTTCACGGCTGATCTGATTCGGGCCCTTGGCCGTGGCTAGTACCGCCACCGATCCCAACGGCACAAATTTTCCGCTCGGAGTCAGGACCGGCAGTTGGCGCAGCGCCTCCACATCGTTTCGTATCCCTTCACCCAGCTTCACCACGACATCGAAACGCCTGTCACCCTCGTAGATCGAACCGGCCTCGCGCCCGGCGACGGCCGCCGCCAAAGTGTCGTACACGTCCTGCGCAGTGAGCCCCACTCGCGCCATGGCGTCGCGATCAAGGCGCGCATCGAGTAGTGGTAGCCCTTGCACTTGCTCCACGCGCACATCCTCAGCACCCTCCACGGCACGCAGCTTCGTCGCGATCTGTTCCGCGGTCCGTACCATCACGTCGAAGTCGTCACCATAGACCTTAACGGCGATGTCACCGCGGACGCCAGCAAGCAGCTCGTTGAAGCGCATCTGGATCGGCTGCGTAAGTTCGTAGTTTTGACCAGGGATGCCCGCTACGGCATGCTCGATCTTCTCAACCAGTTCAGCCTTGCTCATCTTCGGCTTCGGCCACTCGGCCCGGTCCTTGACAATGACAAAGGTGTCCGTGATATTGGGCGGCATGGGATCTGCCGCCAGTTCGGCCGTCCCGGTTCTCGAAAATACCAGCTTTACCTCTGGTAGCTTCGCGACAGCCTTCTCCACTGCGAACTGCATGGCCTGGCTTTGATCGATGGAGGTTCCTGGAATGCGGGCCACCTGTAGCAGTACGTCTCCCTCATCGAGCGTCGGGAGGAATTCCTGGCCCAGGGTGGAAAACAGTCCAATGGCACCGGCAAAAGCGGCGACGGCGATCACGCCGATCAGCTTGGGCCGGGTCAGAGCCCGGTCCAGCCAAGGCGCGTAAGTCGACGATACGGCTTTCACCATCCTGTTTTCCTTCTCATCGACATGGCGGGAAAGCCATAGTGCGATTGCCGCTGGCACGAACGTCAGGGAGAGAATAAAGGCAAACAAGAGGGCGAGTATGACAGTCAATGCCATCGGCGCGAACATGCGGCCTTCAACGCCTTGAAAGGTCAGCAGCGGCACATACACGAGAATGATGATTGCTTGGCCGTAGACACTCGGCCTGATCATTTCGCGCGCTGCAGCCGCTACCGTTTCCAGCCGCTCGGACCTGGAAAGCACTTTGCCGAGAGAATGCTGTCGTTCCGCGATGCGGCGCAGCGCGTTTTCCACGATGATCACAGCGCCGTCGACAATCAGGCCAAAATCGAGCGCACCCAGACTCATGAGATTAGCCGATAAGCCTGCCTTGAGCATGCCGGCGGAGGTCAGCATCATGGTGACCGGGATGACCGCTGCGGCGATGAGTGCCGCGCGCAGATTCCCGAGAAGCGCAAACAGGACCACGATCACCAGCAACGCACCCTCGGTCAGATTGATCGCAACTGTCTTGATGGTCGCGTCAACGAGGCGGGTGCGATCGAGCACTGGCCGGATCAGCATGTCCGCAGGTAGCGAGCGTGCGATTTCCTTCAACCGCACGTCTACCGCAGCGGCGACCGTCCGGCTGTTCTGGCCGATGCGCATCACGGCAGTACCTACCACAACTTCTTGCCCGCCTTCTGACGCGGATCCAAACCGCACCTCCTGGCCGAGACCGACAGTGGCGACATGCGAAACCAGAACCGGCGTACCGCTCCGGGTAGTGATGACGGTCTTGGCCAATTCGTCTGTCGAAGTAATGCGCGCATCGGCCTTCACGGTAAGTGCCTCGCCGTTCTGGAAGACTACGCCAGCGCCGACA
The DNA here is from genome assembly GCF_001758725.1 of Janthinobacterium sp. HH106. NCBI lineage: Bacteria > Pseudomonadati > Pseudomonadota > Betaproteobacteria > Burkholderiales > Oxalobacteraceae > Janthinobacterium > Janthinobacterium sp. HH106. Next base: position 21,656 of record NZ_LRIC01000018.1, on the reverse strand, counting down.
CTGGTATTGTTGCGTTCAAGTGCTTCACCCAGCATCGATAAACTGATTCCCAGTGCCGCCAACCGTTGTGGATCGGGCGTGACCACATACTGTTTGACATAGCCGCCAATAACATCAACTCCGGCCAGTCCTTCGGTGTTTTTTAGCTGGGGCGCGACGATCCAGTCCTGTACCGTACGAAGATAGGTCGCCTTTTCAGCCGCGCTGCGCAGCACCTCGCCCTCGGGCGTGACATAACTGCCATCGGCCTGCAGGCCGGCACCTGAACCCGCCTTCGCGCCTGGCTTCGCCGCGAACTCGACGGTCCACATATAGACGTCTCCGAGACCGGTCGCGATCGGTCCCAGGCTTGCATTGGCGCCAGGGGGTAGCGATCGCTCGACGGCTCGCATTCGTTCGGCTATCTGCTGGCGCGCAAAATAGATGTCGGTCCCATCCTTGAATACGGTTGTCACCTGCGCGAAGCCATGCCTGGTCAGCGAGCGCGTAGATTCAAGTCCCGGGATGCCGGCGAACGCGGTTTCGATCGGGTACGTTACCTGGCGCTCGACATCGGCTGGCGAGAGGGCTGGTACCACGACGTTGATTTGGACCTGCGTATTAGTGATGTCCGGTACTGCGTCGATGGGAAGGCGGGTTAGCGCAACAGCACCGATGATCGACAGCAGAATCGTCACGATGAGTACATGCCACCGGCGAGCGACAGAAAAATTGACGATGCGTGAAATCATGGTTGGAAATCCTCGGAATGTTCTGGGATGAGGAAATTAGTCATCGTCGCCAGCCTCACCTTTGCCGTGCTCGGCCTTCAACAGATAGGTATTGCTCACGGCGATCTGTTCGTTTCCCTTCAAGCCGGACAAAACCTTCACATAGCCAGCTGCGGCAGCGCCCAGAACGACGTGTTTGATCGCGAACCCATCCTTCGCGCGAACAAACACGCTCGGCTTGTCCTCGACGGTTTGTACCGCTGTGCGTGGGATTGCAAGCTGGCCGCCATCGGCTTTGCCCGAAAGAGCGATGGAGGCGCGCGCGGTTTCTCCGATGCGCCAGGTGCCGCGCTCATTGGGCAGCATCGCGATTGCGCGCACTTGGCGCGTTGTTGGATCGAGAATTCGCGACATACTGGTGATGCGGGCCGATCCGGAACGGCCATCCGTTGAGACATCCACGGTCGCGCCAACTGCTACACGCGCCGCGTCATCCGGCGATAGGGACAGCTCGACGGACAGTTTGTTAAGATCGGCGACCTCGAACAAATGCGCGTTCGGTTCGACAATATCGCCGAGCGCAATCTGACGGGCCGTGACATTGCCCTTGATGGGCGAGCGCAACATCAGGCGGTTCAGCTGGCCACCTCCCGCGCCGCCCGCGGCGGACAACTGCTGCTCGGCCAAGCGCAAGCGGGTCCCCGCTTCTTGCGCCGAGGTACGCGCTACTTCGAACTCTTGGCGGGAAGTGACTTTTTCTCCGTACAGGCGTTCTTCCCGCTTGAAGGTTGCCTGGCCTAGTTCATATTGGCGTTTCGCAATCTCGATGTCGGCGCGCAGCTGGGCAATGTCGCGGCTTTCGATAACAGCAAGCACGTCGCCGCGACCGACTGCTTCACCGAGATTGCGCCGCACTTCGACCACCCGCCCGCCGACGGAGCTGGACACAACGGCCGCCTGCTTGGGATCGGCGGCGATAACGGCCGGGGCCTCAATGGCGCCAGCGAAGGATTGCCGTACCGGCGCAACGTCGATTCCCGCTGCTCGAATTTGCTGATCAGAAAGCGTGACAAAATCTTCTTTGCCCTCCGACTCGCCTTCTTTCTCTTCGCTTCCGCCGCTCTCCTTAGCCTCGCTCTTGGCATCGGACTTGGCTTCCTTCTCCTCTTGCTTTTCGTCCTTATCGTTTTTCTTGTCGTCACTCTGAGCCACGACCGAATCTTTCGGCTTCGCCGCTTCAGGCTTGGGCGAGCACGCGCTCAACAGAATTATGGCGGCGCACAGGCCCGATCGAAATACCGCTTGCATGGTCAGTCCTTATAAATTGGAGAAGTGGAACCTTGTAGCCGCGCCAGACGCGCACGCGCAGTGTGCAATGCCGTCAGTGCATCTACAGATGCCTGGCGAGTCTCGGCCAACGAACGCTCGGCCTCGATCAGTTCGAGTTGGGGGAATTTACCTTCGCGGTAGCCGAGCCGTGCGATACGTGCCGCTTCCTCCGCAGCGGCCAAGGCGGGACCGTTCGCCGCGCGCGCCGCCTCAACGGCATCAGCAACCTCGGCGTTTGCCTGTTCCATGGACTGGTCAAATGCCAGCCCAGCGGCACGGCGCGTTGCTACAGCTCGATCGTATTCAGCCCGCGTGCGTGATAAAACGGCTGTACCCGGATTGAACAGTGGGAGGGGGATTGACAGACCGATTACAGCCGCCTTATCGGAAGTTTCTCCAAAGCGGCGCATGCCGGCGGTGAGTGTAACGTCGGGAACGCGGTCGCTCCTGGCCGCGACAATGCGGGCAGCGGCAGCGGCGACCTCGGCATCAGCAGCCACAATTGCCAGTCCCGCACCTGAAGCGGCAGGTACGTCACTACGTTCAACATGCTCAAACCAGGGCGATGCGATTGCAAATGGCTTTGCGACGCCCGTCAGCCGTACCACATTGGACCGAGCCAACTCGACTGCGCGTACTGCCTTGCCCAGGCGGACCTCCGCATTAATGCGCAGGACATCAGCGCGTTGCTCTTCTATTGGAGACGCTTTACCCGCTCGCACCCGTTCTCGTGCCGCATGGAAGGCGCGCTCGGCCAGCTCGTGACTCGTTTTAGCGATCTGCGCGTGCCGCTCGCTTGCGGCAAGGCTAACGAAAGCTTCGGTTACCTGCAGCGTCAAGTCGGCTTGCGACGCTTTGGCGCCAATCCCAGCAGCAATGCTTTCAGCCCGCGCCACGCCGACCCTGGCTTGACGCTTACCGCCCAGTTCCAAGGGTATCGAAAATGAAACGGTTTTTTCACCGCCGCCGAAACCGGTGTAGCGGCCTGAACCCATGACGTTTTCAGCTTCTACCGACAGCGTTGGGTTGGGCCGCAGGCCGGATAGTTGCACGTTGGCCTCGGCTGCACGCACGGCAGCATCCGCCCCCTGGAGAGCGGGCGCCTGAAGCCGCGCCTTCGCCACGGCGTCTCCCAATCTGAGGGCAGTACCATTCTCGACGACCGATTGCGCCACAGCGGTCGTAGCCAGCACAGTGGCAACAATGAAGAAAGAAATCCGGATACGCATAGGTTCCATGGCTTGACGGGATGGCAAAGAGTCTTTATAAACCTTAATGTCACTTTAAGGTCAAGCGCCATGTCACCTACTTTTACGATTGGCCAACTGGCCAGCGCAGCCGAGATACCGGCTGCCACGATTCGCTATTACGAAAAAATAGGACTGCTCGCGTCGCCGTCCCGCTCGGGGAGCAATTATCGGCAGTATGGGAATGACGACCTCGACCGCCTTACCTTTGTACGGCGTGCGCGTGACATCGGTTTTACGATTGACCAGGTCCGGAGCCTGCTATCTTTTTCCGACCAGCAGAATGGCGACTGCTGTACGGTGACTGCGCTGACCGAGAACCATCTTGCCGTAGTGGAACAAAAGATTGCCGATTTGCTCCTCTTGAAGGACCGACTCACTAGTCTCTTGGCCTCCTGCAAGGGCGGCCTGGTTTCCGATTGCCGGATTATCGACGCTCTGACACCTCGCCAATAATCGATGCTTACAGTGCTTGACGTTAAAGCTGCTTGAACGTTTAACCTGAGCGGATTCAACTCGAAAGTACATCACCATGACGCCAGATCCAACTTCCGCTCCTGTCACCTTGGAAACCGATTTATTCGTGTCCAAGATGGACTGCCCATCCGAAGAGAATTTGATCCGGATGGCCTTGGGGAGCGTCCCGGATATTGACCGCATGGCGTTCGATTTGAACACGCGCACGGTAACGGTGTTCCATCGCGGTGCTCCAGGAACGCTGGTCGATGCGCTGCTGCCTTTGGGACTGGGCGTCGAACTGCGCCAGTCGCGCCCTGCAGCCGCCCGAGCAACACGGACGACCAGCACGCTGGGGATTCCCAAGATGGATTGCCCGTCAGAAGAGAACATGATCCGCATGGCGCTCTCCGACATAGAAGGTATCAAGTCGCTCAACTTCGATATCGAACAGCGACAGCTCCACGTGACGCATACCGGCACCATCGATCCCATCCTCTCGAAGCTCATTCCCTTACAGTTTGGTGCGTATCTGATCAGTGCGGCGCCATCAGCCCCCGAAGATGGTGCCGACGCTGACAAGGCGGGTAACGAGTCAGAGGCGAAAGTCCTTCGCTTGCTCCTCGCGATCAATGGCGCCATGTTTGTACTCGAATTGGTGTGGGGCCTTATTGCTCAATCGGCGGGCTTGGTAGCCGACTCGCTGGATATGTTCGCCGACGCCGCCGTCTATGGCCTTGCGTTGTACGCCGTGGGCCGGGCCGCATCGCTCAAGACGCGCGCAGCGCATGTTGCTGGTTGGCTGCAGATGGCGCTTGCGCTCGGGGCGCTTGGAGAGGTCGTGCGGCGCACCCTGCTTGGTAGCGACCCGGAATCCGGCTTGATGATGGGCGTCGGCGCGCTCGCGCTGGCGGCGAACGTCGCGTGCCTGGTGTTGATCGCAAAAAAGCGGGATCGCGGCGCCCATATGAAGGCAAGCTATATATTCTCCGCCAATGACGTCATTGCGAACATCGGCGTGATTGTCGCGGGCGCACTCGTCGCCTGGACTGGCTCCCATTATCCTGATTTAGTGATCGGCACGGTCATCGGCATCATCGTATTAAATGGGGCGCGTCGAATTCTAAAGCTGAAATAAATGGGGCGCCTCGCTGCTAGTTAATCGAAGGGACTTGCTTGACCAGTATTCATGAAACGGCCTATCCGCGGTTCAAGCCGGAGCTGACCCACCGCGAGCTGGCAGATGTCTACACGCCGAGCGACGAGGAACTTCGATTCGCACGCAGAACAGGGCGTACAGCTCCCGCGCGGCTGTATATCATGCTGTTACTAAAAGCAGTGCAGCGGCTGGGCTACTTTCCCATGCTGGCGGACATTCCCGCGCCAATCGTTTCCTTCCTGTCGAAATCGACACACAACCGTTCCATTCCAGCCCGCGATATCGCCCTCGAGGAGCGATCGGATTCGCGCCAGCGCTTTATGGAGGCCATCCGGAGCTATTTGGGCATCCGCCCCGTTACAGCCGACACGGACAGCGCGATTCAATCGGCGGCAACCGAGGCGGCGCAGACAAAGCAGGAATTAGCCGACATCATCAACGTCGTCATCGAGGAATTGATCCGGCAACGTTTCGAGCTGCCGGCGTTTAGCACCTTGAACCGGAAAGCGCAGAAAGTGCGAAACCAGGTCAACGACCGCTTTTTCCGCTCGCTGGCCGAACCCCTCGCGGCGGCCGTCATCGAGAGATTTGACGCCATGCTGGCGAGCGCACCGCAACAGTCGCTCACCGGGTGGCAGCAACTGAAGCTGGAGCCGAAGAAGCCGACCAACACGGAAGTGCGCCAGTACCTCGAACACATAGGCTGGCTCAAAAGCTGGTCTAGCGAACTGCCGGCGGTCGATCACATTCCTGTCGTCAAGCGCAGCCAATATATCCATGAGGCGCGGGCCTTGGATGCCGCGGACATGAAGTCGACGCAGCCCAACAAGCGCTATGCGCTGATGGTCCTGCTGTTTCACGCCCAGCTGTGCAAGGCGCTGGACGATGCGGTGGGCATGTTCATCCGTAAGCTTCGAAAAATCCACACCGGCGCCGAGCTTGCGCTCCAGCAATACTATCTCGAACATCAAAAGCGCGCCGAGAAACTGATCGCCCAGCTGCGTGACGTACTCGAAGCGTTTCAGGAAGGCGAGACCGACGCGGAGCGCGGCACACGCATCGCGGCAGCCTTTCATGACGATCCGGGAAGCCTGCTGATCGAGTGTGATGAGCATATCGCCTATGCGGGCAATAACTACTTGCCGTTCATGTTGGCTCCCTACCAGACGCAGCGGCCTTTGCTGCTCAACTGTCTGGGCCTGCTGAACCTGGAGTCCACGTCCGCAGACCTGTCGCTCATCGCCGCCATCCGCTTTGTGCTGGCCAACCGCCAAAGCCATAGAGACTGTATTTCGATTGCCGGCGCGAACATCAACCTCAAATGGATCCCGGAAAAATGGCGCCGGCTGATCACTGGCCAGCGGTCAGGCGGCGCGCCGGTTACCGAGGTCAACCGCAAGTATTTCGAGCTGTGCGTGTTGACCGAGGCGATGCAGGAATTGCAGTCGGGGGATCTGTACGTCGCCAACAGTGACCAGTACAGCGACTACCGGGTGCAACTGATCGACTGGGACTCCTATCAGAGGGTCGGCCCGGATTCTTGTAAAAATCCCCAAAATTTGATCTAAGTTTTTGTTTTTAAAGAATTTTAATTCTGATTTTTGTTGCGATATCTCTTCATTTTGACTGGTGGCCGGCTGCCCAGGCCAGTCTCTAGCTCTTCTCTTAGGCGGGTGGTCGGTCCAGTGACTGTAGATAACCCCGCAACTCCTCACTGATGCCTTGGCTCGCTTCTGCTCTAGCGTTAGCTTGGGCCAAGGACAATTCGAGTTCATGGAATCGGGTTTTCAGTCCCCCCAACTCCTTTTCCAATTCTGCTACCTGCCCCAGCAATACCTCATTCCCAGTCACTTTGGCGGCAAGTTGTCGTTCCAGGTCTCCGGCATGCAGCTGCTCCGCATGAAGCTGATCGATCTTTTGATCTTGCCGACGGCCGAGCGCTTGTTGCTCGTAAAGCGCCTGTTTGGCATGTGACAGCTCGGCAACCAATTTAGCGCCTTCCTGGTTCAATCGAGTCGCCTCTTCCTGTTTGAGCACCACCGCTTGTTGCTGTTGCCGTAACTCGGCTTGCAGTTGCTGTGTCTGCTGTTCATGGCGCCGCTGATCCTGATCGCGCTGTTCCTTGACTGACTGACGATAATGCTCCAGGGAGTCGCGCGCATGGGCATGCTTTTCCTCTAGCGACCGCCGGTGCGCCTCATTTTCGGCCAGGCGCTCTTGCAAATCGGCCACCTGCTGCTGCGCTGTGTGGCGCAAGATGGTCTCATTTTGCAGACTGGAGCGAGTTTGGGTATGCGTCCGTATTTCCTCGACGCCGTCCTCCCTGGCCTGGCGCAATTGCTGTTGTAGTGCCGCCAGTTCTTTCATATAGTTGTTCACGGCCGCGGCATGGTCTCGCTCCTGCTCGGCGTTCCGAGACTCGATAGCCGAGGTCCGTTCGTCGGCTTCTTCATGCAGTCGCGCGGCCAGCCGAACCACAATATCATGCAAGGCATCGCTGATCGGCGCCTTGCGCCCGTCACCAGAGCCTTCTTCCGTCTCCAGTTCTTTCAGATATTTATGGATGGTGGTCTTGGACCCAGTGTTGCCTAATGCAACGCGGACTGCGTCGACCGAGGGGTAGCGCCCTTGCGCCAGCAACGCATCGCGCGCTTTTTTGATATCCGATTGATACAGTCCGGCGCGGGCCATGGCGTCTCCACGAAATAAGATGATGGATTACATACCATGTAATTACATACCATTTTTCGAGAAATTCAAGCTCAAATTTTCCTTGAAATTAAAGCAGGATAATATATGGTTATCCTGTGTCAGACGTCTTTTCGTGCCATTTTGGCCGCGTTTGCTGTACATTTGCCGATAGAGCCGGACATAATTGGTGACGCCGCTCGCCACGATCTATCCAGCCGGCCTTACCCGCCCGCTTTTCAGCCTTGTCATGCCATGTCTGATATCGACCTCTTTCTGCAGGCTGCTACGCGCGAGAACACGCGAAAAAGCTATCAAAGCGCGCTCCGCGATTTTGAAGTGGAATGGGGTGGTCTTTTGCCGGCGACGCCGGATAGCGTGGCACGCTACCTGGCCGACCGTGCCGGCAAACACGCTGTCAACACCCTGCGTCAGCGATTGGCCGCATTAGCCCAGTGGCATCTCGACCAGGGCTTTCCAGACCCAACCAAGGCACCGGTAGTACGCCAAGTCTTGCGCGGTATCCAGACGCTGCACCCCGCCCAGGAAAAGCGAGCAAAACCCTTTCAGATCGATCAACTCATGTTGGTCGATCACTGGTTGACGGCCAACGCCGACGCCGCGCAATCCCAGGGAGAACTGGCCGCCGAGCTGCGGTACCGCCGCAATAAAGCATTGTTCTTGCTGGGTTTCTGGCGCGGGTTTCGCGGCGATGAGCTGACGCGCGTGCAGATCGAGCATATTCACATCACGCCAGGTGAAGGGATGACTTGCTTTTTGCCGCGCACCAAGGGTGATCGCCAGCTCAAAGGCGGCAACTTCAAGGTGCCGTTGCTATCGCGCCTATGCCCTGTCACCGCTTATGAGGAATGGATCGCTGCAGCGAGATTGACGGCTGGGCCGGTGTTTCGTGCCATTGATCGCTGGGCCAACATTAGCGCTAACGGCCTAAACATCGATAGCTTGGTGCCGCTTCTGCGTAATATCCTGCAGGAAGCTGGCGTGGATGCGCCTGAGTTGTACAGTGCCCACTCGCTGCGCCGCGGCTTTGCCAGTTGGGCAACCGCGAATGGGTGGGATCTGAGAACGCTGATGGAGCATGTGGGCTGGAAAAATGCACAGTCCGCCATGCGCTACATCGATCGGGAAGATTCCTTTAACCAGCGCCGTATTGAGCATGCCCTGCGTCCTACTGGGGGCAAGTGACTAGCCCATTAGTTAATTGCCGGACCTATCCACTGAGCATCTGATAGTCAACTGCTCGGGTTTGATCGTTGCTACTGGGTCAAAACATGTAAAAACGAGACGCGTTGCGACTGCAGCGTCTCGCAGGGAGACGCCTATCCGATACAATGGACTGTATAAATTTTCGGAATCACGATGAGTCACTCACCGCTTTTGAACCATATTCTGGAAGGGAAGAACACAGGATTCGGAAAAAATCGGGCGCTAAGGCAACGTGTCCTTCAATGTAGGACCGCTTTCGACCCAAAGCAGCCGTTCGCATCAATGCGATCCTTTTCATTCTGCTGTCGCCTAAACGACTAGGTAGGGTTGCTTTAAGCCTGTAAGCCGCGGTTATGCGCACCAGGGAAATTCCGCGCTGCGCTCAACAACGCGACAGAACCTACACTTTGCGGTAAGCGCCAAGGTTGGCATGCGCACCAAGGTGGAGCGCCTGGCCCTGCCGAGGTAATATGCCAAGGTTCCTCTTTCTCCCCCGTCCACTCGTTTGCGGCCGGCAGATCCTTTTCACCATCCCTTCGCCACGCGGCTTTGCTGCGGTGATCGGAGTGGACGTTGCGCAAGCATGCTGCGTCCGGCCCGACTACCTGGTGTTCCCAGCAGCATCACTAATAATTATGGCGCGCAGGACTATCGCTTCGACTTGACATCGAGTGGCGACCAAATTCAAGAGCGCACGTTCTTATCTGCCGCAACGCCGCATCAAAGTTACTGCGCCAGGACGTAATGCGCCAAAGCCATCGCCTCGGTCTCGCTCAGTTGGGCGAATGCTGGCATCGGTACAGGCCCCCATTTGCCGGCGCCGCCTGCCCGAATATTGTGCGCTACCAATGACTCTGCGTTTGCCTTTCCCTTGTATTTAGCAACCACTTCCTTGAATGCCGGCCCGACGATTTTCTTGTCGATCGAATGACATCCCGTGCAGGCATTTGTGGCAAGCAGCGCTTTTGTGTCGGTTGCGGCGGCGGTCCCGACCGTCCGTGCCACGGCAGCTGGCTTTACCGCTGCTGTCGCAGTCGGAATTGCGGTACTGCGCTCGGCCCCGTAGGTCTTGACCAGATAATCAACGATGTCCGGGATATCCGCATCGGGAAATTGTGCGCCGAACGGTTTCTTCATCTTTTTCACGGTCGCATCCCAGTAGCCGCGAGGCGACGTCGTTGGCTGCGACTGGATATAATGGACTGAATGACATGTCATGCAGTTGCGCTGGGCCAGCGCATATCCCGGCAAATCGCTGGGTTTGAAGACAGCAGTTTCAGGCGGAAGCTGAATGTCGAGGGCGAAAGCTGGGGCCGCAGCCATCAGGCCGATGGTGAACAGAGAACAAATCAGTGGATGTTTCAATTTTGTTCCCCTTATACCGCGACGACGCGCGTTGATTCGACCACGTTGCGCATGTAGCCGGCAGGGTTCCACAGTGCACTCGCGGGTTGGCCTTGACCAATCCGGTTCACCGCCCGTACCAGCAGTTCGTGGTTCCCTTTCTGTTTCGGCGTGAACGCCGCGCTCCACTCTCGGAAGGAGTACCGCCCCAAGTCCTTGCCCAGTTGTGCTGCCTGCCAGTTCCTTCCACCGTCGGATGAAAACGCCACTTCATTCACGCCGTAGCCGCCGTCGAACGCGATTCCGCGCACTACAGTCTGACGCCCCGCCTTGACATGCATGCCGTCGGTCAGGCTGGTCACGAACGAACGCACGTTGAGGCGATTGATCGGGATAGTCTTGGTCGGCGCCTTTCCCGGTTCGGTACAGGCGCACTGGTTGTCCGGGATGCGATATGCGGTGCTCATCCAAAATCCGTCGAATACCTTGTCGGTAACGGTAATGTCGGAGAGATGCTTGACCCAATAGGTGCCGTAGTAACCAGGTACAACCAGCCGCAGCGGATAGCCATTCAACATGGGCATGTCGACCCCGTTCATTTGCGACGCCAGCATTACCTCGCCGTCGAGCGCATGATCGATATTGAGGGCCTTCATGAAATCGGGCCCGTCACCAACCGGCGGAGTGTCAAGGCCATTGAACGAGACCTGCACTGACCCGGCCTTTACGCCCGCCTTTTCCAGCACCTTACGTAGCGGGATGCCTGTCCAGCGGGCGTTGCCCATGGCGCCGTTCGATAGCTGGCCGCCGTTGGCGCGCGGCGACAAGTGACCGCGGCTGTTACCGGAGCACTGGTTAACGGCGACCAGCTCGGTGGCCTCGGCCATTTGCTTGAGGTCGGCGAGTGAGAGTTCCAATGGAGTATTGACATTGCCGCCGACGCGCAGGCGGTACGTCTGCGCATCTACCGCGGTGGGAATGCCGCTCCAGTGATAGCGCACGAAGAACGCATCGTTCGGCGTAATCACCGATTCGTTGAACACACTGAACGGAGTTTCCAGCTGCGGCGGACGGGCGGTAAGCAGGATCAGCGGTCGCTTTTGGGGATACGCGACCAGTTCGCGCTCGCCGTTTTCAAACGGCAGCGTGACGTGGCCGGCTTCTGCAGCCAGCGCGCTCAATACCGGGCTGCCGAAAGCGGTGACGGCACCGAACGTGCCTGCCTGCCTCAGAAAGGAACGGCGCCGCGCCGCCTCCGCCGTCAATACCAACGAGGTCTTCGCCATACGGGTCTCCGTTATTGTTATGAAACTGTTCAGTGCCATACTGACACAGTTTTGTCGCAATTTGCTTACTGCGCGCTGCTCAGTACGGCCTCTTGTGGATGGGCTGCAACGTCGCCTTCCATCACCAAGACGCGGCTCGCGGTCACGGCCTGGAGTTCAGACTGTTGCTCACGTCGCGCATTGGCGCGATCGCAGTGCCGTTGGCCATGCCCATCGGATTGGTCTTGAAACTGGCCCGTGGAAGACTTTTGGGCCAGGGGTAGGAAGTGCAGCGAACCGGAAAATCTGTTTAAGGTGTTAAACCCGACGGTTAATGTCGATATAAGTTCTCCCAACGGATGCGGAATTCGCGCGCAAGCATACATTTCTGCTCGCCTGCAGTTAGCGTATCGAAGATTCCGGGGCCGCAATGGCACCCCGGTACATCCCGTGCTTGCCCCGCCCGATACGCTGCGCGTGATAAATGCCGGTGTCGCCCGAAAACAAATAAGCCGTCACGCACGCGATGGCCGCGAACGGTCCGATTGCCGGCCCGAACAACTCGATGGCCATCAGCGTAGTTGCGATCGGGGTATTCGCCGCGCCGGCAAAAACGGCCACAAAACCCAGGCCGGCGAGCATGGCAAACGGCAGATGCAGGATCGGTGCAAGGGCGTTCCCGAGCGTCGCGCCGATGTAGAACAGCGGCGTGACCTCGCCCCCCTTGAAGCCGGTGCCCAGCGACAGGACAGTGAAAAACATCTTGCCGAAAAAGTCCCAGGGAGACCCTGGCTGCTGGAACGCGCGCACGATCTCCGGGATGCCCAATCCGGTGTAGTGCCACGCATCGAACCCCCATACCGCAAGCGCGATGAGGATTCCGCCTATCGCCGGGCGCAGCGGCGCATAGGCAACCCACCGCTTCGCCGCGGCACCCACCCGGCGCGCACTCACGGCAAATGCCATGCCGGCCAGGCCGAAGACGATGCCAGCGACGATTACGGCGGCAACGCTCCAGAAGCCGACAGGGACGATCGTCCCGATTGCATAGTGTGTATGGTGAACGCCCCATGCCAGGCAGACCTGGTCGGCGCCGAGGCTGGCGACAACGCAGGGCAATAGTGCGTCATGGCGGATGCGGCCGATGGCGAGCACTTCCAGGCCGAAGATGGTGCCTGCGAGTGGCGTCCCGAACACTGCGGCAAAGCCGGCGCTCATGCCCGCCATCAGCAGGACCCGGCGGCCCTCCGGCGTGACGCGAAACAGTTGCGTGAGCTGATCGGCCAGCGCCGCGCCCATTTGAACGGCAGTTCCCTCGCGCCCTACGGACGCGCCGAACAAATGCGAGACGACGGTGCCGCCCAACACCAGCGGCACCATACGCAACGGGATGACCTTTTGGGGATCATGGATCTCGTCGATGATGAGATTATTGCCGCGCTCCACCGATCGACCGGCCAGGTGATAGACCATTCCCACGCCGAACCCGGCAACCGGTAGCAGCCAGATGATCCAGCGATGCGCCTCGCGCCACGCGGTGGCATGATCGAGGGTCATTAAAAATACTGCAGCAGCGCTGCCGGCAAGTGCGGCGACCACGCTTGCCATGCACAGCCATTTGCCGATGGAAGGCAACAGTGCGATTTGCTCGATATGAAAAATATTGGAAGAGTTTGTCATTGGGTCGATCTTTGCTCGAACGATACGGGCTGACCAATGACCGGGGTGTGAACGCGAACGCCTACAGCCCCGACCAAGGTCAGGTGTCTGTAGACGTCATCAGCAGCGCTGTTTCCACTGCGGTTCAAGGAGGAACGTCATCTCCTGGTGCGATCATATCGCAAAGCCAGCGGTCTCGACAAGGCGCCCGCTATCCGACCGCTGCGCTATGGATGGCTACGCACCGGCTCTGTGCGGCAGAATGTCAGAAACGCCTGCAACCTGGGGGACAGCAATTTGCGCCGGTGGTAGACAATGAAAAAATGCCTGGTCAAGGGCGGCAGTGCCGTCGATAGCGCAACCAGGCGGCCGTTCGCGAGGAAATCGGCCACGATCAGCCGCGACAGGCAGGCTAGTCCCAGTCCTTCGGCGGCGCCATGCTTGATCGCTTCGGCATTGCTGAACTCTCCGGCCGAACGAAGGCTGTGCAGGTACGGCGCAAGCGCCTGCTCTACGGCATCGCGCGTTCCCGAGCCCGGTTCCCGCAATAGCCAGTGGGCGGCGCGTAATTCATCCAGCGTGACCTCGCGTCGTGCGCTCTGCAGCGCCAGTGGATGATCGGGCGCGCCGACTACCAGCAGTTCATCGGTGAGCCATGGTGCCACTTCCAGGGCGGCGTCGGTGCACGGGCCTTCGATAAACCCGAGGTCGAGTTCAAAGTTCGCGACGGCAGCGGCGATCTCGGCGGTATTCCTGATTTTGACGAGTGGCGGATTGGCCGCATGCTTGCCGAATGCGGCGGCCAATAATGGCGGCAGCACATAAATGCCGATGGTCGTGCTCGCACCCAAGTTCAGCCCGTTTCCTGAGAGCGCCGCATGGCGGCCGAACTGCTTCTCGATCGTCGCTGCAGCGTCGAGCATCTCGCGTGCCTGCGGCAGCAGCACGCGGCCGTTATCGTTGATGACGAGGCGCTTGCCAACCCGGTCGAACAGGACGATGTCGAGAAGCGATTCGAGCTCGTTGAGTGCGGCACTTGTCGCCGATTGCGATAGCGCGAGTGCCGTCGCGGCGGCCGTCGTGCTGCCGCATTGCGCGACGGCCAGGAATATCTGGAGCTGGCGAAGTGAAAGGCGCATGAAGCCGGATCCGTGAAGTCGATGCAGGATTATACGAGGCGGCACCGGTGCGTATCTCGCGAGGCTGCGCATATGGCGGCCGGCCTGGACGCTTAGTGCAGCAGGTGCTCGACCGCCGCACGCTCCTGCCGCAGCTCGTCCTCGGCCCGCTGCAACTTCTCCCTGGCGAACGCATTAATGTCCAGGCCGGCGACGCGTTCGATCTGGCCGCCATGGCAAACTACGGGAACGCCGAAGAAAATTCCCGTGGCGATGCCGTACGATCCGTCAGATGGCAGGGCCATCGACACCCAACGCCCGGCGCTGCCGCAGACCCAGTCGCGCATGTGGTCCAATGCGGCATTGGCCGCCGACGCTGCAGAGGACAGGCCGCGTGCTTCAATCACTGCAGTTCCCCGTTGCGCGACCGTCGGAATGAACACCTCTTGATTCCATGACTCGTCGCCAACGGCGAGTGGCGCTGGCCGGCCATCGACCTCGGCATGGCGATAGTCCGGGTACATGGTCGGCGAATGGTTACCCCATACCACGAGTTGGCTGACACGGTCCACCGGCTGGTGCAGGTGCTGGGCCAGCATCGCTTGCGCGCGATTCTGGTCGAGGCGGATCATCGCGCTGAAGCAGGACGGCGCCAGATCGGGCGCCGCCGTCATGGCGATCAGCGCATTGGTGTTGGCGGGATTGCCCACCACGAGCACTTTCACGTCCCGCCGCGCAACCGCGTTGAGTGCTCTGCCTTGTTCGGCAAAAATGTTGGCGTTCGCCGCCAGCAAATCCTTGCGTTCCATGCCCTTGCTGCGCGGCTGCGCGCCGACTAGGATCGCGAGATCGATGTCGCGAAACGCTGTCAGTGGATCATCCGTGATGACGACTTGCTGTAACAGTGGAAACGCGCAATCATCCAACTCCATTCGGATGCCGTTCAGTGCGCCGAGCGCGCGGGGAAGGTCAAGCAGGTGCAGGATAACCGGCTGATCTGGGCCCAGCAAATCGCCACTGGCGATGCGAAACAGCAAGGCATAACCGATTTGTCCGGCGGCGCCGGTGACCGCGATACGTTTTGGAGCGTGCATGATGTTTTCCTCGTAAATGGTGGGGAGCGGTGCTGACCGCGACCTTTGCAGGTCAGCAGAATGAAACCACTTTAATACTCCGCATCAAAACAGGAAAACGCATAATTCAAGTCATATCTAGCTAGGAAACAGGTTGATTAATGCTAGTACGGCCTTTGCTTTATGCTGACGGAATATGCCGGATGCCATCCGGCTTCACGCCTTCAATCAAGGATTTGCATGTCATTCAAGGAAATTCAGGCGATGGCCGCTGGCGCCACACCCTTACGCCAGCTGCGCAGTCCTATCGAAGTGATCCGTCAGTTTACGCCGAACTGGTTTGCGGCAACGATGGGCACCGGCATCTTGTCGCTTGCGCTCGCCCAACTGCCAGGCGCGCTCCCGGGGATGGCCCGCCTGGCCGAGGGACTCTGGCTTTTTAACATTGCGCTGTTCGTGTTGTTTGCCGCGCTGTACAGCGCGCGCTGGGTCATGTTTTTCGACGAAGCGAAACAGGTGTTCGGCCATGCGACCGTCTCCATGTTCTTCGGTACCATTCCCATGGGATTAGCTACAATTATCAATGGATTTCTCAGCTTTGGCGTGGCGCGCTGGGGCGCCGCCGCCGTCGCGGTGGCCGAAGCTTTGTGGTGGATCGATGTGGCCATGGCACTTGCTTGCGGCGTCCTCATTCCTTACCTGATGTTCACGCGCCAGCAGCACAGCATCGACCAGATGACGGCGGTCTGGCTGCTGCCGGTCGTCGCTGCCGAGGTTGCAGCGGCGAGCGCCGGGCTGCTTGTGCCGCACCTGCAGGATGGTGGCGCGCGCTTCACAGTCCTGATCACCGGCTACGTGCTGTGGGCATACTCGGTGCCAGTGGCGCTCAGCATTCTCGCGATTCTGTTATTACGCATGGCCCTGCACAAACTGCCGCACGAAAGCATGGCGGCATCGAGCTGGCTGGCGCTGGGACCAGTGGGCACCGGCGCGCTCGGCATGCTGGTGCTCGGCGCCGCCGCGCCGGCGACGCTGGCGCCGTTTGGCCTGGCCGAGGTTGGCCACGTGGCCAACGGGATGGGCGTGGTGAGCGGCCTGCTGCTTTGGGGACTCGGCCTGTGGTGGATGATGCTGGCAACCCTGATTACGCTGCGCTACTTCAGGGCAGCCGTTCCATTCAACCTGGGCTGGTGGGGCTATACCTTTCCGCTCGGCGTATTCGCGGTCACCACGCTGCGTCTGGCGAAGGTGCTCGATTCGCTGTTCTTCGAGGTCTTCGGCAGCGCGCTGGTAGTGGTACTGGCAAGCCTGTGGCTGGTTGTCGCATGGCGCACCGCGCTCGGCGCTTACCGTGGCAACCTGTTCGTCTCTCCCTGTATTGCGTCGATGAACCGGCCCTGAAGGCCAACGTTCAGCGCGCCAGTTGCGCCGCGCGCGCCAGTGTCGCGACGATTTGCGGGGCCACAGTTGGCGACGTACAAACAGATAGCGGACTCGGATGAGGCATTTCCAGTACGATCAAGCCCGGCCGCCTGGCCTCGATGGCAGCGTGGGCCTGGCGGGCCGTGCGTCCGGCCAGCACGACCACCCGCAGGCATGGCAGGAGGTCCAGCACATCGCCTAGCATGGCGATGCCTGCACGTACCGCCGCCACACCCAGGCGCGCCGGCGGAGCTTGCTCGTCGGCCAGCCAGGGCACGGTATTCCACAGCACGGTACGCGCACGCGCGACGGCGGCTTGCGCCAGGAAACGTTGAAGATTGCGCTGCGCAGGACCAGGATTGTCGCGCGAGACGAAGCGCGGGCGCATCGCATGGCGCGCCGGCGCTTCCAGCAAGATGAGAATGGACGCATCGGCGCCGCCGTCCAGCGGATCGAAGTACGGCAGCGCGCGGACGGCTGCGTGCGTGTCGACCCACTGGTTGAGCGCGACCACATGGGGAAGAGACAGCAGTTCGACGCGGCGTGCCAGTTCGGCTACATCGTCCAGCAAGGGAGCCACCGGCACGCCAGACGTCACTCGCTGCTCGCCAGCGCTGCCTGCTCCGCTCCGGCTGGCGTGTCGCCCTCCATCACCAGGATCCGGCTGGCGCCAGCAGGCTGCTGCGCCAGGCCCGGCCGCACGTCGCGCATGGGCCCAATGGCAGTACCGTTCGCCATGCCTTTGCCGTCAGTCTTGAAGCGACCCACCGGCGCGCGCTGACCACCGGCGTAGACGTTGTAAACAGTCTCCGGTTTCAGTTTGTACAAGAACACTTCCAGTGCATCGGTCACGCCCAGGCTGCGCACGACCACGAATCCTTTGCCGTCGCCGCGGGACTTGAGAGCGATATTGCTCGACTCGCCGTTCACACGCGGCACCAGGTTGCTGGTACCAGCACCGGTGGGCACGGCATGGGACACGTAGACAAGCGCTTGCGGCGCCTGGCCGGCCGCCACATGCGCGACGACCTTGTTGCTTGCGGTGTCGATCACGTCGACACCATCGCCGTTTTCGAGACCAACGTACACTTTGCTGCCGTCGTCCGACGCCCATGCGCCATGCGGCAAGGCCCCGGTCGGTATCGTCGCCATGAGTTGTGGCTGATCACCGGTGGAATAGACCTTGACGACATTTTCTCCGCCCACTGTCACGTAGGCTCTTGCGCCGCCAGCGTTCTTCCCGAACGCCAGGTGGTTGGTAATAAAACCGGTGTCGATGACGCCTTTGACTGTCAGCGTCGCCACGTCGATGCGGGTGACCTTGCCAACGTCCTTGTGCGTCATCCAGACTTCCTTGAAATCAGGCGTGAACTGCAAGAACGGCGAGAACGGGCTAGTGACAGAAATATGCTTGATCACTTTGGATGTTTTCATGTCGATGACATCGACGACAGGATTAAAGCTCGATACCACGAACGCCAGTTTGCCATCGGGATGGAACATCACCATGCCCGGACCACCTGTTGTCTGGATCCGGCGTTTTTCCTTGAAGGTGACAGGATCGATGACCGAGACGTAATCTTCGCCGCGTACCACGACCCAGACTTCGCGACCGTCCGCGGTGAAAAATCCTTCGTGAGGCGACCGCCCGATATAGGTAACGCCCTTGACCTTATTGGTGGCCGTGTCGATGAAGGTCACCGAATTGGAGCCATTCGATATCGCAATCAAGGTTTTATGGTCCGGCGAAAAACCCAGTCCATGAACATTCACTTGCCCCTTGTACAAAGGAGACAGGATGTCGGGCCGCTGATTACCCAACCGGATTTGTCCCAGCAACTGATTGGTGGATGGATCGATCACCGAAACGGTGTTGCTGTTCTGGTCAGCTGTATAGACGCGGTCCTGTGTGCCTGGCGCAGCCTGCGCAGTACCCATGGCAGCGACCGCAAGCGTCATGGCGAAGGTGAGCTTATTCAATTCAGTGAGTTGCATGAGAGTCTTTCCTGGTGTCTGCGTTGGTGGAATCGGCTCTTGCGCCGTGGGCTGCCTGGTAGCGTTGCAACCAGGCGCGCATTACATTGATTTCGTTCTGTTGTTCGACGATGATGCCTTGTGCCAGGTTGCGCAGTTCGCGGTCGTTACTGTGCACCAGGATGGCCTTGGCCATATCGATCGCGCCTTGATGGTGAGGAATCATCATGCTCATGAAGTCATGCGCGGGATCCCCGGTTGTGGGCGCGCGTCGCATGCCGTCATCCATGATCGCCATGGCATCATCCGCGAGAGACGCATAGGGCCTGTCGCTACTGGCGATAAACGAGGCAGGCGGCGCAGTCGCGCCATGGTGGCCAGCATGCTGCGCCGAGACTGTGGCGGTGCAGCACCAGAGCATGGCGCCCAAAAAAAGTGAAAATTTCAAACCGGTCCCTCCAGTTGTTCATAGACGGCGCTGGCAACCCGTGCCAGTTCGCCCTTGTCGACGGCTGCGGACAGCGCATAGCCGAACTTCCCGTCGATCCAGTAAAACACGTTGACGTCGCCCTCTTTGGCGAACCGAAAGCCGGTGTTCTTGTTGCGCGCCTGCTCCGTCGACACGTACAGCGTCAGGCGCTGGCCAGCGCCGTCGTGGTACATGAATTGCGCTACCGGCCCGCTGGCCCCGGGCAGCAGGCGCCCGCCGATCAGTTCATAGCCCAGCTTGCCCAAATGCGGCGGACGGATCTTGCTGCCCATGCGCTTCGACAGCCAGGTCACCAACTGGTCTTCCTGGTCGGCGCGAATTTCCACTGGCCGGCGCACATCCGGGCTGTACACGGCATGGGCTATTGCGGCCTGGTGTGCCAGGCCGGACCACGCTGCCTGCTGATACGCGGGCGCTTGCTGCTCCATACGCGCCAGGGACTGGCCAGTTGCCGCGCCGCGCAAGCCCCAGCCGGCGCCACCGCTCACCAACGCGATTGCCAGGCCCGCCGCCAGCGCCTGCCATTGCCAGTGCCGGTTGCGATGCGGCGTGGTGGCCGCTGCCATGGGCGCCGGGACCGGTTCGCCCAGCACCGGATCGAACAGGCGATGCATGGCGTCGTTCTGGGCCGCGTAGGCGCGCACGCGCGCAGCTTCCTCGGGGCGCTCTGCCAGGTAGGCGGCGACCTCGGCAGCGCGTGCTGCCGGCAGCACGCCGTCGACGTACGCGTGCAGATCGGCTTCAGTCACGGGCAGGTTCATTTCACGACTTTCAACGAGTTTACGCGGGCGCCGCCGTCCATCAGGCTGCGCAGCTTTTCGCGGGCGCGCGCGAGCCGCGACATGACGGTCCCGACCGGGATGCCGAGCGTCGACGCCACTTCTTCATAACGCATGTCTTCCAGCCCGACCATCAGCAGGATCGCGCGCTGTTCTTCGCTCAGCAGGCGCAGCGCGGCATCCATCTCGCGCACCTGGATGCTGACCGTGCTGCGATCCGCCAGGGCCGGCATCGGCGTATCATCGTCGAGCGGCTCGGTGACCAGTGCGCCGCGCCGTATCTGATCGATACGCATATTGTGCATGATCGCAAACAGCCAGGCGCGCGCGTCCGTGCCGGGTTGCAGCGCGGCGCGCTGGGCCCAGCCGCGTTCGAGCGTGTCCTGCACCAGGTCATCGGCCGCGGCGCGCTCGCCCACGAGCGCGCGCGCGTAGCGCCGCAGCCGCGGGACACACGCCAGCAACTCCGCGCCGGGAAGAAGGGGCAGGACGCTCATGGAACCAGTGATTACATCGCGCTGGCGGCCAGCTTCGGATCGATCTGCCAGGTTTCATTGACCAGTTTGCCGTCGCGGTAGGTCAACACGTAGCGCACCTTGATGGAGGCCTTGCCGTCGAATTGCACTGCCGCCGTGACGGTCGCACCCTTCGGATTGACCGACTCGGACGCGCCCATAACGGTGACGCGCAGCGGGCCCATCGCGCCGAACTTGCTCCATACGGCGCCGATGGCGGCTGCACCGTCGTAGCTGCCGTCAAGCGGTCCACCAACCCAGGTCAGCCGCGCATTGTCGGCGTAATCATGCACGATGGCGGCGTGTTCACCGGCGCCAATGGCGGCGAAGTGGGCTTGCGCCATATCCAGCGCAGGCCCGGCAACAGCCGTGGTGGCGATGCCGATGGTGCTGGCCAACAGGAACATCAGGTGGGTGGTTTTCATGGGTGCGGTCCAGTACAGGTCAGGTTGAAAAACGGGCTTGCTACAGGTGCAAACGTCATTGCCCTGTTTTTATTCCATGTATTTGTATTTATTTTTTTGTGTTCATCAATTCTTCAAATGCCAGCGCCGCACGGCTGCGATGGCGTTCAGGATGACGCAGCATCGAGAACCCACGCGCCGGCAGGACCAGCGCCGCGCGCGCCAGCAGGCCCGCCTGAACATGCGATGCCACGACCAGTTCGGAAATCGCGGTGGCAAAGGGACCGGCCATCACCGCGCTGCGCACCGCCTCGTTGGACGGCAGGCTGAGAGCAACCTGCATTGCGGCGACCGGCACGCCCATGTCCGACAGCGCTTTCTCAAACGCCGAACGCGTGCCGGAACCGGTTTCGCGCAAAATCCATTGCGCCTGCACCAGGTCGGCAGCCGCCAGCGGCACCCCGGCGGACCATGGATGATCGGGTGCTACCACGACAACGAGCTGATCCTCCCCCACAGCTTCGATGGCCAGGGAGGGTTCGTCGATGTCGCCTTCGATGAAACCGAGGTCAGCGCCACCCAGCAGGATGGCCTGCGCCACGCTGTCGGTATTGCCCACTTCCAAAGTCAGGTCGATGGCGGGGTACGTTTGACGAAATTGAACGAGCAGGCGAGGCAGCCAGTAGCTGGCGATAGTCTGACTGGCATGAATGGCCAGCGTGCCGCGCCTCATCTCACCTAGTTCCGAAAGCATGTTTTCGGCGGCGCGCACGCTGGCCAGCGTGCGCTGAGCCCCC
>NZ_LRIC01000017.1:0-92659 GCF_001758725.1 Janthinobacterium sp. HH106 | reverse complement strand
GAGATGTGTATAAGAGGCCTGGCTGGCCGATGGCGCGGCGCGGCCGGCGCAGGAATTCGTCTGGCTGCATTTTAATTTGTCGCATGCGGCCAGCGAAAAATGGCTGATGACGCACACGCAGCTGGCCGACGAATTCTATGAAACCCTGCACCAGGGTTCGCGTTCCACGCGCATCGAGCAGGCGGAAAACACCCTCATCGCCGTGGTCAACGATGTGGTGCACAATTTCTCGTTCGAAGCGTCGGACATTTCCACCATGTGGGCCAGCGTGGCGCAAAACCTCGTCATCACGGCGCGCCGCGCGCCGCTGCAGTCGATCGAACGGCTGCGCCAGGCCGTCATCAAGAACCACGAACCGATCCGCTCGTCGGTGGAACTGCTGATCCACCTGCTGCGCGACCAGGCCGACGTGCTGGTCAACATCGTGCGCGATGCCGTGGCACGGGTCGACGATATCGAGGATCACTTGCTGGCCGGGCGCCTGGTGCCGAAACGCGAAGACCTGGGCGCCATGCGGCGCGTGCTGGTGCGGCTGCAGCGCCTGCTGGCGCCGGAACCGGCCGCCCTGTTCCGCCTGCTGCAGCGTCCGCCCGCATGGGTGTCGGAACTGGACAGCCTGGAACTGCGCCAATCGACGGAGGAATTTTCGGTGGTGCTCAGCGATATGTCCTCGCTACAGGAACGCATCAAGCTGCTGCAGGAAGAGATCGCCGCCAGCGTCAACGAGGAAAACAGCCGCAGCCTGTTCGTGCTGACCATCGTCACCGTGCTGGCCTTGCCGATCAATATCATCGCCGGCATGCTGGGCATGAATGTGGGGGGTATCCCGCTGGCCCAGCATCCGCAGGGCTTCTGGATCATCGTCGCCATCATCGTCACATTTACGGTCGTGGCGGGATGGCTGGTGGTGCGCGTGCAGCGAAACAGTTAATTTCCGTCCTGGCACGGCCTGGCAGGCGAACGGCAGGCGCCGTCCGCCGTCATTGCTTATCGGTGGTACTCGCCGGCCCGTTCAGGCTGATAGACGATTTCCTCGATCTTGACCTTCACCACGCCGCCCGGCATGGGCCAGGCGATGCTGTCGCCCACGGACAGGCCCAGCAGCGCGCTGCCGACGGGCGCCAGCACGGAAATGCGGTCGGCCTGGCCTTCCACATCCTTCGGATAGACGAGCGTGAGGCAGAATTCCTCCTTGTTTTCCACCGTGAAGCGCACGGTGGAATTCATCGTCACGACGGTCGGGGGAATCTCTTGCGGTTCGAGCACCTCGGCGCGGCCCAGCTCATCGAGCAAGGCGGCCTTGTCCGGCGATAAGTTATTACCCAAGGCATACAACAACGCTTCCAGTCGTTCCAGGTCTTGTGACGACAAAATAATTTTTGGTTTTTTTTCCAAGATATCCTCACTATTGATCATTAGGGCGGCGTCCGGTTTTGCTGGCGGCGACTTGCTTGGCCGCGGCAGACAAAACAAACAGCATCAGAACGTCCATCATCAGCGGATTATGGACGAACTCGCGAAGCAAGGCCATAGCGTTCGCGCATTCTTCATTAAAATTTATTAAAATCAATGACTTGCAATGGCCGACACAGTCAAAAAGTTAATCCGTGCCGGAATGGCCGGGCACATTGAAGTTATTCTTGGCGGTATTTTGTTTACCTTCAGCATGTTTTTAGAGAAAAAAACCGGCAGGCAAAAAAAGGATTAAACTTCAGTATGTATTATTAGAAAGACACGCCCGCCTTTTCCGCCTGTCTTGTCGCCTTGTCTGCCGCCAGCGGTGCCCGGCATGGATACTAAATTGCCGCACGCCCTGTACTTTCACGCTGCAAAATGACAATATGTCGGCCTTAGCAACACTTAGCAACACGTTGAGAGTTCCGGCTCACTTCGGTTTTCTTCAGACTGGAACGTAAAGTATGGCAGGGCGAGGCGCGATCACACGGGGCGGCGGCAAGCGGGGCCGGCAGGAGGAAGCGTCATGATGACGCCATTGATACTGCCGTCCGTGCAATTACGCGGCGACCGGATAGCCCGGCTGAACTTGCTGGCCGCGGCGGCCATGCTGGCCATGGCCAGCCTGCTGCTGATCCTCTTCCAGTTGTTTTCCCTCCAGGCATCCCTCCAGCGCAGCCTGCAGATCCAGGCCGACATGCTGGCGCCCGCCACCACCGAGGCCATGCGCCAGGACAATCGCCTGGCGGCGCAACAACTGCTCGCTCCCCTCGCCGCCGCCCCGCATATCCGGCAAGCCCTGCTCTACAATCCCTATGGCGCGCCGTTTGCCCGCTATGCGCGCAGCAGCGTCGATAGCGTGCCCGCGGCGCCGCGCAACGGCGTGCACCTCGATTACCTGGACGGCAGCGCCGCCATCCTCAAGACCTTGCCCGGCGGCGGCGCCCTGTACCTGCGCGCCAGCCTGGCGCCGCTGTACGCCAGCCTGGCACAATTTTCCGCCTTCACCCTGCTCGTCTGCCTGTGCGCATTCGGCCTGACGTTCCTGATGGTGCGCCGCACGCGCACCGCCGCCCAGCATGCGGAAAGCCATTTGCACTACCTGGCCCACGTCGACTCCGTTACACAGCTGCCGAACCGCCATGAATTCAACGACGCGCTGGCCTACGCGCTGGCGCGCGCCGACCGCCAGGACAGCAGCGTGGGCCTGCTGCTGCTGGACCTGGACAACTTCAAGATCGTCAACGATACGCTGGGCCACCACTGCGGCGACCAGTTGCTCAAGCTCGTCGCCGAGCGCCTCGTGGCCATCCTGCGCGGCACCGACATCATCTGCCGCATCGGCGGCGACGAATTCGTCGTCATCGTCGAACCGGCCGACGACGCCTCGGAAATGGCCAGCGTGGCGAGCAAGATCCTCGCCGTGCTGGCCGAACCGTTCGACCTCGAAGGCCACCAGTTGTATGTCAGCGCCAGCATCGGCGTGAGCCTGTACCCGTTCGACGCGCAGGACGTGGCCACCCTGACGCGCAATGCCGATACGGCCATGTACCACGCCAAGCACCAGGGCAAGAACCGCTACGCCGTGTTCAAGGCCGAAATGGAATTTCGCGCCCAGCGACGCCTGCGCATGGAAGCGAACCTGCGCCGCGCGCTGCAAAACGAGGAACTGTATCTGCACTACCAGCCGCAGATCGACTTGCGCAGCGGGCGCATCGTCGGCGTGGAAGCGCTGGTACGCTGGAACTGCCGCGAGATGGGTCAGCTGAGCCCTGCCGAATTCATCCCCGTGGCAGAGGAAAGCGGCATCATCGTCGATCTGGGACGCTGGGTGCTGCAAAGCGCCTGCCGCCAGGCCGCCGTCTGGTGCAAGGCGGGGCTGCTCGACTCGCTCGAGCACGTGGCCGTCAACCTGTCGGCATGTCAGGCGCGCGACCCGGGCCTGATGGACGACATCCGCGCCATCCTGCACGAAACGCAGCTGCCGCATGGCTTGCTGGAGCTGGAAATCACGGAAGGGGTCTTGATGGACAACGTCCACGCCAACGTGGAACTGATGCGGCGCCTGCAGGAGACGGGCATCCACCTGTCGATCGACGATTTCGGCACCGGCTATTCGTCGATGTCCTACCTGAAGCGCCTGCCGATCGACCAGCTGAAGATCGACCGCAGCTTCGTGCACGACCTGCCCGGCGAGGGCGAAGCCATCGTCACGGCCATCATCGCCATGGCGCACAGCCTGCACCTGAAAGTGGTGGCCGAAGGGGTGGAGACCTTGCAGCAGGTGGAATTTTTAAGAACAGCGGGCTGCGACAACGTGCAGGGCTACTTCTTTGCGCGACCGATGACGGCGGCGCAGCTGACGGCATTGCTGCTGGAGCGGCGCGACTGGAGCACGCGGACGATTTTGCCGGCTTGAGTTGCTGCCAACGATGGTGTCGGATTACGGCCGTTGGCCTAATCCGACCTACGCCATGCACAGGCAGGTCGGCGTAGGTCGGATTAGCGCAAAGCGCGTAATCCGACATCACCAGCTACATCAAGCCAATTTCGCCGAATGCTCGCGCGTCGCGTGGAATGTCAATTTCGGCCAGCGCTCTTCCGTCAGGCGCAGGTTCACGCCCGACGTGGCCAGGTAGGCCATGTTGCCGGCCGCATCGTAGGCCACGTTGTGGCCCAGCGCGTTTTCGAAATCCTGCAGAACGCGCTTGTCGTCGCAGCTGACCCAGCGCGCGCTGCTGATGCTGGTGCCTTCGAAGACGGCATCGACGCCATATTCGTTGAGCAGGCGGCTGGCCACCACTTCGAACTGCAGCACGCCGACGGCGCCCAGTACCAGTTCGCCGCCCTGCACCGGCTTGAAGACCTGTACCGCGCCCTCTTCGCCCAGCTGCTGCAAGCCCTTGTGCAACTGCTTGATCTTCAGCGGATTACGGATGCGCACGGAACGGAAGAAGTCCGGCGCGAAGTACGGGATGCCGGTAAAGGTCAGCATCTCGCCTTCAGAAAAACTGTCGCCGATCTGCATGTTGCCGTGGTTCGGCAAGCCGATGATGTCGCCCGCGTACGCCTCTTCCACCTGTTCGCGCGAGGAGGCCATGAAGGTCACCACGTTCGACACCTTGATCTCGCGCCCCAGGCGCAAGTGCTTGACCTTCATGCCGCGCTCGAAACGTCCCGAACACACGCGCAGGAAGGCGATGCGGTCGCGGTGCGCCGGGTCCATGTTCGCCTGGATCTTGAAGACGAAACCGGTGAATGGCTGCTCGGTCGGATCGACGGAACGCACGGTCGCGTCGCGCGGGCGCGGCGCCGGCGCCCAGTCGACCAGCGCGGAAAGAATCTCGCGCACGCCGAAGTTGTTGATGGCCGAACCGAAGAACACGGGCGTCTGCACGCCGGAGAGGAATTCCTCCAGGTTGAACGGGTTCGAGGCGCCGTGCACCAATTCGACTTCCATGCGCAACTGGTCCATCTCCAGCGGGAACATCTCCTGCAGGCGCGGGTTGTCGATGCCCTTGATGATTTCGAAGGCGCCGTCGGCCTTCTCTTCACCGGCCTTGAACAGCATGATCTCGTCGTTCAGCAGGTGGTACACGCCGCGGAAGTTCTTGCCCATGCCGATAGGCCAGGTGACGGGCGCGCACTGGATCTTCAGCACCGATTCGAGTTCGTCGAGCAGGTCCAGCGGATCGCGCGTCTCGCGGTCCATCTTGTTCATGAAAGTGACGATGGGCGTATTGCGCATGCGGCAGACGGCCAGCAGCTTGATCGTCTGCGCTTCCACGCCCTTGGCCGCATCGATCACCATCAGCGCCGAGTCAACTGCCGTCAGCACGCGGTAGGTATCTTCCGAGAAGTCCTGGTGGCCCGGGGTGTCGAGCAGGTTGACGACGTGGTCGCGGAATTCGAACTGCATCACCGAGGAGGCGACGGAAATACCGCGCTGCTTCTCGATCTCCATCCAGTCCGACGTCGCGTGGCGGCCCGACTTGCGGGCCTTGACGGTACCGGCCATCTGGATCGCGCCCGAGAACAGCAGCAGTTTTTCCGTCAGCGTGGTTTTACCCGCATCCGGGTGGGAAATGATGCCGAAGGTGCGGCGGCGCTGCACTTCGCGCGCGATCACGGCCGGCGCCTTGCTGCTCGCCGGCGCTGCGGCGTTGTCCGCATTGTCGCTGGAATCGGGGGTAGTGATGTCGTTCTCGTTGGCCATATTGGTGACCATAATATGGCCCTCGCAAAAAACCCTCGATTTTACAGAAGGATCGGCCTTCCGTGTGAACTGCTTCACTGTGGAGAAAAGCAAAATCGCCCGCTTCATCAAGGGGTCACAATCCGCAGGCAACATTGCACTGCAGAAATGTTGTCACCCTACCCTGGAAACCCGATGAAAATGCTCCTCACTCCCGCCATCCGACTCATGCAGCGCTTGCGTCTGCTGCCCAAATTCATGCTTGTCTGCCTGGTCTTCCTGCTGCCGCTGGCGCTGGCGACCACCCTGCTGATCTCGGAGCTGGGCAAGTCGCTGGCCCAGGCGCAGGATGCGCAGCGGGGCGTGGCCTATGTGCGCCAGTTGCAGGAAGGCACGCGCCTGCTGCAGCAGCGGCGCGGCCTCGAGCACTTGCGCCTGAGCGGCAAGGCAGGCATGGACAACACGGCCCTTAACGCGCGCATCACGGCTTCTCTGGCGGCCCTGGCGCGCCTGCCGGCCGGCGCCGGCCTGCCCCAGGCGGCCGAACTGACGAAACAGTGGCAAGCCCTGCTGGGCCGCCAGGCGGGCCTGGCGGCGCGCGACAGCTACGCGGCGCACACGGCGCTGCTGCGCCAGGCGGCCAAACTGGGCCAGCTGGTGGCCGACCGTTCGCACCTGAGCCTGGACCCGGACGCGGGCGCCAACCATCTGAGCGCCGTCTTCACCGCCACCCTGCCCGACCTGGCCGAAAGCCTGTCGGACATCGGCGGGCGCGGCGCCGCCTACATCGACACGGGCCTGTTCGAGGCGAACGAAGATCAGCTCGTCAACGCCAATGCCCTGATCGCGCGCCACGAACTGGAACGCCTGCCCTCCCGTTTCGACGAGATCCTTGCCGCCAGGCCGGAATTGCGCACCAGTCTGCAGCCGGCCCTGAAAGCCGTGCCGGCCGCGCTGGCCTTCCTCGAACGCACGAAAAATGAAGTGACGAATTCCTACGACCAGACGTCGGGCGCGCAATTCCACGCGGCCGGCATGCAGGCGATCGACGCCCTGCACGCGCTCTCCGGCGCCTCCGCCACCGCGCTGGACGACTTGCTGGCGCAGCGCATCGCCCGCGACGAGGCGCGCCGCGCCCTGATCCTGGCGGCCATGCTGCTGGTGCTGCTGGCCGCCGCCTACCTGTGCGCAGGCTTTTATACCGCCTTCGCGCGCGACGTGACGCAATTGCGCGTGGCCGTCGGCGCGGCGGCGGCGGGCGACCTGTCGCAGCGCATCACCTCGCAGGCGCACGACGAGATCGGCGACCTGGTGCGCGACTTCGGCGCCATGACGCACGGCCTGGCCGCACTGGTGCAGGAAATCCGCAGCGGCGCGGCCGTCATCGCGGCGGCCGGCGCCGATATCGCCCAGGGCAACGCCGCCCTGTCCGGCCATACGGCCACGCAAGCGGACGCGCTGGGCGCCACCGTGGACTCGATGCGCGAGCTGACGGCCACCGTGGGCCGCAACGAAGCCCACGTAGGACAGGGGCGCACGCTGGTGGCGACGGCGGCCGACGTGGCCCTGAAAGGCGGACAGACCGTCGGCGCCGTGGTCGAGACCATGGCCTCGATCAAGGCCAGCTCGCACAAGATCGTCGACATCATCAGCGTCATCAACGGCATCGCCTTCCAGACGAATATCCTGGCCCTGAACGCGGCCGTGGAAGCGGCACGCGCGGGCGAACAAGGGCGCGGCTTTGCCGTCGTGGCATCCGAGGTGCGCAGCCTGGCGCAGCGCTCGAACGAGGCGGCGCTGGAAATCAAGCGCCTGATCGGCGATTCCGTCGCCACCGTGGATGCGGGCGGCGACCTGGTCAATGCAGCCGGCAGCACCATGCGCCAGGTCGTCGATGCGGTGCAGCAGGTGGCCGTGGTGATCGGACGCATCAGCAACGCCGGTGCCGAGCAGAACGGCGAGATCGCCCGCATCAACCAGGCGTTGGCGCAGATCGACGACATGACGCGCCAGAACGCGGGTCTGGTCGACGAGGCGCGCGCCGGTTCGCAGCGCCTGCACCAGGAAGGCGAAGCACTGACGCAGGCCGTCAGCCGCTTCCGCCTGGGAGAACACGAGGCGCCAAACGCGCGCCAGGCGCCCGCCGCGACCGTGCGCGACGGCTTGCCCAGCGTGCGTCCGGCCGGCCTGTGGAGCGCCAACAAACCGCGCGTCATATCACAAAATCGCGCAGAACGGCGCAAGGCTAGCTAGTCAAAAGTGTGCGCGTAGGACAAGGACTACAATTTCGCCTCAAAAGAGACTACAAAGTGGCGACTGCTAATCTTATGTTCGCCACTTACATAAGCTCTTAAAGTAGCTACATCGCGATCTGCACCGCGCGGTCGAACAAAACGCCGTTATCACATGAGCACGGCACTTTCTTTGACCAGCAACGCGGCAGTCGCACTCCGATGTAAAAAGCCTGTGAGGAATACTATGAACCAAACTCAACTTAGCACCCCGGTCCAGAAGAACCAGTTGCTGCCGCGCGCCATGCCGGCGGCCGGACGGGAAATCAAGCTTGCGTCGCGGGTTAGCCTCAGCAGTGCCCAACAGAATGAATTGCTGGCCGCCCTGCCGCGCGCCGCGCTCGAATCGCTGTTCGAAGACCTGGAACTGGTTGAACTGCCGTTCGGCAAGGAATTGTATGCCTATGGTAACAACCTGGAATATAGCTACTTCCCCACCACCGCCATCATTTCACTGCTGTATGTCATGGAAGACGGCGCCACGACGGAAATCGCCGTGGTCGGCCATGAAGGCGTGGCCGGTGCCTCGCTGCTGGCAGGCGAGCGCGCCATGTGCACGGCCGTCGTGCAAAGCGCCGGTTACGGCTACCGCCTGAAAACGCAAAGCCTGCGCGACGCGTTCAATCAAGGCGGCGCCCTGCCCCAGCTGCTGATGCGCTACACCAACGCCCTGTTTGCGCAGATGGCGCAGAACGCCGTCGGCGGCCGCCACAGCTCGATCGAGC
Source organism: Janthinobacterium sp. HH106 (assembly GCF_001758725.1). Lineage (NCBI taxonomy): Bacteria > Pseudomonadati > Pseudomonadota > Betaproteobacteria > Burkholderiales > Oxalobacteraceae > Janthinobacterium > Janthinobacterium sp. HH106. Next base: position 83,993 of record NZ_LRIC01000017.1, on the reverse strand, counting down.
AAAAGCTGTGCCGCTGGCTGCTGGACCGCCTGGACCGTTCGCCATCGAATGAATTGAAAGTGACGCAAGAGCTGATCTCGATCATGCTGGGCGTGCGCCGCGAAAGCATCACGGCCGCCGCCGGCAAGCTGCAGGAAGAAGGCTTGATCCACTATCGCCGCGGCAATATCACCGTGCTGGACCGCGCCGGCCTGGAATGCTATGCGGGCGAGTGCTACAAGGTCGCCAAGACGGAATACGACCGCTTGCTGCGCGACGTTTCACGCTGCTGATCGGGCAAGATAGTTAGCAGAATGGCCGGGCTGCATGCCCGGCCATTTTTTTATCTCAAGGAAAATTACGCTTCGGCATCCGCATCGATATCTTCCAGCTCCGGCGTCAGCGGCATGGGAATCACGGCCTCCACACACGTCCCCTTGCCTTCCGGCCCCTGGCGCACGGTAAGCGTGCCACCCAGCAGCAGGGCCCGCTCGCGCATGCCCAGCAAGCCGTGCGACATCGGTTTTTGCAGCGCATCTTCCGTGATGCCGATGCCGTCGTCGATCACGCGCAGCACGAGGCCGTGCTCGTTGCGTTTCAAGGTCACGCTGACCATGCCGGCCCGTGCATATTTGAGGATATTCGTCAGCGATTCCTGCACGATGCGGAACAGGGCGATCGTCAAGGTCGCTTCGCGGTTATCGATATTGATGGCCACGTCCGTTTCGCAGCGCACCGAGCTCATGCGCGCAAAATCCTCGCAATAGCTTTCGATGGCGGCGCACAGGCCCAGGTTGTCCAGCAGGCTGGGGCGCAGGTCTTCCACGATGCGGCGCTTCAGTTCCACCGTTTCCAGCAAGGTCGCCTTGGCATGGCGCAGCTGCGCGGCCAGTTCCGGCTGCGTATGCGCCAACTGCTGCGTGACGGCGCCCAGGTCCATGCTGATCGAGGTCAAGTTGGCACCCAGTTCATCGTGCAGCTCGCGCGCCAGCCGCGCTTTTTCCACTTCGTTGACACTGATCAAATGACGCGACAGCACGGATAACTGCTCCGTGCGCTTGCTGACCGTCGATTCCAGGGTGTCGTTGGCATTTTGCAATGCATACTCGACGGCTGCCCGGTTCTGGAAGCTGCGCCGCACGAGCTGGTAAAACATGATCAGCACGAGGATGGCCAGGGCATTGATGCCGATGCCGAGCAGCACGGCTTTCTGGTACTCATGATAAAAGGCGGCGCTGCCGGTCGACAGCGCTTCATTCTGCTCGCGCGTCATGATCACCACCTGCAGACGAATCTCGTCCATGGTGGCGCGGTCATCGGTCACGCGGGAAATGTTGACGATCTCGGCCAACCCGCCCTGCTTGTAGACGTCGATAGACTGTTGCAACATCGACATTTTTCGGCGGATCAGGCTTTTCAGCTGGCCCAGGTTTTTCAGCTGGGTGGGACTGCCCGCGAGCAAGGTTTGCAGCTCGTTGAATTCGTTGTCGATTTCGGTGGCAGCGGTCTTCGACGGCCCCAGATAGGTTTCGGAGCCGGAAATGAAATAGCCGCGCAAGCTGCTTTCCGCATCGAGCACGAGCACGTTCAGATACTGCAGGCGGTCGGCCACGCGGGCGCTCTGGCTGAGCAAGGCATTCGTGCCCTTCAGCGACTCCAGGTTATGGTAAAGACTAAAACCATTCAATACAAGCAACAAGGCGCACGTCACGCACAGGATCGTCTTGTACAGGGGCAGGCGGTGATTCGGGGCCGGTTGAGCGGTGAAATACATCCTGATGTGCATCCTTAGCAAGGTTCGGCGCGGGAGAGAGCGCCGGCGCCGGCCAATTATAGTCCTCGCCACAAACTGCTGCACTGCACAACATCAAGTCGTGCCCGGTTAGCTGGCTGAGCGATCATGTTTCCATGATCGCACCGCAGCGCTAGTCAAGCAAATTGTTTTTCATTGCGTAATAGGTCAAGTCGCTGTTCGATTGCAAGCCCATTTTTTCCATGATGCGCGTACGGTAGGTACTGACCGTCTTGATGCTCAGCGACAAGGCCACGCCGATATCGGACACCGTCGCGCCGCGCGCCAGGCGCAGGAAGACCTGGAACTCTCGGTCCGACAATTCCGTATGCAGCGCGGCATTCGTATCGCGGTCGAACGACTGCGCCAGCAACTCGCCCACGGTGGAGCTGACATAGCGGCGCCCCTGGAATACGGTGCGCACGGCCGTCATCAGCTCGTCGGCTTCGCATTCCTTGTTCAGATAGCCATTCGCGCCCATCTTGAACAGATTCAGCGCATATTGCTGCGCGGGATAGCCGCTGAGGATCAGCACGGGCAATTCCGGCTGGCCCTGGCGGATCGTGCGCAAGGTATCGATGCCGCTCTGATCGGGCATGGCGATATCGAGCAGCAATACATCGCAAATTTCGCGGCGGGCGATATCGAGCGCTTCGCGCCCGGTACCGGCTTCCGCCACCACACTGAAGTCGCTTGACGACGAAAAAATCTGTTTGAACCCAGCTCGTACTATTTGGTGATCATCACAAATGGCAACGCGTATCATTGTTTCCCCTTAAATTTTCCTGGCCTGGGAAAGACTACCGGAACCTGAACGCTGCTCCGGCTTAGCGTCACTAACAAAAACGCAACATTAATATTATATTCAAAATATGGCGCGCCGTACGGTAGCGTCAGCACCAAGGCGGAGCGCCCATGCAGTATAGTCAACTTAGTCAACCGCTACCGGACAACCCGACCTATATTGGTACAAATCTTATTTTAGCAAGTTTAAAATCGCAATTAATTCATTGCGTATCCACACGCGGTCCAGCGGCGCTTCCTGCGGCACGGCAGGCATGGCCGGCAGCACTGGCAGCTCGTCGGCGATGGCATGCGATGCGCCACGGCTGTCGAGCTTGTTGCGCGCGCCGCTGATGGTAAAGCCCTGCTCGTACAGCAATTCGCGGATGCGGCGTATCAGCAGCACCTCATGATGCTGATAATAACGGCGGTTGCCGCGTCGTTTGACCGGCTTGAGCTGGGAAAACTCCTGCTCCCAGTAGCGCAGTACATGCGGTTTGACGCCGCACAACTCGCTCACCTCGCCGATCGTGAAATAGCGTTTAGCCGGAATGGGCGGCAAGGGGGCGATCAACTCGGTTTTACTGATGCGCTCGTTCATCGCCACTCACTCAGGCAGCACGTGCCAGCGGACTGGTCTCTTCGACCATGCTTTTCAGCTTCTGGCTCGCATGAAAGGTCACGACACGGCGCGCCGTGATGGGAATCTCTTCACCCGTCTTCGGATTGCGGCCCGGCCGCTGCGGTTTGTCGCGCAACTGGAAATTGCCGAAACCGGACAGCTTGACGGCTTCGCCACGCTCGAGCGCATTGCGGATCTCGTCGAAAAAGGTCTCGACCATATCTTTCGCTTCGCGCTTGTTCAGGCCCACTTGCTCGAACAACAGTTCGGCAAGTTCCGCCTTGGTCAAGGTGGGTAAATCTTTTTCCGCTTCCTGGCGCACTTTGGCAACCAGCATGGCCCGATGCAAATCGGCGGCCAGTGCGGATTGCAGTACGGCGGAATCAACGTCGCTGTTATTAATTTTCCTGCCCTGCCTTTTCTGTGCGCCCGAGCTCGCCACATGGCAAGCTCGTCTACGATTGACGACGGAAAGGCCGTCACGCAAAAAGCGACGGCCAGTCCGGTAATTACGAACGCAGTTTCGCGTCGTGGCCCTGCTTGGCGGCATCGATCAGGACAGCCATCAGGCCATCGACCACATCGTCTTGCAGGGTGTTTTGAGTATCTTGCAAGCTAATCCGGAAAGCAAGGCTTTTTTCATCCGCTTCCAGACCTTTTCCACGATATTCATCAAATAAAACAATGGCTTGCACGATACGCGCCGCCGGGCTTGCCTTGGCGGCGGCATGGAAGCTGTCGAGCAGATCCTGCACGGCCACCGATTGCTTGACGACCACGGCCAGGTCGCGGCTGGCGCCAGGGAATTTCGAGATTTCCTGGTACACGGGCACGACTCTTTGCGTCAGGGCAGCGGCATCGACTTCGAACAGCACGGGCGCCAGCGGCAAGTCGTACTTTTGCATCCAGCGCGGGTGCAATTCCCCGATGAAACCGATGACCTTGCCATCGAGCTCCACGTTGGCCGAACGGCCCGGATGCAGGGCCGGATGTTCCGCCTTGGTGAAACGCAAGACCAGCGGCGCGAACAGCGCTTCCAGGTCCGCCTTCACGTCGAAGAAGTCGACCGTGCGGGACGGCTGGCCCCACTGTTCGTCGGCCACCGCGCCGTAGGCCATGGCGGCAACGCGCTTGGGCTGGGCATAGCCGGCCACCGACAAGGGGCCGTTTTGCACGCTGTCGTCGCGCTGGTAAATGGCGCCCACTTCGAAGATGCGCACGCGGTTCGTCTTGCGGTTCAGGTTGTAGCGCACGTTGGCGATCAGGCTGCCGATCAACGAGGAACGCATCACGCTCATCTGGCTGGCGATCGGGTTTTGCAATTTGATCGGGTTCGTGTTGCCCGAGAAATCGCGCTCCCATGCCGCATCGACAAAGCTCATGTTAACCACTTCCTGGAAGCCCAGGTCGGCCAGCTCATGACGTACCGCAAACAAGGAGCGGGTATTTTCCGGTGCGATCTGCATCACGTTCGCGGCCACGGGCGGCAAGGTCGGGATGTTTTCAAAGCCGTATACGCGCGCCACTTCCTCGATCAAGTCTTCCTCGATCTCGATGTCGAAACGGTAGCTGGGCGAGGTCACGGAAAACACGCCGTCCGCCAGGGTGAACGGCAGGGCCAGGCGCGTGAAGATGTCGGCGATCAGCGCATCGTTGAGCGGCACACCGATGACTTTTTGCGCGCGCGCCGTGCGCATGGTCACGGGCTGGCGTTGCGGCAAGTTCACCACGTGGTCGTCGACGGGGCCGACGGTGGTGGCCGGCGTGCCGCAGATTTCCACGATCAGGGCCGTGATACGCTCGATGTGCTCGACGGTGGTGGCGAAATCGACGCCGCGTTCGAAGCGGTGCGCCGCATCGGTCGAGAAATTCAAACGGCGGGCGCGGCCCTGGATGGCGTTCGGCCACCAGAATGCCGCTTCCAGGTAGATGCTGTCCGTATCGTCCGAGACCGAGCTGGCGTCGCCGCCCATGATGCCGGCCAGCGATTCGATTTCCTGGTCGTCCGCAATGACGCCGATCCACTCGTCGACGGCAACGGTGTTGCCATTCAAGAGCTTGACGGATTCGCCCGCCTTGCCCCAACGCACGTCGAGGCTGCCGTGGATCTTTGCCAGGTCAAACACGTGGCTGGGACGGCCCAGCTCCAGCATGACATAGTTGGAAATGTCGACCAGGGCCGACAGCGGACGCTGGCCGCTGCGCTCGAGGCGCTGCTTCATCCAGTCCGGCGTGGCTGCCTTGGCGTTCAAGCCGCGGATGACGCGGCCCGTGAAACGGCCGCACAGGTCCGGCGCGCTGACTTTCACGGGCAGGATTTCATCGCTGGAAACCGGCACGGTGCGGAACTGCGGCGCATTCAGGGGCACGCCCGTCAATGCCGACACTTCGCGCGCCACACCCAGCACGGACAGGCAGTCCGCCTTGTTCGGCGTCAACTTGATGGTGAATTTCAAGTCATTGAGGGCAAAGTAATCGCGGAAATTCTGGCCGATCGGCGCGTCGTCCGGCAATTCCATCAAGCCGGCGTTTTCTTCCGACAATTTCAATTCGCGCGCGGAGCACAGCATGCCTTGCGACTCGACGCCGCGCAGCTGGCCCACCTTGATTTCAAACGGCTTGCCATCGGCGCCAGGGGGCAGCACGGCGCCGGCCATTGCGCAGACGACTTTCAAGCCCGGACGCACGTTCGGCGCGCCGCAGACGATGTTGAGCATGGTGCCCGTGCCGACATCGACCTGGCATACATTCAGGCGGTCCGCGTTCGGATGTTTTTCCATCTCCAGGACCAGGCCCACCACCACGTTCGAGAACGGGGGCGCGACAGGATCGACGTCCTCGACTTCGAGACCGGACATGGTCAGCAGATGGGCCAGTTCGTCCGAAGTCATCTTCGGATCGACCATGGTACGGAGCCAGTTTTCGGAAAATTGCATAATCAAGCCTTCAAATGGTCAAAGCTCACAGCGCGAGCGCACGGGCGCTCCAGCGCCATGAATCAAACGGAACAACGCTTAGTTGAATTGCTTCAGGAAACGCAAGTCGCCTTCATAGAACAGGCGCAGGTCGTTGATGCCATAGCGCAGCATCGTCAAGCGTTCCAGGCCGGAGCCGAAAGCAAAACCGATGAATTTCTCGGGATCGAGGCCGAAGTTCTTCACCACGGTCGGATGCACCTGACCGGCGCCCGACACTTCCAGCCAGCGGCCCTTCAGGGGGCCGGAGCCGAAGGCGATGTCGATCTCGGCCGACGGTTCCGTGAACGGGAAGTACGACGGGCGGAAGCGCACCTGCAGGTCGTCCGTTTCGAAGAAGGCCTTGACGAAGTTCAGGTACACGCCCTTCAGGTCGGCAAAGCTGATGTCTTCGGCGATCCACAGGCCTTCGACCTGGTGGAACATCGGCGAATGGGTGGCGTCGCTGTCGACGCGGTAGGTGCGGCCCGGCGCGATGACCTTGATCGGCGGCGTATGCGTGCGCGCATAGCGCACCTGCATCGGGCTCGTGTGCGTGCGCAGCAGCAAGGGCTTGCCGTCGGTGTCGTTGCCATCGATGTAGAACGTGTCTTGCATGGAACGGGCTGGGTGGTTTTCCGGGCTGTTGAGCGCCGTGAAATTGGTCCAGTCGTTCTCGATTTCGGGGCCGTCGGCCACGTCGAAGCCGATCGAGCGGAAGATTTCCTCGACACGCTCCCACGTGCGCATCACGGGATGGATGCCGCCGGGCATGCGGCCACGGCCCGGCAGGCTCACGTCGATCGCTTCGGCGTTCAGACGGCCTTGCATCTGGGCATCAGCCAGCGCATCACGGCGCGCCGTCAGCGCGTCTTCGATCTGCACTTTGACGGCGTTGATCAGGGCGCCCTGCGCCTTGCGCGCGTCCGGGTCCAGTTTGCCCAGGCCCTTCATCATTTCGGTAATCTGGCCAGTCTTGCCCAGGTAGCGGGCTTTGGCGTTTTCAAGTGCGGCAGCGTCTGCGGCGGCGATAAAGTCAGCCTGGGCCGAGACGACGAGTTCTTCTAGGGAGTTCATGCGGCTTTTCCTGTTTTGGAAATCAATCCTGGATTTAGTAATCTAGAACCCAACAATCAAAAACGGAAACGGGGCATAAGGTTCACACCCCTGCCCCGCTCTTTTATAACGTCACCCTACGGATGACGTTGTGCAATGACCGATGCTTACGCAGCGATTTTTGCTTTCACTGCGTTGACAATCGCAGCGAATGCTGGCTTGTCCATCACAGCCATATCGGCCAGGACTTTACGGTCCAGTTCGATATTTGCTTTTTTCAAGCCGTTCATGAATACGCTGTACGTTACGCCATGCTCACGGGAAGCGGCGTTGATACGGGCGATCCACAGGCGGCGGAAAACGCGCTTCTTGTTGCGGCGATCGCGGTAAGCGTATTGGCCAGCGCGCATAACTGCTTGCTTGGCAACACGGTATACACGGCTGCGGCGACCACGGTAGCCTTTAGCTTGAACAAGAATCTTTTTATGACGGGCACGAGCTGTAACCCCACGTTTTACTCTAGGCATAGTAACTCCTTAAATTGAGTGTGAGATTAAGCAGTCGGCATCATGCGCATAACGGATGTGACATCCGATGCGTTGATGTTACGGGTACCGCGCAACTGACGTTTGTTCTTGGTGGTCTTCTTGGTCAGGATGTGGCGCTTGAACGCGTGACCCGACTTGACAGTTCCACCTGGACGCACGCGAAAACGTTTTTTCGCGGAGCTTTTGGTCTTCATTTTAGGCATAGCAATCTGTCCTCTTACGGACAGCTCCATTTATAACAGGATTGCAGGTGGCAACACGACGCTGCGCTTAGATGCCTGCTTTCACATGTTGTGCAGCGGATGCGAGTCCGCTACAGTTCACGCGGCCCGCACATTGCTGAGCGGGCCGCGCAAATTCTGCCTGGGGTTTGACGCCGCGCCAATGCTGGCACGCGCTGTGTCCACCCACAGTAAAACGCTATTGTAACTTACTTCTTCTTCTTAGGCGAAAGAACCATGATCATTTGGCGGCCTTCCATCTTCGGGAACTGCTCGACCTGGCCGTACGGCTCCAGATCGGCTTTCAGACGTTCCAGCATGCGGAAGCCAATATCCTGGTGCGCCATCTCACGACCGCGGAAACGCAAGGTGATCTTGGTTTTATCGCCATCTTCAAGGAACTTGATGAGATTACGCAACTTGATATTGTAGTCACCATCATCAGTCCCCGGACGGAATTTGACTTCCTTCACGAGGATGATCTTTTGCTTCAATTTGGCTTCGTGAGCTTTCTTTTGCTCCGAATACTTAAATTTGCCGTAGTCCATCAAACGGCACACCGGTGGCTGCGCGGTAGGCGCAATTTCCACCAGGTCGACGTTTGCCTCTTCCGCCAGGCGGAAGGCTTCAGCCAAACTTACGATACCGAGTGGCTCGTTATCGACCCCGCTTAAACGCATTTCAGGGGCAGTGATTTCGCCATTGATGCGATGTGACTTGTCAGTAGCTATTGTAATTTCCTTTAAAAATCTTGTAAGACGGTCGTGCAGCGAGTTTCCTCGTCAGGCCTTGGTGTCGACTTCATGTTTGAGTCGCTCAATCAGGGCATCGACGGACATGACGCCCAGATCGACATTGCCCCGCGCCCGCACGGCCACTGTATTCGCATCCCGCTCTTTGTCGCCAATTACTAAGATGTAAGGCAATTTTTGTACGGAATGTTCACGTATTTTATAGGTAATCTTCTCGTTACGCAAATCAGCCTGTACGCGCAGCCCCGCTTTGCGCAGTTTTGTTGTTACTTCTTGTACATAATCAGCTTGGGCGTCGGAAATATTCAACACTGACACTTGCACCGGCGAAAGCCACAACGGCATGGCACCCGCATAGTGTTCGATCAGGATGCCGATGAAACGTTCCAGCGAACCCACGATCGCGCGGTGCAACATGATCGGCACCTGGCGCGTGTTGTCCACGGCCACGTATTCGGCACCCAGGCGGCCCGGCATCGACGGGTCGATCTGCACGGTGCCCACTTGCCATGCGCGGCCCAGACTATCCTTCAGGTGGTATTCGATCTTCGGACCATAGAACGCACCCTCGCCCGGCAATTCCGTCCATTCCACGCCGCAGGCGCGCAAGGCCGAACGCAGGGATTCCTCGGCGAAATCCCACGACTCTTCCGTGCCGATGCGGTTATCGGGACGCAAGGCCAGTTTCACGTCGATATTCGTGAAGCCGAATGCCGTGTACACATCCATCGCCTGCTGGTGGAACGCCGTCACTTCGCCGGCGATCTGCTCTTCCAGGCAGAAGATGTGGCCGTCATCCTGCGTAAAACCGCGCACGCGCATCATGCCGTGCAAGGCGCCCGACGGTTCGTTGCGGTGGCATTGACCGAATTCGCCGTAACGCAATGGCAAGTCGCGGTAGCTGCGCATGCCATTGTTGAAAATCTGGATATGGCCAGGGCAATTCATCGGTTTCAGCGCATAGGCGCGGTTTTCCGATTCCGTGATGAACATGTTTTCACGGTAATTATCCCAGTGACCGGTCTTTTCCCACAGGCCACGGTCGAGGATTTGCGGCGCCTTGACTTCCTGGTAGCCGTTGACCTGGTAGACATTGCGCATGTATTGCTCGACTTGCTGCCAGATCGACCAGCCTTTCGGGTGCCAGAAGATCAGGCCCGGCGCCTCTTCCTGGAAATGGAAGAAATCGAGCTGTTTGCCCAGCTTGCGGTGATCTCGCTTTTCCGCCTCTTCCAGGTTGTGCAGATACAGTTCCTGGTCTTCCTTCTTGGCCCAGGCCGTGCCATAGATACGCTGCAGCATCTCGTTTTTCGAGTCGCCGCGCCAGTAGGCACCGGCCAGCTTCATCAGCTTGAACACTTTCAGCTTGCCTGTCGACGGCACGTGGGGGCCGCGGCACAAGTCCGTGAACTTGCCTTCGGAATACAGCGACACTTCCTGGTCGGCCGGGATCGAGCCGATCAGTTCAGCCTTGTACGCTTCACCGATACTGTTGAAGTAGTCGATGGCTTCGTCGCGCGCGACAACCTTGCGCGTGACTTGCTCATCCTTCTTGGCCAGTTCCGCCATTTTCTTTTCGATCGCGACCAGATCTTCCGGCGTGAACGGACGCTTGTAGGCGAAGTCATAGTAAAAGCCGTTGTCGATCACGGGACCGATGGTCACTTGCGCGTCCGGGAACAATTCCTTGACGGCATACGCCAGCAAGTGGGCCGTCGAGTGGCGGATCACTTCCAGGCCATCGGCGTCCTTGTCCGTGACAATCGCCAATTCCGCGTCTTGCTCGATCAGATAGGAGGTATCGACCAGCTTGCCGTCGACCTTGCCCGCCAGGGCAGCCTTGGCCAGGCCGGTACCAATATTGGCCGCAACCTGGGCCACGGTGACCGGACCGTCAAATTGACGGGCGGAACCATCGGGAAGTCGGATTGTAAGCATATTGATCTCCATATCGGCGCTGGCGCCAGGTAAAACTGCAATGAATGGTGTGGACTGAAAAACTGAAAGAAAAACGCAGACGCAAAAAAACGCGGACTAGCCGCGTTTTTCACTTTTTTGAGACAAAGGAAACCCGTTCGACTAGCGTCACTCCCAAAGCTTGGTAGTAGTTCGCGGTGTCATAACCGGTTTTACCTTTCTCTCTAACTGCATTCTGGTGGGCGGTGAGGAATTCGAATCCCCGACCCCTTGGATGTCGACCAAGTATTCTAACCAGCTGAACTAACCGCCCCGAAGACCAGCATTATAGAGAGGCTTTCCCAGAATGACAAGGGCTGTTTTACAGGAAACTTTAATCTGTTTTTCATCCGCTTCCCGGGCGTCAGCCTCCTTTATAGAGAGTCGGCCCGGCACACGCGGAATGCCGCTAGAATCGCGGCATGAACTCCACTCTATTCGCCTGGCTGAAAACCCTGAGCCGCATCTGCGGTTTTGAAACGGCCGACTGCTTCCCGCCCAATCATCCCTATGCGCGCACGCGCTGGGAAGCCGCGTATTTCGATATCGCCTCCGACGTGAAGCCCGACGAGATCGAACGGCGCATCTGCGCGGCCATCGCCAACACGCCGAGCGTCTTCGCCTACATCAGCAATCCCACGCCGCGCATGCAGCGCGCGCTGCTGAACGTGATCCACGACCGGCTGCGGCGCCAGCCCGGCGCGGGCGCCACGGACCTGGTCTTGTTATTGATCAATGCCTACGCCAGCCCCCACATCACGGAAGCCGTGCCCGGCCTGCGCACCTTGATCTACAACACGGAACACGAAGACACGAATCTGCGCGTGCATGCGATCCTGGAATTGCTGGTCGGCACGCCACGGGGGCTGGACGTGATCGACATGTAATCGTCATGCATGATTGGCGGGAACGTAGCGCGCCCGCAAGCGCATGAACGGCGTTTCCACCAATGCATATAAAAGCCAGCCCGTGGCGATGCTGACGGCGGCACTGAGCAGTATCGCCGGCGCGCCGTCCGGCCCATACCCCATATCCTGCAACACCGGCCGCAGCAGGATGCACAGCTGCTTGTGCAGCAGGTAAATCGCATACGACCACAGGGCCAGGCTGGCCGCGCCCGGCACGCGCAGTTTATATAGCGTACTGCCGGGACTGAGCGCGGCGACCAGCAATAAAGTAAAACTGGCGGCCAGGGCCGGATAGCCGAACACGGTCACCGTATAGCCATAGTGATCGGTGAGAAACACGTAAAACATCAGCGCCGTGCCCGCGATTCCCGCCAGCAAGGTACGGTTGCCGTATGAGGTGAGGCGCGCCCAGGCGGTCGGGTGGTAATTCTTCAGCAGCGCAAGCGCCACGCCCGCCACCAGTTCGTCAAAACGGCACCACGAGGCATAGTAAATGTACTTGTAATAGCCGAGGCCGCCGCGCGGCAGGTGCACGTATTCATCCCACAGGTAGGCGCGCGCCAGCATGCCGACGATCAAACTGGCGGCCACGGCCAGCCACGCCCACAGCAGCGACTTGCGGCAGGCGGCGATCGCCAGCGCCACGGCCGGCAGCAGCACGTAGAACTGCTCTTCCACGCACAGCGACCACGCATGGGAAAACGCCGTGCCCGGCGTCAGATTGATGTTTTGCGTAAAGGTCAGGAATTTCCACAGCGGCAGCAGCGCGCTGTCGCCGCGAAACGCGGGCCACAAGTAATACAGGGCCAGCACGACATAGAAATTGGGCAAGGTACGCAGGAAACGCCGCGCATAGAAGCGGGACAGGGAAAAGCCGTGTTCGCTGCGCAAGGCCGTGAAGATCTGGTTGCCGATCAGATAGCCGCTGAGAGCAAAGAACAGGTCCACACCGGTCCAGCCAATTTCTCCCCAGAAACCAAACGCCCCACCCTCGCTGACGAACAGCAAATAGTGGTTCATGAAGACGAGCACGATGGCCAGCGCGCGCAAGGTATCGAGGCCATGCAGGCGGGAAGGATGGGACGTACTGGACATGGAATCGGCAAGGGAAAACAACGGTGGCGCCGATCATGCCATGCCACACCTTGCCATGGCCAACTTTTTGCAGGCGTGCACGGCGAATCCCGCTAAAATATGCCGACCCCGCTTTCCCTTCCCGCAACAGCATAGGATATGTCCAGCATGAGCAGCGCACTCCCCTTCAAATCCATCAACTACACGGGCCAGGGCAGCGGCCCGCGCCTGATCGTCACGGGCGCCGTGCACGGCAATGAAACCTGCGGCACCAAGGGCATCCACCGCGTGATGGCTGAACTCGACAGCGGCGCCCTCTCGATTCTGGCCGGCAGCGTCACCTTCGTGCCCATCACCAACCCACTGGCCTACGCCAAGGGCGTGCGCAGCGGCGACCGCAACCTGAACCGCAATCTGTTTCCGAACGACAATCCACAAGATTTTGAAGACCGCATCGCCAACTGGCTGTGCCCTTTGCTGGGCCAGCACGACGTGCTGCTCGACTTGCACTCGTTCAATGCCGACAGCCAGCCCTTCGTCATGGTGGGGCCGCGCAACAACGATGGCCCGCTGCAACCGTTTCAACACGAAGACAAGGAACGCGCGCTGGCGCGCCGCCTGGGCGTGCGCCGCTTCGTCGACGGCTGGCTGCATGCGTATGGCCAGGGCGTGCAGCGCCGCCTGGGCAATAGCGACCAGGTAGGCATGGTATTGCGCTATGGCGTGGGCACGACGGAATACATGCGCTCGACGGGCGGCTATGCGCTGACCCTGGAATGCGGCCAGCATGCGGACCCGGCCGCGCCGGACGTGGCCTACCGCGCCATCATGAACACCCTGGCCTTCCTCGGCTTCATCGATGCGCCACAGCCTGAACCGATCGCCGACGCGGACATGGAAGCGCTGAATATGGTCGTCGTGCACGACAAGCTGCATGCAAGCGACCGCTTCATCAAGACCTGGTCCAGCTTTGACAAGGTCAAACAGGGCGAGCAGATCGGCGTGCGCGCGGACGGCACGCCTGTGACGGCCGAATTCGACGCCTACATCCTCTTCCCGGACGTCAACGCGCAAGCCAATGCCGAATGGTATTACCTGGCGCGGGTGGCCAGCAGCTTCTGATCAATGCCCCACTGATTTGGAGAACAGGTTAATGACGAGCACGCCGGCAATGATCAGCCCCAGGCCGATCAGGGCCGGCGTATCGAGGCTTTGCTTGAACCAGAACCAGCCGACGGCGGAAATGAGCACGATGCCCACGCCCGACCAGATCGCATACACGATGCCGGTAGGAATGACCTTCAAGGTCAGCGACAAACACCAGAAGGCGATGCTGTAGCCGACCACGGTGATAACGCTGGGCCACAAGCGGCTGAAGCCCTCGGAGGCCTTCAAGGCGCTGGTGGCGATGACTTCGGCGATGATGGCGATAGCCAGGTAGAAATAGGTCATGGCGAGGCTCATGCTGGCATCCTTTATTGCGGGCTGAGCAATTTCAAGCCCAGGATGCCGGACACGATCAGGGCGATGCAGGCGATGCGCGCGGCGCTGGCCGGTTCGCCCAGCACCATGATGCCGAAGATGGCCGTGCCCACGGTGCCGATGCCCGTCCAGATGGCGTAGGCCGTGCCCAGCGGCAAGGTGCGCAAGGCCAGGCCCAGCATCACCACGCTGCCCAGCATGGACACTGCCGTCAAGACGGATGGCACGAGGCGGGTAAAACCGGCGCTATATTTGAGGCCGATGGCCCAGCCGATTTCCAGCAAGCCCGCCAATACCAGAATGATCCACGCCATCTATTTCTCCCGAGGCGGCAGGGTCGTCCCCGCCATGCAGCCCCCACATCGAGCGGGGTCGTCCCCACAGGAGCAAAGGGAAAAGTATACCATCGGGTGAAAACTCTTGCCGCAAGCACATTTTTTCTGGTGCTATTGCCAAAAGATATGCTGATGGCAGCATAATTGGGCATCCACACACACACCCGGGAACAATGATGCTACTGCTGGCCCAAATCCTTACCGCCCTCATCCTGCTGCTGCACGTCTATATCGTGCTGCTGGAAACCGTGCTGTTCGATGCGCGCGGACGCAAGGTGTTTGGCTTGTCCAAGGAAAAGGCGGAGATCGTGCGCCCCGCCATGTCGAACCAGGGCTGCTACAACGGCTTTCTTGTCGCCGCGCTGGCGCTGGGCTTTTTTCACCCGGACGCGGCCATCGCCCATGCATTCACCGTCTTCGGCCTGACCTGCATCGCCGTGGCTGGCGTGTGGGGCGCGGCCACCGTCATGACGCGCATTCTCTATCTGCAAACGGTGCCTGCCGTCATCGCCCTGCTGCTGTTCCACTTCGCCTGATACCTGCCGGGGCGGCCGACCGGCCGGCGCTGGCACCCGCCCCTGCCTGATAAATCCACCGGCCAGCACGTTTTTTATTTATATCGTAAAATTCCGATATTGAAATTCATAAAAGACGATACATATATCGCTTGAAGACGAACATCGACCAGGAGAAACAGCATGGACATCGACGCCATTCACAAGGCGCTGGCCAATCCCGTACGGCGGCAGATTTTGCAGTGGCTGAAGGAGCCGGAGCAGTATTTTTGCGAACAGGACCATCCGCTCGACTTTGGCGTCTGCGCCGGCCTGATCGACCGGCGGCTGGGGTTGTCGCAATCGACGGTCTCGGCGCACTTGGCCACCCTGCAAAAGGCCGGTTTAATTTCCGCCAGAAAAGTTGGCCAATGGAGCTTTTTCAAGCGCAATGAAGCCACCATCCAGGCCTTTCTGGACCACATGCAGCAAGGTTTGTAACAGCACCCCCCATCCATATCGCCGTTCGCGGCATTCTCGACAGGAAAGATAGCAACCATGGCAACTTTATTCGACCCCATCACCATAGGCAGCCTGCAACTGAAAAATCGCATCATCATGGCGCCGCTGACGCGTTCGCGCGCCGGTAATCCTGGCCGCGTGCCCAACGCCCTGATGGCCGAGTACTACACGCAGCGCGCCTCGGCCGGCATGATCATCTCGGAAGCGACGGCCGTCACGCCGCAGGGCGTGGGCTATGCCGACACGCCCGGCATCTGGTCCGACGAGCAGGTGGAAGGCTGGAAACACATCACCAAGGCCGTGCATGACGCGGGCGGCCTGATCGTGCTGCAACTGTGGCACGTGGGCCGCATTTCCGCACCCGTCTTCCTCGATGGCGACCTGCCCGTGGCGCCCAGCGCCGTCAAGCCGGCCGGCCATGTCAGCCTGGTCCGCCCGAAACAGGAATTCGTCACGCCACGCGCGCTCGATGCGGAAGAAATCCCCGGCATCGTGGCAGCCTACCGCCTGGGCGCAGAGAATGCGAAAAAAGCGGGCTTCGACGGCGTGGAAATCCATGGCGCCAATGGTTATCTGCTCGACCAGTTCTTGCAAGACAGCACCAACTTGCGCACCGACAACTATGGCGGCTCGATTGAAAACCGCGCCCGCTTGATGCTGGAAGTGACGGACGCGTGCATCGAAGTATGGGGCGCCGACAGGGTCGGCATGCACCTGGCGCCGCGCCGCGACGCGCACGACATGGGCGATTCGAACCCGCGCGCCACCTTCGGCTATGTGGCGCGCGAGCTGGGCAAACGGGGCATCGCCTTCATCTGCGCGCGCGAAGCGCTCGGTGAAGACCGCCTGGGCCCGTACCTGAAGCAGGAATTTGGCGGCGTGTACATTGCCAACGAGAAAATGGACAAGGCGGCGGCCGAAGCCTTGCTGGCCAAGGGCGAAGCCGATGCCGTGGCCTTTGGCCTGTGGTTCATCGCCAACCCCGACCTGCCCATCCGCCTGCGCAGCGACGCGCCGCTCAATCCGCTGAACCCGGACACCCTGTACGCGCCGGACGCGACCGGCTATACGGACTACCCGGCACTGGCGGCACACGCCTGAACAGCGCCCTGAGCACGAGCGGCTCTGCGCCGCTCATCCCCCCATGCGGCGGGCGCAACGACACCAACGCAGTTCACTGCGCAATGATCGTGGCGGCCGCCGTTTTTGCCTGTCTTTCAGCGCCATCGGCGCCGGGCCGGACGTGCCGGGCGGCGCGCCTGCACGCTGCTGAAGACGCGGCGTATCACCTCGGCCGGTACCGCATGCTCGCGCAAATAGGCCGTCGCCACCGTCCGGCCCAGGGCGTGATGAAACGCCACGCCACGCTCGACGAGCTCGGCCATCACTTTGTCCGTTCGGACATTGTTTCCATGTACATCATCGACACTGTTTTTCATGCCATGGCTCCCTATCGGGTGAATCAACCCTGCATCAAGTTTTGACCACATACCGTGCATTTAGTGCCCGGCACAGGAAGCAAGCATGGTTAAAATGGCAGTACAAACGGCGCCGACACCGCATGGATAGCGGCCTCGGCTGCTTGTCGCCACCGCCAGCCCCGTATAGAATGCCTGCGCAGAATTTTTGCTTCAAGGAAAATGGCCACCAGCGCCATCCCATTAAAACAGTGTCACTGAAGGGTATCGATGGACGATTTATTTGTACAAGCGGGCGACTTGCCGACCTGGCACCAGCGCTGCGCGCTGCGCGTGCTGCACCTGTTCGGCTGGCGCCTGCGCTTCCGCCCCTTGCCGGGGCCGCGCGGCATCGCCGTCGTCTATCCGCACACGTCCAACTGGGATTTCATGGTGGGCCTGTTCGGCAAATGGGCGCTGTCCTTGCCGTTCCGCTGGCTGGCCAAGGATTCGCTGTTCCGCGGCCCCATGGGCAAGGTGCTGCGCTATCTCGGCGGCGAACCCGTCGACCGCAGCACCACCAGCGGCACGATCCAGCGCCAGGCCGAACGCATGCTGGCCGCAGACTGGTACTGGCTGGCCATCACGCCGGAAGCGACGCGCAGCTACCGCCCGAACTGGAAAAGCGGCTTTTATCACCTGGCCCTGGCCGCCAAGGTGCCGCTGCTGCTGGTCTACATCGACTACCCGAACAAGGTGCTGGGCGTCGTCGACCACTTATACTTGACGGGCGACAAGGAGGCCGACATGGCGGCGATTGCCGCCGTGTATGCTGGCCACCAGGGCTTGCACCCTGAAATGGCGGCGCCCATCGTGCTGTCCGACAAGCGCCCCGGCGCGTAAGCCGCTCAAGCAACCCCCATCAGCACCACGCCAGCGGCCGTCAAGGCCACGCCGGCCACACGCAGCACGCGCTCGGCCAGCACCTGGCCGACGACACGTCCCGCACACAGCAGCATGGCCGAGGCCAGCATGAAGCCGCACGCGGCCGAGGCGGCCGGCAATTCCTGGCCATGCGCATTGCCATGCGCGAGCGCAAACATACCCACCAATCCCAAGCCTAGCCAGTTCGGCAAGGCCAGCGCCAGCGCGATGGCCAGTCCCACCAGCGCCACCGTGGCGGCGATGCCCGTTTCCAGCCCGGGCACCGTCAAGCCCGCCATGCCGGCCAGCGCGCCGAGCAGCATCATGCCGAGAAACGTGGCGGGCTGCCCCCAGCCGCGGCGCTGCTGGCCGCCCCAGAGACCCACGCCCAGCATGGCCAGCAAATGGTCGATGCCCGTGAACGGGTGGGCGAAGCCGGCCAGGAAGCCCACGCTGTCGCCATGACCGGGATGGGCCATGGCAGGCAAGGCCAGCAGGCACAGGGCCGCCATGGCGGCTGTTTTTGTCATCAGTGTTGCGTTCATTGCAGCTCCTTGCCTGGTTGATCGAGCAAACCTTGCTCGCGGATAAAATCGATGACGACCTGCACGCCGTCGCCGCTGCGCAGGTTGGTGAACACGAAGGGGCGCTCGCCGCGCATGCGCCTGGCGTCCTGCGCCATGATGTCCAGGTTCGCGCCCACGTACGGCGCCAGGTCCGTCTTGTTGATAATGAGCAAATCGGAGCGCGTGATGCCGGGCCCGCCCTTGCGCGGGATTTTTTCGCCGCCGGCCACGTCGATCACGTAGATCGTCAGGTCCGACAGTTCCGGGCTGAAGGTGGCGGCCAGATTGTCCCCGCCCGATTCGACGAGGATCAGGTCGAGATCGGGAAAGTCCGCCTGCATGCGCGCGATCGCTTCCAGGTTGATCGATGCATCCTCGCGGATGGCCGTGTGCGGGCAGCCGCCCGTTTCCACGCCCATCAGCCGCTCGGCCGGCAAGGCATCGGCACGCAGCAGGATTTCCATGTCTTCCTTGGTGTAGATATCGTTCGTGATGACGGCCATGTCGTAGCGCTCGCGCATGCCCTTGCACAGCATTTCGCACAGGGCCGTCTTGCCCGAGCCGACGGGCCCGCCTATGCCCACGCGCAAGGGATTGGAGGTAATCGATGTCATGTTTGCTCTCTCATTGAATAGTTCAGGAACGGTACAAGCGGCTGTACTGCACTTCGTGCCGCATCGACAGCAGCGACAGGCCCGGCGCCCAGTTGCCCATCTCGTCGTCTGCCAAGGTTTGCGCCGTGAGGGCCGCCGCTTCCAAGTCCGGCCGCAGCGACAGCAACAAACGCTGGCCCGCCACCTGCCCCAGCGGCACGGATTTCACGCAAACGAGCACCTGGTTTTCCGCCCAGGCGAACAGCATGGCCAGCAGCGCTTCCTCGCGCGGAATGGCCAGCGCCGCCACAGCGCAGGCATACGCGGTGGGTAAAGCCACTTCCGGCTCGCCCTGCAGCATGTCGATCAGGACGCCATCGGCCACGCCCAGCTCGGCCAGCAGCTTGGTCAAGGAATAGCCCATCTGGATGGTTTCGGCGCGAAATTCCGCCGTGTCGCGCGAAGCGATGAAACGCTCACTCCAGCGCTGTACGGCGCGCAGATCCTGCGCTGCAAACGCCTGCATCAAGCGCCAGCACAGGGGCGCCTCCCAGCGCGCCACCACCTGCGCCAGGTGTTGCGCGATCCATGCGCGCGCCGTGGCCGCGTCGTGCACCAGGCTTGACTCGAGCGCCGCTTCCAGCCCCTGCGAATAGCTGTAGGCGCCGATCGGCAAGGCCGGGCTGGCGAACTGCAGCAGATGCAGCAGGGCCGATGCCTGCATCACGCAGTGTCGCCGGGACGGTGGATTTTCTGCCGCAGCGGCACGGGCGCCAGCAAGTGCTGGCCGTGGCCATCGTGGTGGCCATGGCCGCCGCCATACGCGCCCGCTTCCGGCTCGAACGGCGCGCTCTCTTCCGTCACGGTCGCCTGCAAGCCTTCCAGCATCTCCTTGAGCACCACGTCCTTGCGGATGCGCAAAAAGCCGTCGCCCACCTGCGCCTGCGTGTGGCGGTTCCCCAGGTGGAAAGCGCAGCGCAGCAGGGTGTGCGCATCCGCGCAGCGCACCAGATAGGTTGGTTCGCGCGCGGCGACGATCTGCACCACCTGCCCGCCCGGCCCCGTCATGCGTTCGCCGTCGCGCAGCACCGTGCCGCGCACGGTGAACACGGCCACGTCCTCGCCATTCGACAGCACGGCGCGCAGCCGGCATTTTTCGCGCTGGTCGTAGGGCAGCACGAGTTGGGCAACGGCGGCGCGAGGATCGTCAGCCGCCAGTTTGGTATGCAAAGTCAGCATGATGTCTCCTGCTTAAAATAGAAAATAGCGCTGCGCCATGGGCAGCACGGTCGCCGCCTCGCACACGAGCAGCTGGCCGTCGGCGCGCACGGCATAGGTTTCCGGGTCCACTTCCATGTGCGGCGTGGCGCCGTTGTGGATCATGTCGTGCTTGCGCAAGCCGCGCATATTCTTCACGGCGATGACGGATTTGTTGAGTTTGAGCTGATGCCCGATATCGAGGTCGTAGGCCGCCTGCGAGACAAAGGTGAACGATTTTTTCAGGCCGCCGCCGAAGGCGCCGAACATCATGCGGTAATGCACGGGCTGCGGCGTGGGGATGGACGCGTTCGGGTCGCCCATCTGCGCGGCCGCGATCATGCCGCCTTTTAGAATCATCGACGGCTTGACGCCGAAGAAGGCGGGCTTCCACAGCACGATATCGGCGATCTTGCCCGCCTCGATGGAGCCCACCACGTGCGAAATCCCGTGCGTGATGGCCGGGTTGATCGTGTACTTGGCGATGTAGCGCTTGGCGCGGAAATTGTCGCTGCGCGCCGTGTCCGGCGCCAGGGCGCCCCGCTGCACCTTCATCTTGTGCGCCGTCTGCCAGGTGCGCATGATCACCTCGCCCACGCGGCCCATGGCTTGCGAATCGGACGACATCATGGAAATGGCGCCGATATCGTGCAGAATGTCTTCGGCGGCGATGGTTTCGCGGCGGATGCGCGACTCGGCAAAGGCCACGTCTTCGGCAATCGCCGGGTCCAGGTGGTGGCAAACCATCAGCATGTCCAGGTGCTCGTCGAGCGTGTTGACGGTGAACGGGCGCGTGGGGTTGGTCGACGAGGGCAGTACGTTGGACTGGCCCACGGCGGCAATGATGTCGGGCGCATGGCCGCCGCCCGCCCCTTCCGTGTGGAAGGTGTGGATGGTGCGGTCCTTGAAGGCGGCCAGCGTATGTTCGAGGAAGCCGCCCTCGTTGAGGGTGTCGCTGTGCAGCGCCACCTGGATATCCATGCGGTCCGCGACGGACAGGCAATTGTCGATGGCGGCCGGCGTGCTGCCCCAGTCTTCATGCAGTTTCAGGCCGATGGCGCCCGCGCGCACCTGTTCTTCCAGGGGCAGCGGCAAGCTGACGTTACCTTTTCCCATGAAGCCCAGGTTCATCGGGAAGGCGTCGGCGGCCGCCAGCATGGCGTGCAAGTGCCACGGTCCCGGCGTGCAGGTGGTGGCGGCCGTGCCCACGGCCGGCCCCGTGCCGCCGCCCAGCATGGTGGTCACGCCGCTCATCAGCGCTTCCTCGATCTGCTGCGGGCAGATGAAGTGGATGTGCGTGTCGACGCCGCCGGCCGTGACGATCATGCCTTCGCCGGCGATGATCTCGGTGGCGCCGCCGATGGCCAGGGTCACGCCGGGCTGGATATCGGGATTGCCCGCCTTGCCGATGCCGAAAATCAGACCGTTTTTCAGGCCGATGTCGGCCTTCACGATGCCCCAGTGGTCGAGGATGACGGCATTCGTGATGACGGTGTCCATCACTTCGGCCGCGCAGCGCTGCGACTGGCCCATGCCGTCGCGGATCACCTTGCCGCCGCCGAATTTCACTTCTTCGCCGTAGATCGCGTAGTCATGCTCGATCTCGATGAACAGTTCCGTGTCGGCCAGGCGGATGCGGTCGCCCTTGGTGGGGCCGAACATCTCGGCATACGCGCTGCGGGGAATGCTGGCCATCTCAATCCTTTCCCGGTGGTGTGTCTTGCAGTTCGCCCATCACTTCGCCGTTGAAGCCGTAAACCTTGCGTTCGCCCGCCAGCGCCACCAGTTCCACCGTGCGCTGCTGGCCCGGTTCGAAGCGCACGGCCGTGCCGGCCGTGATATTGAGGCGCATGCCGTAGGCACGCCAGCGCTCGAAGGCCAGCGCCGGATTGACTTCAAAAAAGTGAAAGTGCGAGCCGACCTGGATGGGCCGGTCGCCCCGGTTGGCCACCACCACGGTGGCCGTGGCGCGCCCCGCGTTCAAGCTGATTTCGCCTTCTTCCAATTGGTATTCGCCTGGGGTCATGAGGGGCTCCTGTCAATGTCGCTTGTAGGGTTACGGTATCGGGTGGTGCACGGTCACCAGCTTGCTACCGTCGGGGAAGGTCGCTTCCACCTGGATGTCGGGGATCATCTCGGCGATGCCGTCCATGACGTCGGCGCGCGAGAGTATCTTGGTGCCGTCCGACATCAGCTGCGCCACCGACTTGCCGTCGCGCGCGCCTTCCATGATGGCGGCGCTAATCAGGGCCACCGCTTCCGGGTAATTCAATTTCAAGCCGCGCGCCAGGCGCCGTTCGGCCAGCAGCGCGGCCGTAAAAATGAGCAGCTTGTCTTTTTCGCGGGGAGTCAGGTCCATGGTTTTCCTTGCGCTTCTTTCCTGATTAAGTGTTCCAGATGCTAAGTGTTCCAGATGCGGGGCACGACGGCGTCGCGTCCCAGCATGGCGGGGCGCAGCAGCTGCCAGGCGGCCAGCATGACGCGGCGCGCCGCCTCGCTGTCGCCGCACAGCAGGCGCACCACCACCAGCGATTTCATGTGCGTGGCGCCAAACGCGGCGCCGGCCGGCACGGCGATGTCGCGCACGGCCGCCAGTACGGCGGAAGAAACAGGCCGGCCGACGGCGATCAGGGTGGCGCATACCGTGTGTCCGCCCAATCCCAGCGGGCTGGCCATCAGGGCGCCGCCGGCAGCCAGCACGCCCTGCTCCCACCACAGCAGCTTGCCGCCGCGGCGGATCTGCACCTGCTGGCTGATGCTGCCCGTATTAAAAATTTCGCCTGCGGCGCTGCGGCCCAGGCAAACGATGTCGCAGCCGATGTAGCCGGCGTCCGCCGCCAGGTCCACCTCATGTCGCAGGCGCACGCAGGCCTGGTCGAAGAAAATGCTTTCCTGCGGCAGCCACTCGATGGCGGCGCCGCTGCCCGCGCGCAGCACGATGTGCTGGCCCGAGACATGGCCGTTGGCGCGGTACCATTTGGCGGCGCCCGGCGACGTGAGCAAAGCGTGTGCGCCCTCGCCCGCCGTGGCGTCGACGGCCAGCTGGTCGCCGCCCACCACGCCGCCGGGCGGATGGATGATGATGGCGTGGCAGACGGCACCGCCTTCCGGATACAGGGGCTTTTGCACGCGCAGGGGGCCCCTGTGCGTGCGCTCGACAAGGCGGCTGACGCCATCGTGCAGCGCGAAGCCCAGGCGCAGGTGCGCCTGCCAGGCGCCGTGTGCGCTGGCTGGTGGAGGCATGACTGGGTGGCTGCTGTCTGGCATGCGGGCAATCGCGTAAATAAGCGATTACCTAAGCAGGATATGTGCCAGCATCAGGTGAAGGAAACGTGAGAATCGTGCACCGCGTTGCAGCGAATGCACCGGCATGGTGCAGCGACCGCACCGCGGCGCTTATGCCTCGGCCATGGCCAGGGTGCGCCGTTCGCGCAGCAAGGCCGTAAACAGTGCCGCGCCCAGGGGGCGGCTGAAATAATAGCCCTGCATTTCATCGCAGCCGTGTTCCGTCAGGAAGGCGACCTGCTCGCGCGTTTCCACGCCTTCGGCGATGACGCGCATGTCGAGGTTGTGCGCCAGCGAGATGACGGAACGGGCGATGGCCGCGTCGCTGCTGCTGGTGGTGACGTCGTCGACGAAGGATTTGTCGATCTTCAGCACGTCGATGGGAAAGCGCTTCAGGTAACCGAGGCTGGAATAGCCGGTGCCGAAGTCGTCGAGCGAAATGCCCACGCCGATGTCCTTCAGGCGCGTGAGGGCCGCCACGGCCTTGTCCGGGTCGCCCATCACCGTGCTTTCCGTGATCTCGATGCCCAGGCAGGCGGGCGCGATGCCGTACTTGCGCAGGGCCGCCTCGACGAAGGGCACCGTGCGGTCCTGCGCGAACTGCTTGCCGGACAGGTTGACGGCCACCTTGATGCTGCCCAGGCCCGCATCGTGCCACACGCGGATCTGCGCGCACACGCTTTCAAGCACCCATTCTCCGATAGCCGTGATCAAGCCATATTCCTCGGCCAGCGCAATGAACAGGCCGGGCGGCACCTTGCCCAGCACAGGGTTATTCCACCGCAATAACGCTTCCGCACCCAGCATGGCGCCCGTGCGCAAGCACATCTGCGGCTGGTAATGCACTTCGAATTCGTCGCGGCCGATGGCGCCGCGCAACTGCTGCTGCATGGCCAGGCGGGCGCGGATATCGCTGCCCATGCGCTCCGTGAAGAAGGCGTAATGGTCGCGCCCCATTTCCTTGGCGCGCACGAGGGCCGTGTCGGCGTGGCGCAGCACGTCGTCGAGGCTGTCGCCGTCTGCCGGGCACATGGCGATGCCGATGCTGGTGGTCAGCGCCAGGCGCTCGCCGTCAACACTCAATTCTTCGCGCAAGCCGGCCAGGATGGTTTGCGCCAGCCCCAGGGTACGTCCCAGCAGGGCATCGTCCTGCAGCAGGATCTGGAATTCGTCGCCGCCCTGGCGCACCACAGTGTCGCCCTCGCGCACGCAGCCGGACAGGAAGCGCGCCACCACTTGCAGCGCCTTGTCGCCGACGGCCTGGCCGTGCGAATCGTTGATGTTCTTGAAGCGGTCCAGGTCCAGGCACATCAGCACCACCTGCTGGCTGTCGCGCACGGCGTTCGCGCGCGCCTGTTCGAAGCGCTCGCGCAGCAGCACGCGGTTCGGCAAACCCGTCAGCGCGTCGTGGTAGGAGAGGAAATCGATCAGATGCTGCTCGGCCTTGCGCTCGCTGATGTCGAGGAAGACGCCCACATAGTTGACGACGGCGCCATCGGGCCCGTGCACGGTGGAGACGCTGAGCAGGCAGGGATAGGTGTCGCCGCTCTTGCGCCGCGTCTGCACCTCGCCCGACCAGCAGCCGCTGCTGCGCAAGCCCTGGCGCAGGGCCAGCAGCACCGCTTCGCCCGTGTATTCGGCATGCAGGCGCATGATGTCCGTGCCCACCACTTCCTGCGCTGCGTAGCCGGTGATGCGGGTAAAGGCGGGATTGGCCGTGACGATGATGCCGGCCGGATCGGTGATCAGGATGGCGTCCTGGGTCGCTTCGAAGACCTGGCCCGACAGGCGCAGCAATTCTTCATTGGCGCGGCGGATCTGCACTTCGCGCGCCAGCGTGCTGGCCACCTGTTCCAGTTCGGCCGTGCGTTCGGCCACCCGGCGTTCCAGGTTGGCGCGCTCCTGCGCCAACTGCAGCTGCGCCCGCGCCAGACGCACATGGGCATCGGTGCGGGCGAGGATTTCCTCGGCCTGGAAGGGCTTGGCGATGAAATCGACGGCGCCCAGCGCAAAGCCGCGCACCTTGTCGTCCGTATCGTACTGGGCCGACAGGAAGATCACCGGCACCTGCTGCAGGGACGGTATCTCCTTCAGGCGGCGGCACACTTCAAAGCCGTCGAGGCCGGGCATGCGCACGTCGAGCAGGATCAGCTCCGGCGGGCGCGCCTGGGCCGTCCACAGGGCCAGTTCGCCGTTCGGCGCCTGGCGCACCGCGTAGCCGGCGCCGCCCAGCAAATCGCTCAACAGCTTCAGCGAAGCCGGCGTATCTTCAACGATCAGTACTTCGCCCTTCGAATTCACTTCCGAAAAATCGCGGTGCATGTAGCAGTTCTCTCAGCTTTGGATGAGGCGCGGCGGTCCGTTGCCACGCTGGACAAGACATTTTCTTTGCGATGAACTACGTACTATCATCATAATCTTTATTGCAATTTAGCACCATCCATCGGCCCTACTTAGTCCGTCTTTTCAGCGAAACCGATGTTGTCAGCCCACACTTTTACGTGTGCGCCAGCGCCCCCTCATTCTCCAGCAAGCCGCACAGCTGGCGGTACTGATGCTGGTCGAGCATGGCCTGCAGCGGCGCCAGCAACGGCGCCGCCACCGCTGGCAAGGCCGCCAGCAGCAGGGCCACCCTGGCCAGGTTCAATTCGCGCAGCGCCACCAGCAAGGCGGCGCGTTCTTCCCCCGTCAGCAGCAGCAAGTCTTGTGCCCGCAGTGCAGGCAACGCCTCGGGCGCCGGCGCCACGGGCAGCGGCACAGGCGCCGGCACGGGCGCTTCGGCCGCCTGCGCGGGGATGCTGAAGCGGAAGGTGGCGCCCTGCCCCGGCGTCGACTCCACCGTCAGTTCGCCGTTCATCAGCTGCACGAATTCGCGCGAGATGGCCAGGCCCAGCCCCGTGCCATCCTTCGGTCCCGCGCTGTCGGCCTGCACGAAGGGCTCGAAGATGCGCTGCTGGTCCTCCGGGGCGATGCCGATGCCCGTGTCGCTGACGGCGAACGACAGCCCCCATTGGTCGCCAGCGCGCCGCTCGCCGCGCACGCGCAGGGTGACTTCGCCGCCGCCGGCGAACTTGACGGCGTTCGACATCAGGTTCAGCAGCACCTGGCGCAAGCGTGTCGCATCGAGCAGCACGGCCGCCGGCAGGTCCGCGCAATCGAGGCGCAGGGCCAGCCCCTGCTGCTCGGCGCGCATGCCCAGCATGTCCATCACTTCCTGCAGCAGCGGCGCCAGCGCCACCACGGCCGTCTGTGCCTGCAGGCGCCCCGCCTCGCCCTTCGACAGTTCGAGAATTTCATTGATCAGGGTGAGCAAATGGTTGCCCGAGCGGTGGATGATGGCCAGGTTGCGCTTCTCATCGTCCTGCATGTTCGGCGAGGCGGCCATCAGGCGCGAAAAGCCGATCACGGAATTCAAGGGCGTGCGCAGTTCATGGCTCATGTTCGCCAGGAAGGTGCTCTTGGCGCGGTTCGCCGCCTGCGCCTGGCTGACGGCCACCGACAGGGCGCTCGTGCGCTCGGCCACCAGTTCTTCCAGGTGATGGCGGTGGCGCAGCAGTTCCAGTTCCGCCTCGCGGTGCGCCGTGATGTCGTAGTTCGAGCCCACCAGGCGCATGGGGCGGCCCTGGCCGTCACGGAAGATCACGGCATCGGCCTTGATGTAGCGGATGGCGCCGTCGGGCCACAGGATGCGGTACTCATGCGTGAACGCCTGGCCGGCACCCAGCGCGGCGCGCAGGGCCTCCTTGGCGGCGGGCACGTCGTCCGGCACCAGCGCCCTGCGCCAGATCGCCGCCGGCGCCATGCCGCTTTCCGCGTCGGCCTTGAACTGCGCATACATCTGTTCATCCCACTGCAAGGCATCGCTGCTGACGTTCCAGTCCCAGATGCCGATGCTGGCCGCGCCGGTGGCCATCTGCACGCGCTCCTCGCTGCGCTGCAGGGCGCGGTAGCGGCTGTCGAGCAGCGCCACCATGTCGCGGATGGAACGGTACAAGGTGCGCAGCTCGCCCAGGAACCACGCTTTCGGCGGCGTGCCGGGCGCTTCGCCCTGCCCCGCCTGGATGCCGGCCGCATACTGGCCGATTGCCTTCAGGGGCTTGAGCATCAGACACCACATGAGCAGCCAGATGCTGGCCACGAGGATCACGTCGAGCGCCACGATCATGGCGCCGATGCCCAGCGCGCGCTGGCGCAGCTGCGCGTGCAGCAGGGCCGGCGTCGCATACACGGCCACGCTGCCGATGACCTGTCCGCCCATCGTCACGGGGCGCCGCTGCACCAGCCAGCCCGGTTCCGCGGACAGCGAAGAAAAGCTGCCGATGGCGCCGGACGCAGTGCGGCGCAGGACCAGCGCTTCCTTGCCGATGCCCGGCGTGAGGGAACTGGCCACCAGGTCGCGCTTGCCCAGCATGCTGCGCATGATGGCCTGCATCTGCTTTTCATCGAGATTCCACAATGGCAGTTCGATGGCCACGGCCAGCTGGTCCGCGCTCACGGACAGGCTGCCCTGCAGCTGCTGCCAGCGCTGCTCGCGTTCGGACTGGTAAAACAGCACGGCAAACACCAGCAGCAGCGCGGTGACGACAAAGGTCAGCGCCACGCTGACGGCCAGCACGATGGAGACGCCGCCCAGGCGCGCATCTTTGGGGGCGTATGGCGTCATGCACCTTCGCCCTGCGGCTCGCTGCTTGGCTGCGCCAGCAGGGCGCACAGCGGCTGGTACTGGTGCTGCTCCAGCATGGCGGCGATGTGCGCGGTCAGCTGCGGCAGGCTGGTCGCCACGCCGGCCAGCACGATGGCGCTGCGCCGCAAATCGAGGGCTTGCACGGATTCGAGCAGCGCCTGCCGCTGGGCGGCGCTCAGCTGGCCCAGCGCCTTTTGCAGGTCGAAGGCGGCGGCCGGCACGCGCGGCGCTTGGGCGGCAGTGCGCTGGAAGCGCAGGCCCAGTTGCTGCTCCAGCATGGCGAACAGGTGTTCCTGTTCGATCGGTTTGCGCAGGAAGCCGTCGGCGCCGGCCGCCAGCGCCTCCTGCTTTTCTTCCTCGAAGGCTGAGGCGGTCATGATCACCAGGCGCGGCTGCACCAGCGCTGGCTGCGCGCGCAGCCAGCGCGTCAGCGCCAAACCGTCCATGTCCGGCATGCGCCAGTCGCTGAGCACGATGTCGTAGCGCTGCGCCGCCAGCATCGCTTGCGCCTGCACGCCGCCCGCCGCTTCCTGGAGCTGAAAGCCCAGCGGCGCCAGCAAGCCGGCCAGCAGCTTGCGGCAGTTGTCGTCATCGTCGACCAGCAGCACCATGCGCCCGCGCTGGGACGGCGGCAGGCGCGCCACGCGGCCCGGCGCCTGCGCCGCGAAGGCCGGCTGCCGCAGCGCGGGCGCGTGCAGCTCGAAACTGAAGCGGGAACCGGCGCCCAAGGTCGATTCGACGCGCAGCTCGCCGCCCATCAGGCGCACGAATTCGCGCGAAATGGTCAGCCCCAGTCCCGTGCCCGCCTGCGCCACGGCGCTGTCGGCCTGCACGAACGGTTCAAAGATGCGTTCCAGGTCCTCTTCCGCGATGCCGCTGCCCGTATCGCGCACGGCAAACGCCAGCGCCATTTGCCCGTCGCCGTCCGCCTGGCAGCTCAGCGACAGGGTCACGCTGCCCTGCTCGATGAACTTGAGCGCGTTCGACAGCAAATTGAGCAGCACCTGGCGCAGCTTGGCGCCGTCGAGGCGCACCAGCGGGGGCACGCCGTCGCGCTCGAGCCGCAGCGCGATGCCCTGGTCGCCCGAGCGCATGCGCACCATCTCGAGCACCTCGTCGAGCAAGCCGTTCAAGTCCACGGGCCCCGCCTGCAACTGCATGCGGCCCGCCTCGATTTTCGACAATTCCAGGATATCGTTGATCAAGGTCAGCAAATGGTGGCCGGCGCGGTTGATGATGGCCAGGTTGTGTTTTTCTTCCTCGAACATGCTGCTCGAATCAGCCATCATCTGCGAAAAGCCGATCACGGAATTCAAGGGCGTGCGCAATTCGTGGCTCATGTTGGCGAGAAAAACGCTTTTCGCGCGGTTCGCCGATTCGGCCTCGGTGACGGCCACCGACAGGGCGGCCGTGCGCTGCTGCACCAGTTCCTCCAGGTGGTCGCGGTAGCCGAGCAGCTCCTGCTCGCTTTGCTTGCGCTCGGAAATGTCGACGATGCCGCTGCGCACCAGGCGCCGCCCCTCCATCGGCAAGCGCACCAGCCGCACTTCGCAGGGGAAGACGCTGCCGTCGGCGCGCCGCACATGGCGCTCGACCAGGATGGGTTCACCCAGCATGGCGCGGCGCAGATGCTCTTCCATCATCAGGCCCAAAGGCATGCCGTCGGGCTGCTCCGTGCTGTACAGGTCGAACGGCCCGCGCGCCAGCAGCGCTTCGCGCGACATGCCCAGCATGCGCTGCGCGCTGCTGTTGGCGTCGATGAAGCGGTCCTGGTCCAGGTCATACACGACGATCGCTTCAGGCGCATGCTCGACGAGGATGCGGAAGCGCTGTTCGCTTTCGCGCGCCTCGCTCTCTGCGCGGCGCAAACGCCGCCGCTGCAGCAGCAGGGCGCTCAGCAAGCCGGCCATCACGATGAAGACGCCGGCCGCCAGCAGCACGGCGGCGCGGTGTTCGTGCCACAGCTGCGGCGGGCGGTTGAAGAACAGCGTGTCCGGCGGCAGCTGGCTGATGTCGGCATCCCACCGCTGCAGCTGCTCCCAGTCGTACATGGGCACGGGGCGGACCGGCGGCAGCAAGGCGCCCGGCGCGGCTGGCGCCTTGCCGGCCAACACGGCCAGCGACATCTGCGCCACCTGCTGCGCGGCCCCTTCGATGTGCAGGAGGGAGCCGCCCAGGATGCCCTTGCCCACGTTCGTGTTGTACATGCCGAAGGCGGGCACGTTCGCCAGCCGCGCCAGTTCGCCGGCAAACTGCACGGGTGTGGCGATGGCGCCGGCCACGTCGCGGTTGACATTGCCGGCCACCAGCAACGTATCAGCGGGCAGGTGCGCCACCTTCACGCGCATCTGCGCCAGGGTCAGGCCGTCGAGATACTCGACGTAAACCCTGCCCTGCCACGCCTGCGCCGCCTGCTGCAGGCTGCGCTTCAATGCCTGGTCGGCCTCGCTGACGCCAACGGCCATGACGATGGTTTTGGTCTCCGGGAACAGCGCCATCGCTTGCGCCAGGGTGCCGGGAAAATCGACGTTCGCCTTTTGCTGCCAGATGGCCAGCGGACTGCCGGCCGGCAAGGCCTTGCCCGAGGTGTTAATCGCCAGCACGGGCACGCCGCGCGCCAGCGGCGCCAGGTCGGACAACAAAAAATCGAGCGCCGGCTGCTGCATGGCGATGATCAGGTCGGCCTTGCGCCCCATCATCTGGGTGTATCTTAAAAGCAACAAATCACGCATCTCGTTGCGCAGCGCCGGGTCGCCCTGGGTATTGAGGTTCAGGTGCTCGACCATGATGTCTTCGCTGGCCAGGCCCGCGGCGGCCATGGCGGCCACGTAGGTGCGCGTGTACGATTCCACGCCGGCGCGGCCGTAATCGTAGGCGTTGAGGACCAGCACGCGCTGGCCCTGGTGCGGCGGCGCAGCGGCTGGCGCCGCTGCCGGCACGGCGGCCGGGGCCGCGGCGACACAGAATGCCAGCAGCAATGCGCGGCCGCAGCGGTACACCGCTGCCCTGCTCGTCCCGCCGCCAGGCACATCACGCATCATTCGCCATGCCCATGCTCACCCTCGCCTGTCACCATGTTTCAACTATGCGCCGGCCATTCAGCCACCGACACTTACAAAAACATGATAACGTCAACTGCCGGGGCAAGTCTATTCCTTAGGGCAATCTTTTGACAATACCCCGGCGCGTCAGGCCAAGCATCGTTACACGGCGGTGCTACTGATACCGAACAATTCCAGCTTCAGCCCTTTTATGCCAGACGGCACATAAATCGCAATCGCCTGGGCCTTGATCATGCTGTCATAGATACTGCCCTTGTTATCGATCGAAAAGTAATACGTATTGGGCCGTACTGGCACCTCGGCGGGAACCTGGGCCATATGGCGCAACTCGGCACCCGGCAGCGCCCTGCCTAGTAGCAGTTCGATATTGTCCGGAGATGAAATCTTGAACTGCAACGGCACCGTGGCGACCAGTTCCAGCGCCGGCATATCGGCGTTTACCGCAAGACAGAGTTCGGTCTGACGGTCAATCCGCTTGGCATCGAGCAAGCCGTAATAGTGGGTGTTCTGTTGCGCGTCGTTCGATAGCGCGATCGGGAAATAGCGCGACAGGAGCACAGTATCGATCAGGTCACGAATGATGCCATCGAGCTTGCCGAAGCCGGCAGCCGCGTCATCGTGACAATAAGCGGGCAAGTCGCTCAGTGTGTATTTCTTCGAAAACGTCATCAAGCCACCGGCCAACGCCATCAATTTTTCAAACAAATACACGGGATGGTGGCGCCGGTAACTGGCGCAATGACTGAGCGTGGCGCTGGCCATGCTCAAGGTATGGAGCATCCAGAACGAGGCAACATCCCCGCCATGAAATTCCACCGTATTGTTACCAGGCTGACGGTGGCGGCTGTACAGCGCCTCAATTTTCGCCCCCATGCGATCGATCAGCGAATCGAGCATTTTCTGCAGCGAGGACTCGGCACTGATGGTCAGGCCAGGTGGGATGAAGGAGGCATCGATGTCAAAGCCGCCATTGCCAGCGCGGTACAAACGGATCACCGGGATGGCAAGGTAATCATTCAGAGGGTCCAGTTGGGACAGCAGATACACGCGTTTCTTCAGGTAAGCCACGTCTATGCTGACCGCCTCGCTGTACAGATCCGGTGTTTCGATATCCGCCTGGACATAGCGCGCACCGGCAGAGCTCACATTGCCGCCATGTGCCTGCAGCGCGGGCAGCGCGGCATAAAAAGTAAAACTATGTTCGCTGGAAGGGAGTTTGGACAGGTCAACCGCACTGGGCAATACATCGCCCAGCGGCGCTTCAAACAGCTCTCCATCCTGAAAGACGAGCGACATGGCATCTGCCCGCAGGCTATTGTTGGCCAGCGCATCCGCATTCCAGCTGACGCCGTGCACGCCCCATAAATGTGGATTAATGAGCGAGGCCAGACGTTGCAGGCGCGCTTCATGGTAGCGGTCCAGCTGCTGGAATTGCTGGGGACCGATGGCCAGGCCTTCGGACCAAAGTAATTTGGATGGCAATGTCATTGCGTTCTCCGTGTTGACCGTTGGAATCTTTCTGCTTTGCCAGTCTGATGTTGCCAGCGTGGAAGTCCTTGATGTTGCGCAGTAACCCTGTTCAATTATTTGCGCAAACGCAATTTTCCTTGGAGCAAACGCTCGGATACTGGCCATTCCGCCGCGAAGACACAGGAAAAGAAAGATGGAAGACTTGCTGCCGTATTTCGAACGCGAGCTGGTGATGCTGCGGCGACATTGCCGTGAGTTTGCCGAGCGCTATCCGAGAATCGCCGGCAAATTGCATATGTCCGGCGAATCTTGCGAAGATCCGCACGTGGAACATTTGATCGAATCGGTGGCCATGCTGGCGGCACGCATCTCAAAACGGCTCGATGACGACTATCCGCAATTTACCGAAGCCTTGTTCGAAGCCCTGTTCCCGCATTACCTGCGTCCTTTTCCATCCTGCAGCATCGTGCGCCAGTGCGCCCCGGCGGCGGGAGCGGGTGCTTTGCAGCTGCCTGCCGGCAGTGAAATGGATACAGCGCCCGTGCGCGGCGTGCGCTGCCGCTTCAAGACGGCCTACGATATGACGGCCGGAGCATCGGTACTGGACAGCGCCGTTTTCGATGCGATGATCAAGGCGCCACCGGGCGTACGCCTGCCAGCATCGGCCAGCTCCTCGCTGAACATCGGCATCCGGCATCTCGATGCGGCGCCCGCGTCGCTGCGCGTTTTCATCGATGGCGAGGCTTCTTTTTCCGCCGCATTGCGCGATGCCTTGTTCATGCATACCGTCTGTGCTTTTGTGTCGACCGACGCGGCGCAATGGACGGCCTTGCCCGCCGTCCCTTTGGCCCCCGTCGGCTTCGCCGACGCGGATGCCTTGATACCTTTTGGCGCCCGTTCGCAGCCGGCATACCGCATCCTGAGCGAGTATTTTGCGTATCCGGAAAAATTCAATTTCTTTGACATCGATATCGCGGCGCTGAGTGCCGCCTTGCCGCTTGCTTGCCAGCGCTTCACCCTGCATCTGTGCATGGCCGGTTTGCGACCCGATTCCGCGACGGCGCGCATGTTGTCCAGCATTTCCAGCGAAAACTTGAAGCTGGGCTGCAGTCCGGCGGTCAATCTCTTCCGCCAGGAGGGCGTGCCGATCTCCGTCACCCGGCAGAAAACCGACTATCCCGTGCTGGCCCATGCCACCCATGCGCATGGCTACGAAGTCGTCTCCATCGACTCCGTGCGTTTGCTGCGCCAACGCGGCGGCGAAAGCACGCTGAGCGAATTCCGCCCGCTGTACAGCCTGCGGCATGGCGAGGGTACGGCGCAACAAGGCCATTACTGGATCATGCGCCACGATACGGCGTTGGCCATCAAAAGCCCGGGTCATGAAAAGAAAATCACGCTGATCGACAGCGACTTCAATCCCCTGATCCATGAAAAGGCCAGCTTGTCGCTGTCGCTGACATGCAGCAACCGCGATCTTCCCCTTGCACTCAAATACGGCCAGCCGCAAGGAGACTTGCAACCGTGCGCTGGCGGACCCGCGCTGCACATGCTGCGACGCCCCAGCCAGCCGCGACGCTTTTCGCCAGGCGCAGGTCTGCACTGGCGCCTGATTTCGCATCTGGCGCTGAATCATCACGCACTGGTCCAGGAGGGACTGCCGGCGCTGCGCGAAATGCTGACGCTGTACGACCTGTCCCAATCGGCAAGTTCGCAACGCCAGATAGGCGGCATCGTCGCGCTGGCGCACTCGCCGACCACGACATGGCTGCGGCACCGGCGCGGCACCTCGCTGGCGCATGGCGTGGAAGTGCGTATCACGCTGGACGAGGAAGCCTTTATCGGCAGCGGCATGCACCTGTTTGTGCAGGTGATCGACCATTTTCTCGGGCTGTATGTGCAAATCAACAGTTTCATCGAACTGGTGGTGCTGTCACTGCAAAGCGGAGAGGAGCTGATCCGATGCAAACCAAGAAGCGGATTGCAGAATCTGGTGTAATGCAACACTTGCTCGCCGAGCCTTACCGCTACCAGTTCGTGCAGGCGGTGCGTATTCTGCTGTGCTGGCTACGTCAGCAGAACGTGTCCCATGCACAAGCCTTCAGCCAGGTGCTGCGCTTCAAGAACAGCCTGTCCTTGAACTTTCCAGCCAGCGAAATCGAGCAGCTCTCGCTCGACGAGCATGAACAACTGATCCTGACACCGACTTTCATGCGTTTTCTGGGCGCCAGCGGCACCTTACCCTTGCATCACTCGGAACGCATCGCCGCCTGCCGTTTGTCGAGCAAGGACGCCGGCGTCTCGGCCTTCCTCGATATCTTTTCGCACCGCATGGTCTCGCTGTATTGCCAGGCATGGGAAAAATATCGCCTGGAGTCCGCACGCGAGACCCATGCAAAAGATGCGCAACTGCCCTTGCTGACTGCGCTCGCTGGCGTACCGCGCGATGCGCTGCCATCGAACGGCGAGGCCGGCGCCGTGACGCAGGACGTCGCAGCCTGGTACGCTGGCCTGCTGCGCTGCCGCCCCGTTTCAGCTCAGGCGATAGGTCCCGTGCTGGCCGAATACTGCGGCGTACCCGTCACCCTGCAACAATTTGTCGGGGGCTGGGACTATCTGGAAAAAAACCGGCGCAGCCTGCTGGGCAGTGTCAACTTCGTTCTGGCGCGCGGCGCAACGCTTGGTCTGCGGCTGTGGCGCCAGGACATGCGCGTCTGCCTGCATATCGGCCCGCTGGATCCCGCTGGCCTGCAACGCTTCCTGCCGCGCAGTACCGGCGCGGCGGCACTGGCAAAGATGCTGGCGCTGTTTGGCGTACCAGACTTGCAATATGAAGTGCGGCTGATATTGAGTCCGCCATGCATTACCCCCCTGCTCCTGAGCTCCAACCCGTCAGAAAGACGGCGGCTTGGCTGGACGACGTTCTTGCAGACAACACCAGGCAAGGTACGCGGCGCCGAAGTGCGTTATCTGCTGCAACTGACCTGAGCAGCCCATCACTGGAAAGCGAGGCAAGCATGAAACATGCGGGACGCGGCGTCATCCGGCTCGGAGACGCAACCGATCACGGCGGCAAGGTCACCAGCGCATCATCGGGCAGCACCGTGATGGGAAAGACGGCGGCGCTGGCCGATGACACAACCTTTTGCCCCAAGTGCAAGGGCAGCTTTCCCATCACGCCAGACGGCGCCGGCGCAAAGCACATGGGCAAGCCGTACGCCTATGACGGCGATGCCACCGCCTGCGGCGCCCGCCTGATCACATCGCTATAAGGGAGGCAGGCCATGCATGCAAGCATACAGGCGGCGTTATCGGCCTTTGACCTCGCCGCGCAAGAGCGGCGCCTGCTGAAGATCGACTTCCCCCATGACGATGGGCCGGCCGGCGCCATCCTGCTGGTCAATTCGCTGACCGCCAGGGAAGAAGTATCGCGCGACTTCCGTTTCGAAGCCGAGCTGCTGTCGGACGACGCACACATCGCGCTCAAGGCCATGATGGGCCGCATGGTCACCATTTCCATGGTGCGCGACGATGGCACGCTGCGCCACTTTAACGGCTATGTGGGCGAATTCTGCCTGCTGCGCGCAGACGGCGGCTTCGCCTGGTACCGGATGGTGCTGCAGCCGTGGCTGGCCTTTGCCCGGCTGCGCCAGGACAACGTCTCCTTTCATGGCCAAAGCGTCATGCAGCTGACCGAAACAACGTTCGCGCACTACGGGCAGCGCGACTGGAAAACCAGCATCCATGGCGACGATCCACAGATCACTTGCGCCAACCAGCACAATGAAACCGACTACAACCACCTGCACCGGCGCTGGGAAGCGCTCGGCTGGCATTACTGGTACGAACACCGTGCCGATGGCCATACCTTGTGGCTCGCAGACAACAGCACCCTGGCGGACATGATCGCCACGGTAGCCGGCGACGGCGCCATGCGTTTCCACGCCGAGTCGGGTTCCCTGGAAGACGATGGCCTGCAACAATGGCAAGCCGTGCGCAGGATCGGCTCCGGGCAGCTGACCTTGGCCAGTTTCGACTATAAAAATCCGCAGCCACGCCTTGCCAGCGGCTACTCCCTGAACCGCCAGGGCGACGTATTTGCTCACGAGTTGTATGAAGATACGGGCGCCTATGGCTACAGCAATGTTGATGATGGAGAGTCCCTGGCACAGCGCCGCATGGAAGAAAGCGACCATCTGCGCCAGTATTTCGAGGCGGCAGGCAATCACCGTGGCGCGCAGCCCGGCCTTTGCTTCCGGCTCGATGGACATTTCAGCGCCGAGGAAAAGCGCTATCAGCCTGGCCAGGAACGCCCGGACAGTATTGCCGAACGCGAGTATCTGATCCTGTCAGCCGAGCATATCGCCAGCAACAATTATCAGGCGGGCCCCAGCGCGCCATCGGAATATGCGAACACGCTGATGTGCGTGCGGCGAGACATCCGCTGGCGCCCGGGGCGTGGCTACAACAGCACGCCGTGCGTGGTTGCCGGCGTGCAGACGGCACTGGTGGTCGGGCCGGCCGGGGAAGAAATCCATACCGATGCCCTGGGACGCATCCGCCTGCAATTTCACTGGGACCGCCTGGGAAAATTCGATGAGCGCAGCTCGCCATGGATACGGGTCATGATGCCGATGGCGGGAGCGCAAATGGGACACATCGCCTTGCCCCGCGTGGGACAGGAAGTGGTCGTGCAATTTCAGGACGGCAATATCGACCATCCCATCGTCATCGGCGTCGTCTACAACAGCGCCAATCCGCCGCCGTGGCAATTGCCCCAGCAACGCGCCCTGTCCGGCGTGCGCAGCCGCGAACTGGGCGCCCGCAGCGCCAACCACCTGGTACTCGACGATACCAAGGGGGCGATCCAGGCACAGCTGCGCAGCGAGCACCAGGACAGCAGGCTGTCATTGGGCAACATCACCCGCATCGACGACAATGCCGGGCGCAAGGAAGCGCGCGGCGCGGGCTTTGAATTGGCCAGCAATGCCTGGGGCGCCCTGCGCGCCGCCAAAGGCATGCTGATCAGCACAGAGACATCGGCAGGCGCCGCATCGATCAAACAGCTCGACGAAACACAGTCCCGCCTGGCGCAGGCACGCCAACTGCAGGAGGGACTGGCCGGCATGGCCGTCGACGCAGGCGCGCAGGACAATACCGCACAACAGGGCGCCGTGGCAGACGCCATCCAGCGGCAAAACACCGCCATCAAGGGCAGCGGCGGTGATTTCCCGGAATTATCGGAACCACATCTGGTACTGGCCAGCCCGGCCGGCATCGAACTGAGCACGGCCCAGTCCATCCACCTGGCCGCCAGCGAGCATGTGGCGCTCAGCAGCAGCAAGCATATTTCACTCGCCAGCGGCGACAGCATGTTTGCCAGCACCGCCAGGAGCTTCAGCCTGTTCGTGCACAAGGCCGGCATGAAGCTGATCGCGGCCAGCGGCAAGGTGTCCATCGAAGCGCACAGCGACGAGGTCGAAGTCATTGCGAGGAAAGTGCTGTCGCTGATCAGCGAAGCGGACTGGGTCAACATCAAGGGCAAGAAAGGCATCCGCCTGCACGGCGCCAACCACATGCTGGAAATCAGCGACAAGGTGCAGTTCTTCACCTCCTCGCCCGTGCTCTTCAATGGCAACCTGGAAACCCTGGCGCCGAAGAGCGTGTCGCAGGAATTTAATGAGAGGCCAGTAGCGCGTTTTGATCAGGCCGTTCGACTGCTGCAAGTCGATGGCACACCCGCTCCCGATATAGCTTTTGAGTTAATACGCGAAGATGGCCACAGAATCAGTGAAAAGAGTAGCAGTGACGGACACACCCCAGTACAGAAAGGAGACGGCATGGATAGCTACACAATACGCTATAAGGGAGAACTTCCATGAATGACGATACGGATCTGAATGAACACGGCAATCACCAAGGCGAGTTTCGGCAGACTGTTGGCGGATGGGCTGAGTACACCGTCAATATGACTGAAATAAACGACACGATTCGTCATGACGTAACCATTCCTCCTGGGAAAATAATTCCTATCATCTTTTTACCAGGCGTGATGGGTAGTAATTTACGCATGAGCAAGGTACGTCAGAAAGAGCTGGACAAAAGCGATAACATCTCCTGGAGGCCAGATGACATGATGAGCGTGGCCGGAAAATGGAGTGTCGTAGAAGGTTATGGCATCGGTGGATGGTATAAAAATGCATCACCGAGAGATCGACAGATGGCCCTCGACCCAAATGAAACCGAGGTCGAATATTATATTTACAGCACAAATCAAGGAAGATTTGAACCAAGTGGCAACATCACAGGACTTTCCGATTTTCGTCACACCAACATTCCACATGATTTTGCCGGAGTGCCGCCATTGATTGCCATTAGTCCAAGAAAAATAAAAGAGAATGCAAAGTACAACATTCCAGGAATAGTAGATACCTCCTTACCCCCAGCCTTGCGTGAAACACCGGCACAAATTGCACGTTGGCGCGGCTGGAGCGAGATACTTTTTATTGGGGCTTATGGTGAAATGCTAAAGACTGCGGAATTTTTCATGAATAACATTGTCAGAGACAAAAATATTCTTCCCCATTGGCAGATAAGAGATATTCAATCCAAGAAAAATCAAGGTCCATATCCTGAAATTTCAAAATTAGTGCTACAAGCACCCAGCGCTTTCGGTGCCACATCCGGTACTGCAATTACAGAGACTGATCTAAAAAAAATATCTCCATGCTGGTATCCTGTTCACGCCATGGGCTACAACTTCTTGCAGAGCAATGCTATCTCCGCCGGCGTCATCGCTGAGCGGATACGTGGACTTGTCAAAGGCTATGTGGGCTGCGGATTCAAATGCGAAGAGGTCATTCTCGTCACACATAGCATGGGAGGTCTGCTTGCACGCACCTTAATGCATCCAAGTTATGGAAATCTTGTTAACGACAAGGAAGTAAAAGTACTTGGCGTCTATCATAACGTCATGCCGTCGATAGGTGCCGCAAGCGCCTATAAACGTATGCGCTTCGGTTTTCTGGAAAAATCTGGCCCATTCAATAAAAAGACGGCACAAGTTCTGGGAATTGACGGAGAGCATGCAACTGCAATGGTAGCAAATGCTCCAGCTGCATTGGAAATGATGCCGAGCGTTGCCTACGGCGCGAATTGGCTCAAAGTCGTGGACGACAAAGATCGAATTTTATGGAGCTGGCCGCAAGAAGGTCAGAACGCACTCGATAGCATTTATCTACGGCCAAGCAGTAATTGGTGGCGCCTTATTAATCCAATGTGGGTGAATCCAGCAAACATTTCCCATGAAAAAGGTGGCGGACTAAAAAATGTAACCCAGCGAATAAAAGATGCTTTTGCATTTTCACAGTCCATCGAAAAATACTTCCACAAACAAACATACGCTAGTTACTGCGAATCAAAAGACTACCTGTCTTATGGCGAGGTAATCTTCAAAGTTACTGACGGCATGGGTGGTGGACTGACAGATTTTTTTAAGAAATTTACGCCTCCTCATGCAGAGAAATGGAAACTAATCAACGATGATGCAAAAGGAATCCTAACCGTTCAAACTGGATCACGCATACTAAAACTCAAGTTGCAGCCTGCAAAAGAGCTTGGAGATGAAACAGTTCCAGCAATCCGGTCTGCCCGCCATATTACAGGAAATATTTTTCGTCATGGATTAGCAGATGGTAGCGGCTATGAACACCAAAATAGTTACTTGAACAAAAACGTGCTTGCATCTATGCTTTACTCCATAATTCAAATCGCAAAATTAGCAAATTGGGATAAAAAATGAAATCAATTTTTATTAAATATATTTTAATAATTTTCATATTTCTCCCCATAATTGCTTGCACAAAAAATTCTATGATTAAGGAGGAAATTATGACCAAAAAAACGAAATTGAATGGGCGATTAGAAAAAATGTTTTCAAAAACTAAATTATTATGTTTCGGCCGCTATGCTTTGGAAGTTCCAGACGAATCAAAACTTATTATTGGAAGCAATACTATTGACGTGGAAAAAATAACAATAAATAATTTACATTTTAAAATAGAAAAAGACATAGAAGAAATTTTTAAAAGAAATAAGAGCGCAGAAATCACATACAACCTTGAAGGCCCAATTAAAAATAGTTGGCAATTGCGCTATTACAATAGCATTCATGCAAAGGAAATGAAATTTCTATTTTTTAAAACTTATATTACAAAAGGAGATTTTACATTTATTGCTGGAGATGCTGTAGATGTGGATATCGGGGAACGAGAAGAAGAAATTGCTCGTCGACAGCTGCTTCTCGCAAAAAACATACGGCTGCGTGATCCGGACGAAATTCCTTCAGATCCTGGGGTTTGCTTCGAACATGGCTTCCTGGCAGAAAATTTATATAAAGAGCAAGAGATTGACAACGTCGGAATTCATTTCCCAAGTATCCCTGATATAACTTTTTCGGTGAGTTCTAATAAGGATGCATACGGCGATTACTCTTCAGAAGAATTTGAGAAGCGACTGCGTAGCGAATTATCTTTGCTCAACCGCATACAGAGTGCAAAAGACATACAGGGGGCGACTTATCCCAAGCGGAACTTGTTACGCGAAGGGAAGCGGGACGTTCAGCATTGGAAGGGGGAAGAGTCACTCATCCTGCGCCCTGATGGAGTACATGATTTTGAATGGGCATTGGTAGGCAAACCGAAAGACATCGCAAATCCATCTGTGCTGGAAGTC
The DNA here is from genome assembly GCF_001758725.1 of Janthinobacterium sp. HH106. Taxonomy (NCBI): domain Bacteria; kingdom Pseudomonadati; phylum Pseudomonadota; class Betaproteobacteria; order Burkholderiales; family Oxalobacteraceae; genus Janthinobacterium; species Janthinobacterium sp. HH106. The sequence goes on along the minus strand of NZ_LRIC01000017.1, from coordinate 42,544 downwards.
AAGATGTACACCAAAGTCGCCCACAACATGGTCGGCGCCGCCGAAGCCGCGTCGCTGACGGACGAAGAGGCCATCGCCTTGTGGGACAAGCTGCTCTCCGGCCTGAAGTTCCGCGTGAAAGTGCCGGGTGCGCCGCCGGGTTCGTATTACTTCGATCCGGACAAGCCGGCGCAGTGACAATTGACAAACTCATGCTGGCGCCGTGCAAGCCATTGCGCTAGCATGCTCCTTTTACCCGGAAAGCCCCCGTGCCCATCACCCTGCGCCCCGCCCTGCCAGCCGACATCGACGCCCTGTGGGCCCTGCGCACGGTGGCCGTGCGCGTCAGTTGCGCCACGCACTATGCGCCGGAGCAAATTGCTGTTTGGACCGCCTCGCCCGTGCCGGCATCGTATGGCGCCATGCTGGCTGCCGGTGGCGGCATCGTGGCCATGCAGGACGAGGCCATCGCCGGCTATGCCATGCTCGATGCGGACAAGCAGGAAGTCGATGCCGTCTTCGTCGACCCGGCGCGCGCGGGACTCGGTATCGGCAAGCGCCTGCTGGCGGCGCTGGAGCAGCTGGCGCGCCAGCGCGGCATTGCCCATTTGCACCTGTCCGCCTCGCTCAATGCGGAACCGTTTTACCGGGCCGCCGGTTTTGTTGCCTTGCGCGCGGAAGCGTATGCGCACCCGAGCGGCATCAGCCTGGCCAGCGTGGCGATGGAAAAGGCGCTGGCGGCGGCCTGAACCTTCAGTCAGGCACCGCGCCAGCCTCGGACTCGGCCAGGCATTGCTGCAGCTTGGCGATCAGGGCGCGCACTTCGTCGTCGCCCAGGTCCAGCGGGTCGCCGTGCGCGCCGACGGCGATCAGGCAGATGGCCGAGCCGTCGTACCAGGCGTCGAGGCGATCCTTGTCTTCACTCATATTGTTCCGCCTCATGTTGCAAATCCCTCCGTAAATCGTCCGGCGCCGCGATGCTGGCGCGGCCTTGCGGCACGGGAAAAACGGACGCCAGCTGGCCGTTGCCGGCCATGCCGGGCAGCCACTTATGCAAAAAATCGTCGAGCGCGATGGCGCGCGGCTGGAAATGTTCCCACTCGCCGCCGGCGCACGCTTGCGCGTATGCCGCTTCCGGCCAGAACGGTATAGCCACCTTGGCGTCGGCTTGCGCCGTGGCCCAGCCCTCACGGTACAAGCCCCACACTTCTTGCGTATCGGCTACCTTGCGCACAAAATAGCCATGGCGTTCGGCGGACGGCAGACCCATCACGTGCTTGAACTTTTCAGGATGCACGGTTTTCCCCTGCCTCGTCCCATACCCGCAGATGCGGCGCGCACCAGCCCGTCACCAGGTCGAGGGCATCCAGTATCACGTCTTCCCGCGCCTCATCCTGCGTGCCGTCCTGCGCAGACGCGCGCAATTCCTGCAGCAAGCCGGCCACTTGCGCCGCCGTCACACCGCTGGCCTTGTAGCGCAGCAGGATGGCGCGCAGCGTCAATAAACCTGCCCTGGCATCGAGCGCGGCCAGCAGGTCTCTGTCGATCTCGGCGATGATGGTGTGCGGCATGTCAATCCGCCTCCCAAGCGATGGCGGCCGGCCGCGCGCCGCCCGTCCTGAAAAATGCGGCAAAGGCACGCTGGCAGTGTTCCACATCAATGCACCAGGCTTCCGGATACTCATCCACCTGGCCATTGGCCAGCAGATAGCTGCAAACGCCGTCTGCCTCCTCGTCGCCCAGCGAGTGAAAACTCAAGTCATCCTGGCCCGACAGATACATCAGCCAGGCGTTGCCGCCATTGCGCAGCATCCACAGGGCCGGGCCCTGCTCCGCATCGGTTGCCACGGTCAGCCACAGCTCGCACTGGGCCAGGGCGCGTGCTTCCTGCAGCGCTTGTTCCAGCGCAAGCACGCTGCCGATCGCACGCGGCTCGCCATGCAGATTCAATTCCATTGTCATGTTGTGCTCCCGCTCAAATCGTTCGTCGCCAGCGCCGTACTCAGGTACAGCTTGCCGCTGAGGTCTTGCAATAAACTGCTCTGGCGCAAACGGTCCATCACGGGGCCCTTTACTTCGGCCAGGTTCAGGCTGATGCCGCGCTTGGCCAGCGTGCTGTTGAGCTCGATCAAGCCCAGCAAGGCCGTGCTGTCGATCTGGTTGACGGCCGACAGCACCAGCACCAGGTGGCGCGCCGTCGGGTGGCCGCGCAGCTCGTCTTCCACGCGCTCCGTGACGGCTTCCACGTTGCCAAAGAACAGGCCCGCATCGATGCGCAGCAGCAAGACGTCGGGCAAGGTCTGCGCCTCGTAGCGCTCCACGTTGCGGAAGTGCTCGCTATTCGGAATACGCCCCAGCACCGCGATATGCGGGCGGCTGGCGCGCCAGATCAGCGTCCCCATCGACAGCAGCACGCCGATCACCACGCCCGCTTCCACGCCCAGCACCAGCACGCCGGCCGTCGTCGCCAGCAGGGCCAGCGCATCGCTGCGGTCGTAGCGCCACGACAATTTCAAGGTATCCCAGTCCAGCAGGCTGCTGACGGCAAAGATGATGGTGGCAGCCAGCACGGGCAGCGGCAGCAGGGCCAGCCAGCCCGTGGGCGCCACCAGCGCCAGCGCGAGTAGCCCCGCCGTGATGATGCTGGCCAACGGCGTGTTGGCGCCCGCCTGGAAATTGACGGCCGAACGGGAAATCGAGCCCGTGACGGGAAAGCCGCCCGACAGCGCACTGGCCACGTTGGCCGCGCCCAGGCCCAGCAGTTCCCGGTTCGTATGCAGCTTTTCACCGCGTTTTTGCGCCAGGGTCTGGGCGGCGGACATGCTCATCAGAAAGATGATGAAGGCGATCAGCAGCGCCGGCGACAGCAAGGTGCGCCAATGGGCGCCCGAGGTGGCCAGATTCAGTCCGGGCAAGCCGCTGGGCACGTGGCCCGTCGTCTGCACGCCCATCGCTGCCAGGCCGCCATAGGCGACGAGCGCGATGCCGGCCAGCACCAGCGCCATCGGCGCCAGGCGCGCGCCCACGTCGGCCGCCACCTTGTTCAGCCCGCAGCGCTGCAGCAGGCGCGATGCGTAGCGCTTGGCCAGCCACAGGAACAGCAGGCAGGACAGCCCCAGCACGAGGCTGGGCGCGTGCCAGTGGGGAAGCGTTGCGCCCAGCAGGGGCGTGATCTGGCCCCAGATGATCAGGATCGCGGCGCCATTGCTGAAACCGCTGATCACGGGGCGCGACAAAAAGCTGGCCATGAAGCCCAGCCGCAGCACGCCGCACAGCAACAGTACCAGGCCGCTGATGAAGGCCAGCTGGGCGGCCAGCACGATGTACAGCGAGGAGCCGGGGTCGGCCAGCGGCGCCAAGGCCGCGGCCGTCATCAGCGAGACGATGGCCATGGGGCCCACCGATTGCGTCATGCTGCTGCCGAACAAGGCATACAGCACGGGCGGCAGGATGCTGGCGTAGATGCCGACCACGGGCGGCAAACCGGCCACCAAGGCGTAAGCCATGCCTTGCGGCACCATCATCATGGCGACAACGATACCGGCGGTGATGTCTCCGGCCAACAGAGGACGCCGGTATTGCCTGAGCCAGAGCAGCATGGATGATCCCAAAATCTGAAAACCGAAGCCTATCATGCGACGAGGCCGGCTGACAGGGGGAACGCGATCAGTCTGGCAGCAATTGCGCCTTCACGGCATCGAGGATTTCCGCCGACAGGGCTTCGTCATCGACGGAACGGGCCAGCACCATGGCGCCCACCATGGCGGCAAACGTGGCAATGGCCTGCTGGCGCCGCCGCTCCGGCGCACCATCGGGCGCGCCGTCGGGCAGCAAGCCTTCCAGCAGCGCGAACTGCTGCCGCGTGGCTTGCGTAAACGCGGGGCGCGCGCCGGGCGACATGCGCGCCACGTCGACGCCCATGGCCGCCGCCGGACAGCCGCCGCCGGGCTGGTCGCGGTGCCGGGTGGTCAGGTAGCTGTCGATGATGGCCGGCAGCGCGCGCTGCGGGTCGCTGGCAACCTTCGCCCGCCAGCCTTCCAGCGATTTCTCCAGGGCGTGCTGGCACGCCTCGATCATCAAGTCTTCCTTGGACGCAAAATGGCCATAGAAGCCGCCATGCGTGAGGCCCGCGTTCTTCATCAGGTCGGCCACGCCGATGCCGTCATAGCCCTTTTCGCGGAACAATCTTGCCGCTACGTCAACGATGCGCTCGCGGTTCAGCGCCGCCTGCTCCCTGCTCACTTTCATGCTGCCCTCCTACATTTATGTCAATCATCATATAACTTTACGCCCGTTTGCGCCACTCTGTTAGCAAGCGCACCGTTTGATGCCGGCGCCGCGCCGATACTGGATCTTCGTTTCCAGGGAGGCCAGCATGAACGAAAACAAGGACCAGTCCGCCGGCAACTTGCAGCGCGCCATCCAGCAGGAGCAGGATGGCCGCGATGCCGCCAAGCCAGACCAGGAAAGCAAGGCCCCCGTGCAGACGGGCAGCCGCAGCCAGCCGGCGCCTCCCCTGCCCGCCCAGCACCTGGACAAACCGGGCATCGAGGGGCAAATGCAGTTGAAACCGCGCTTCCTGGCGCCCGATTACTGCGGCAGCGGCAAGCTGGCCGGCATGGTGGCCGTCATCACGGGCGGCGATTCGGGCATCGGGCGCGCCGTGGCCGTGCTGTACGCGCGCGAAGGGGCCGATGTCGCCATCATTTACCTGAACGAACACGCGGACGCCAACGAAACGAAGCGCTACGTGGAAGCGGAAGGCCAAAGCTGCCTTTTGATCCCCGGCGACGTGCGCGACCAGGGCTTTTGCCAGCAAGCCGTCAGCCAGGTGCTGGAACGCTTCACGCACATCGACGTGCTGGTGAACAACGCCGCCTTTCAGGAACACGCCGAATCCTTGCTGGAACTGAGCGAAGAGCGCTTCGACCTCACCATGAAAACCAATGTCTACGGCTACTTTCACATGGCCAAGGCCGTGCTGCCCCATTTGCGGCGGGGCGCGTCCATCATCAACACGGGTTCCGTGACGGGCTTGCAGGGCTCGAAACACCTGCTCGACTATTCCACCACCAAGGGCGCCATCCATGCGTTCACCATGGCGCTGGCCGGCAACCTGCTCGACAAGGGTATCCGCGTGAACGCCATCGCGCCCGGCCCCGTCTGGACGCCGCTCAATCCGGCCGACAAGTCGCCCGAGGAGATCGAGAAATTCGGCCAGGACACGGACATGCGCCGCCCGGCCCAGCCCGAGGAACTGTCGCCCGCCTACGTCTTCCTGGCCTCGCCCGCCTGTTCCAGCTACATCAGCGGCATCGTCCTGCCCGTCACCGGCAGCGTGGGAGACTAGCCGATGGCGCGCGCACTCTGGAAAGGCGCCATCAGCTTCGGGCTCGTGCACATTCCCGTCGAGCTGATTTCTGCCAGCCTCGACCACGAACTGGACTTGTCCATGCTGGACCGGCGCGACTTCGCGCCCATCGGCTACAAGCGCTACAACAAGCAGACGGGCAAGGAAGTCGAGTGGGACGACATCATCAAGGGCTATGAATACAAGACGGACGAGTACGTGGTGCTGTCCGACGAGGATTTAAGGCAGGCGAACGTGAAGGCCACGCAAACCATCGATATTTTGACCTTTGTCGATGCGGCGGAAGTGCCGCTGACCTTTTACGAGCACCCGTATTACCTGCTGCCCGCCAAGGGCGGCGAGAAAGTCTATGCGCTGCTGCGCGAAACCTTGCGCAAGGCTAACAAAGTGGGTATCGCCAGCGTAGTCATGCGCACCAAGCAGCATTTGTGCGCGCTCGTCTGCGTGGGCGACGCCATCGTGCTCAACACCCTGCGCTACGCTGATGAAATCCGCCCCACGGATGACCTGGACTTGCCCGCCAGCACCCTGAAGGCGGCCTGCATTTCCGACAAGGAACTCAAGATGGCCCTGTCGCTCGTGGAAGGCATGAGCGAAGCGTGGGAACCGGAGCAATACCACGACAGCTACCGCGAAGACGTGCTGGCGCTGGTCAAGAAGAAAATCAAGGCGAAACAGACCAAGACCATCACGCCGCCCGCCCCCGAACCGGAAGAGGAGCACGCCAGCAATGTGATCGACCTGGTCGCCCTGCTGCAGCAAAGCCTGGGCAAGAAGGCGTCCGCGGCGCCGGTCCGCAAGCGGACGGCCGCGTCCCCCGCGCGCAAAACGGCGTCCGCCAGGCGCAAGGCGGCCTGAGGCACGCCCCACGCCACCGAGAATAGTCAATACTATAAATGCATTGACTTTGATCAAGCTTCTCGCTACGTTATGCACAGGCCTGCCAGCCGGCAAGCCCTGTCTCGCGTGCGGAAAAAAATGGATGCCGAGTTAGATCAGCTTATCCTCAGCGGCGCCCCTGGCGGCGTCGTCATCACGAACGAAGAGCACGCCGTCGTGCGCTGGACGGTGGGTGCCCAGCGCATCTTCGGCTATGGCAGCGACGAAGCGCTGGGCCGCACGCTGTGGGAGCTGATCTCCTTGCCCGGACAAGCCGAGGCGGCACAGCTGATCGACGAACAGCTGACCCTGCACGGCAGCTACGACCGCGAATCGCTGCGGCGGCGCAAGGATGGCGAACTCATCCACGTCGATGTCGCGTGCCAGGTCGCACAGGCCGGGGCGGATGCGCCCCGCTACCTGATTTCCACCATGAAAGACACGACCTTGCTGAAGGCGGCACGCGACGCCCAGTTCGTCGAGGTGCGCTACCGCGTGCTGTTCGAATCGACGCCGGACAGCGTCATCATGGTCAATGCCACGGGCGCCATCGTGCTGGCCAACCAGCAGGCGCAGCGCCTGTTCGGCTACGCGGAAGGCGAATTGAACGGCAGGCAAATCGATAGTCTGCTGCCGCAACGGCTGCGCCATTCGCACGTGGCGCACCGCGCGCGCTATTTCGACCAGCCCCGCACGCGCACCATGGGCGCCGACCTGGAATTGCTGGGCTTGCGCAAGGACAACGTCGAGTTTCCCGTCGAAATCAGCCTGTCGCCCATCCAGACGGAAATCGGCACCTTCGTCATCAGCGCCATCCGCGACGTCAGCGACCGCCGCCGCGCCGAGCAGAAGTTCCGCGGCCTGCTCGAATCGGCGCCGGACGCCATCGTCATCGTCAACGGCGATGGCGAGATCGTGCTCGTCAACTCGCAGACGGAACGCCTGTTCGGCTACTCGCGCGCGGAGTTGCTCGGGCGCAATGTGGAAGTGCTGATCCCGGCCCGCTACGCGATGGACCATCCGCGCCACCGCCATGCGTTTTCCACGGCGCCGCGCGCCCGCTCCATGGGTGCAGGACTGGAACTGTACGGCTTGCGCCGCGACGGTACCGAATTCCCCGTCGAAATCAGCCTGTCGCCGCTGGAAACGGACGAAGGCGTGCTCGTGTCGTCGGCCATCCGCGACATCTCCGAGCGCAAGCGCATCGAACGCACGCTCAACGAACAGAAAGTCGAACTCGAGCGGGCCAGCCAGGCGAAGGACCGTTTTCTCACCAGCATGTCGCACGAGCTGCGCACGCCGCTGAATGCCATCCTCGGCTTTGCCCAGTTGCTGGCCAACGAAGCCTTGCCCGCCACCGTGCTGCAAAAACGCACCTTCGTGCAAAACATCGTCACCTCGGGACGCCACCTGCTCACCCTGATCAATGAAATCCTCGACCTGGCGAAGATCGAATCAGGCAGCCTGAGCCTGTCGATGGAAGCGGTGACGCTGCCCGCGCTGATCGAGGAAGTGCGCGTGATGGTGGAAGAACAGGCGCAGCAGCGCCAGATCCACCTGATCTTTCCCGCCTGCGAAGCGCTGACGCTCAGGGCCGACCATACGCGCCTCAAGCAAGTGCTGCTGAACCTGCTGTCGAACGCCATCAAGTACAACCGCCCGGCCGGCAAGGTGGAGCTGGAAATTTCGCAGCCCGATGCGCTGTGCGTGCGCATCGCCATCCGCGACACGGGCAAGGGGCTGGACGACGCGCAGATGGCCGAACTGTTCCAGCCGTTTAACCGCCTGGGGCAGGAGGCCGGCAGCGAAGAAGGCACGGGCATCGGCCTGGTCGTCACCAAGCGCCTGGTCGAACTGATGGGCGGACGCATGGGCGTGCACAGCTGCCTTGGCGAGGGCAGCGTGTTCTGGATCGAACTCGACACCATGGCCGCGCCGCCCGACAGCATGCCGCTGGATACGGAGGGGTTATCCGAGCCTGCCGGCGACGCCGGGGACGACGCCAGCGGCCAGGCGCTGCTGCTGTACGTGGAAGACAATCCGGCCAGCCTGCGCCTGGTGGAAGACATCGTCAGCTTCCTGCCGCATCTGCGCATGATCTCGGCCACCGATGCGCGCCAGGGCATCGCGCTGGCGCTGGAACGCCAGCCCGATGTCATCCTGATGGATATCAACCTGCCCGGCATGAACGGCAACCAGGCGCAACGCATTCTGCGCAACGATCCGCGCACGGCGCACATTCCCGTCATCGCCCTGACGGCCAACGCCATGAAGGGCGACATCCGGCATGGCCTGGCCGCGGGCTTTTTCCGCTACCTGACCAAACCCGTCGAGATTCCCCAGCTCAACGCCGCCATCGACGAAGCCCTGCAGCTGGCGCGCGCCACCGTGACATTCAAGCCGGAGGCGTAAAGGCCAGCTTTTTCATCGCCGCACCGAGCCCTTTCGCGCTGCGCGCATAGCCAGCCCACGGCGCGTTGCCCACGTCGAGACGGCTGTGGACATTGCCCACGTTCCATTGGTCGCCCGCCTTCAGCTGGTCGAGCTCCTCCCAGGCCAGCGGCACGGAAATGCCCAGCCCCGAACGCGTGCGGGCCGACCACGCGCACACGGTGGTGGCGCCCCGGCCATTGCGCAAATAATCGATGAAGATCTTGCCGACCCGGTTGGACGGTCCGCTTTTCAGGACAAAACGCTGGGGAATGAGCTGCGCCATGTGCGCCACGATGGCTTGCGAAAACGCCTTGACCGTATCCCAGTCGTGTTTCGGGCGGATCGGCACGACCACGTGCAAGCCCTTGCCGCCGCTGGTTTTCAGCCAGGCGGGCAAGCCCAGTTCCGTCAAAAAGGCGCGCAGCAGCACGGCCGCTTCGCGGATGGCGGGCCAGGCCACGCCCTTGCCCGGGTCCAGGTCGAACACCAGGCGGTTCGGCGTGTCGTAGGCGCTGGCCAGTGCATTTTGCGTGTGAAATTCCACCACATTCCACTGCGCCGCCGACAACAGGCCCTGTACGCTGGCCACTTCCAGCATGCTGGCATGCTCGGGATCGAGGCCGGGATCGAGCTGTTTGACGCCGGGCATGGCGGACGTGTCCGCATGCTTCTGGAAAAACAGCTCGCCGCCCACGCCGGACGGCGCGCGCACCAGCGACACGGGCCGGCCCCGCAAATGCACGAGCATCAGCTTGCCCACGAGCGCGTAGTAGCGCACCAGGTCGATCTTCCTGGCGCCGCTGTCCTTGTCGATCACCCTGTCCGCATGGCTGACCTTGAAACTGGCCGGCAAGACGCTGTCCGGCCTGGATTGGTTTGGCATCGTCTTCTCCCTGTCGATTCGCTGTGGCCGCTCGCGCACGATGGCGGCCGGCTGTTTATCCGCACGCAAGCCGTGAAACACGGCGTGGCGCACGGCGCCGCCGCTGGTCCATTGCGCAAAGCCGACCTCGGCCACCAGCTCCGGCTTGACCCAGATGGGCTGGCGCACGCCGCCCGCCTTGCCCGCAAACGGACTCGTCTCGATGGTCAGGGTGTCGAGGCGGCGCCGCAAGTCGCGCAAGGCCGCATCGTCAAAGCCGCTGCCCACATTGCCCGCATAGCGCAGCTTGCCCTGCTCATCGTGCACGCCCAGCAGCAGCGAACCGATGCCTTCGCGCGCGCCTTGCGGCGCCGTATAGCCGCCGATGACGAATTCCTGGCGCAGCCCGCATTTGAGCTTGATCCAGTCGCCGGAACGCCGCGTGACGTAGGGCGAGCCGCGCCGCTTGCCAATCACCCCTTCCAGCCCCAGGCGGCAGGCGTGGGCCAGCAATTGCCGGGGTTTGGCGTCGAGCGCTTCGCTGAAGCGCAGCAGCGGCGAAGCCGGCAAGCGCTGCAGCAGCTGTTCCAGCAAGGCCCGGCGCGCCTCGACCGGCTGGCCCCGCAGATCGTGGCCGTCGAAAAACGGCACGTCGAACAGGTAATACACGATCTCGCTGGTCGTGTCTGCCTCGAAGGCGCGCTGCAAGGCGCCAAAATCCGGATGGCCGCTGGCGTCGTTGACGACGATTTCGCCGTCATACCAGCCAGGCGGCAAGCCCAGCTTTTCCAGCGCCTGGCGCAGCTTCGGCAGTTTCGCCGTCCAGTCGTTGCCATTGCGCGTGATCAAACTGACCCGTTCGCCATCGCAACGCGCGAGGATGCGGTAACCGTCGAATTTCACCTCGAACATCCAGTCTTGCGCGTCTGGCGGCGGCGCATCGACGAGCGTGGCCAGCTGCGGCGACAGGGCGGCTGGCAGCTTCGCGGCTGGCGCAGCCGCCTGCTCTGCGCTGTGTTTGCGCCTGGGCATGGCCTTGTGCTTGACGCTGTCGGGGAATTCGTCGACGACAGAAAATTCCAGCGCCGGCCGGGCATATTCATCTTTTTCCTTGATCAGCAGCCAGGCGGGCTGCTTTTCGCCCTTGCCCTTCATGCGCACGAGCACCCACTTGCCGTGCATCTTGTGGCCATGTACGGTGAATTTCAGCTCGCCGGCCGCCAGCGCCTTGCGCGCATCGGGCGTGGCCGGCTGGGGCTGCCACGTGCCCTTGTCCCAGATGATGACCTTGCCCGCGCCATACTGTTTTTCGGGGATCGTGCCTTCAAAGCTGGCGTAGGCAATCGGGTGGTCTTCCACTTGCACGGCCATGCGCTTGTCGCGCGGGTCGTAGCTGGGGCCTTTCGGCACGGCCCAGCTTTTCATCGTGCCGTCCAGTTCCAGGCGAAAGTCATAGTGCAGGCGGCTGGCCCAATGCTTCTGGATGACGAAGGTAAGCCCGCCGCCCGCCGCCTCGCCGCCCGCCGCAGGCTCGGGCGTGACGGCGAAGTTGCGCTTGGCTTGATAGGTTTTCAAGGCGGCTTTCATGGCGGACCCATGCGGTGACGATGGCATCGAGTCTAGGCCGCCAGGGGCCAAGGCGCGGTACGCCAGCTAACAGAGCGCCTGCCCCGGCAAATGTAAGTGTTTGTAATTGAGAGAAAACGTGTCAACGCAATTGCCGCACGGCGCGTTTTTGGCTCAGTGACAGGGGAAATGCATCTCCTGAACTACAACCCCACTTCTCGAGGAACTGCATCATGAAAAAACGCACTGTCAACATTGTCGCTACTCTGATCGCCGGCTTGTTCGCTACCGCAGCCTTTGCTCAAACCCCAGCACCAGCAGCGCCGGCCAAGGCCGAAGCCAAGCACACCAAGGAAGTGGCTAAAGCAGAAGCCAAAGAAACCAAGGCCGTCGTGAAAGCCGATGCGAAAGAAGCCGCCGTTGCCGCCGATGCGAAAGCCGACGTCGCCAGCGCCAAGGCCGATGCCGCCGTCACCAAAGCCAAAGCCCACAAAAAAGCGAAAAAAGCCAAGGCCAAGGCTGACGAAGCCAAAACTGAAGCGACCGCAGCAGCAGCCAAGTAATCCCCACAGCGCATTTTTTGCGCCACACAAAAAGACAGCTTCGGCTGTCTTTTTTCATTTTCATGCCAGCATCATGCAACAACATCTTATAAAACACCTGATTGTAAGAAAGTGTAAACAAGGTCAACGGTAAGCTTCCGGGGCGCGTTTTATGCTCAGTGACACGGGAATCATCCCACCACCAACAGATACACCAGACAAACCACCACTGAGGACTGCACCATGAAAAAAGTAATCGCTACCCTGATCGCCGGCCTGTTCGCAACCGCTGCCTTTGCCCAGACGCCCGCAGCCCCAGCAGCTCCGGCAGTGCCCGCCAAAGTCGAAGCGGCCCACACCAAGGCCGTCGTAAAAGCCGATGCCAAGGAAGCGCAAACGGTCGTGAAAGCGGACGCCAAAGAAGCGAAAGCCGTCGTCGCCGCGAAAACGGAAGTCGCCAGCGCCAAAGCGGAAGCGGCCACCACGAAAGCCAAGGCCCACCACAAAGCCAAGAAAACCAAGGCCAAGGCTGACGAAAAGCTGGCATCGGCCACCGCTGAAGCAGCACCGGCAGCAGCCAAGTAATCACCCAGACAATCGCTTATCACTCTCCAGGACAATACAATGAAAAAAGTTATCGCCACCCTCGTCGCCAGCCTGTTCGCTACCGCCGCCTTCGCCCAAACCCCTGCCGCCCCCGCAGCACCGGTTCCCGCCAAGGCGGAAGCGGCCCACACGAAAGCCGTAGCAAAAGCGGAAGCCAAGGAAACCAAGGCCGTCGTGAAAGCCGATGCGAAAGAAGCGGCCGTCGTCGCCGATGCGAAAGCCGACGTGGCCAGCGCCAAGGCCGACGCCAAGGTCAGCAAGGCCAAGGCCCATCACAAGGCCAGCAAAGCGAAAGTGAAAGCGGACGCAACGAAAGCGGCAGAAGCCGTACCGGCAGCGCCAGCGCCAGCGAAGTAATCGCGGCAATCGCCACGGGAGCGCGTCCGCCGGGTCTGCGCTTCCGTGGCGGCTTCGCCCGCAGTATCAAAGACAGCTTCGGCTGTCTTTTTTTTTCGCGGCTGGCACTGGTAGCGCATGAGCGGCACTGACGACCGGAAGCAAAACCTCCAACGTAAAACCGTGTAAAGATGTAAAAAAACAACGCTTTTCAGTCACAAAAAGTCCCCATTCCGGCCCCTCCTCAAATAGAATTGAGAATTATTCTCATTCTCATCCTTGATTCAGGAGCCGTTTCAATGCCAGGTCGCACCGTTCTTTCCGCCGCATCGTCCACCCCATCCTGCCCCGCCGCGCTGTCGTTGCGCCCGCTGGCCCTGGCCATTTCACTGGCGCTCGGCGCCGGCATGGCGCATGGCGCCGACGGCGCCCCCGCCGATGATGCTGGCGAAGATACGCCCGTGATGCAAACCATTACCGTCACGGGCAGCAGCGACGCGAACGCCTACACGGCGCGCAAAAGCGCCTCGGCCAGCAAGTTCGACCTGTCGCTGCGCGAGACGCCGCAGGCCGTTTCCGTGGTCACGCGCGCGCAAATGGACGATTTCAGGCTCGATAACGCCAGCAAGGTGCTGGCGCAAACGACGGGCGTGACGGTGGAAGCGGTAGAAACGGACCGCACCTATTACACGGCGCGCGGCTACGACATCACCAACTTCCAGTTCGACGGCGTCGGCATTCCTTTCGTCTTCGGCAATGTGATGGGCGACCTCGATACGGCGCTGTTCGAGCGCGTCGACATCGTGCGCGGCGCGAATGGCCTGATTTCCTCGACCGGCAATCCGTCGGCCACCGTCAACTTCGTGCGCAAGCGCCCGACCCAGGGCCTGGCCGCTGCTGCCGGCGTCACGCTGGGCTCCTGGAACACGCGCCGCGTCGATGCCGACGTCTCGACGCCGCTCGGCAGCGACGGCAAGGTGGCGGCCCGCTTCGTCGCCGCCCACGAGGAAGGCGATTCCCACCTGGACCGCTACTCGCCGCGCAAGGATGTCGCCTACGCCATCGTCGAAGCGAAACTGACGCCGGACACCCGCCTGGCCGTGGGCCACAGCTACCAGAACAACCTGGCCAGGGGCGGAATGTGGGGCGCCCTGCCCGTCGCCTACACGGACGGCACGCCCACCGACTACCCGGTTTCCGCCTCGACGTCGGCCGACTGGTCGCGCTGGAGCATCCTCAACAACAGCACCTTCGCCGAACTGGCGCACCAGTTCAATGCCGACTGGCGCGTGACGGCCACGGCCACCTACAACCGCTCCACCTCGGATTCCAAACTGTTCTACGTCTACGGCACGCCGGACAAGGCCACGGGCGACGGCTTGTTCAGCTACCCTTCGCGCTATGCCTCGGCCAACAAGCAGCGCCTGCTCGATGTCGCCGCCACGGGCACATTCACGCTGGCCGGGCGCCGGCATGACCTCAGCATGGGCCTGGCCTGGTCGAAGTCCACGCTCGACGACGTGTCGTATTATGGCCGCGGCATCGGCACGGCCCTGCCGAACGGCGCGGCCTTCGACGGCTCCTACCCGGAACCGCTCTTCGATGCATCGACCAATGGCAGCGCCTACAAGGACGAACGCAAGAATGCCTACCTGGCCGCCCGCTTCAACCTGGCCGACAACGCCAAGCTGCTGGCGGGCGTGAACACCGTCAAGGCCGACAGCACGGGCAGCGCGTATGGCGTCAGCCAGGCCAAGTCGCAGAGCGATACCACGCCCTACGTGGGCCTGGTGTACGACATCGGCCGCCATGTGTCGGCCTACGGCAGCTACACGGAAATCTTCAACCCGCAAAGCAGCATCGACCGCACGGGCCAGACCCTGGCGGCGGCCACCGGCAAGAGCCTGGAAGCGGGCTTGAAAAGCGACTGGTTCGACGGCCGCCTGAACCTGTCCGGCGCCCTGTTCAAGACGCGCCAGAAGAACGTGGCCGAAGCGGCCGGCACCACGCCCGACCTCAAGACGTTCTACAAGGGCGTCGATTCGGAATCGCAGGGTTTCGAGCTCGATGCCTCGGGCGAGCTGGCGAAAGGCTGGCAGGCGAACGCCGGCTATGCGCAGCTGCGCATCGAAGGCGACGACGGCCACGATGCGCGCACCTTCATCCCGCGCAAGCGCTTTCACCTGGCCACCACCTATCACGTGCCGGCCGTGCCGGCGCTGAAGCTGGGCGCCAGCCTGACCTGGCAGGACGCCATCTACAACAAGGTCGACGACAGCACCACCCTGCACCAGGGCGCCTACGCGCAACTGGGCCTGATGGCCAGCTACGCCATCAGCCGCAACGTCAGCCTGTCGCTGAACCTGAACAATGTGACGGACAAGAAGCACCTGACCAGCCTGTACTGGACCCAGTCGCTGTACGCGGCAGGCCGCAATGGCAGCGCCACCCTGAGCTGGAAGTACTAGGGAGCCGCCATGCGACTGCGTCCTCCCATGGTTGTTCTGCACCGCTGGTTCGGCCTGGCGGCGGCGCTCTTCCTGTTCATTTCCGGCCTGACGGGCGCCGTGATCTCGTGGGATCACGAGCTCGACGCCTGGCTCAATCCGCAGCTGTTCCGCGCCGCCAGCGCCGCCGATGTCGGCCACGCAAAATCGGGGCTGGAACTGGCGCGCCAGCTCGAGGCGCAGGACCGGCGCCTGCGCGTGAACTACGCGCTCACGGCGATCGAGCCTGGCCACACGGCGCTGATCTCGGTGGAAGGCCGGCCCGACCCGGCCACCGGCAAGCCGTTCGAGCCGGGCTTCAACCAGGTGGCCGTCGACCCGGCCACGGGCGCCATCCAGGGCACGCGCCTGTGGGGCGCGGTCTCGCTGACGCGCGAAAACCTGCTGCCCTTCCTGTATAAACTGCACTACACCATGCACATTCCCGATGGCTGGGGCATCGAACTGGGCGTGTGGTTCATGGGCATCATCGGCATCGTGTGGGTCCTTGACTGCGGCATCGCCCTGTACCTGTCGTTTCCAAACTGGCGCAGCTGGCGCAAGTCGCTGGCCTTCCGCTGGCGCGAAGGGGGCCACAGGCTGAACTTCGACCTGCACCGCTCGGGCGGCGTGTGGGTCTGGTTGCTGCTGCTGGTGCTGGCCGTCACGTCCGTGTCGATGAATCTGCAAACCCAGGTGATGCGTCCCCTGGTCGCGAAGTTGTCCACGCTCAGCCCGAACGCCTTCGACAGCCGCACGCCGCAGCCCCCCGGGAACCCCATCGAGCCGCTGCTGACGCGCGAAGAGGCGGTGGCGCTGGCAAAGACGGAAGCGGCAAGACGGGGCTGGACGCTGCCGGCCGGCGGCGTGTTCTATTCTTCCGCCTACGGCCTGTATGGCGTCGGTTTCTTCGCGGCGGACAACGACCATGGCGACGGCGGCCTGGGCAATGCATGGCTGTACTTCGACGGGCGCGACGGCAAGCCGGCGGGAGGCGTGGTGCCCGGCACGGGCAGCGCGGGCGACATCTTCCTGCAGGCGCAATTCCCCCTGCATTCGGGCCGCATCCTGGGCCTGCCCGGGCGTATCCTGATTTCCGCCATGGGCCTGGTGGTGGCCATGCTGAGCGCAACGGGCCTGATCATCTGGCTGAGAAAGCGCCGTGCCCGCGCGGCGCAGACCGGTAAGGCGCCGGCGCCGCTGCATGCCAACTTCAGCAAGCAGGTGCAGTAAAACGCCACAAAACGGCGCAACTGGGCGACACTGGCGATCCGACCATCGCCACGAAAGCTGTCCATGCGCCGCCTGTCCTTGTCCTTGCTGACTACCCTCCTCCTGTCCTGCGCCGCCCTGGCACAGGACAGCGCCCCCGGCACCATCGCGCAAGTCCTGCAAGCCCAGGACCGCGACAGCCACGGCGACCTGCGCGCCGTCGTCGTGCTGCGCGACGGCGCCATCGTCGCCGAACGCTATTACAACGGCGAGACGGCCGATACCCTGCACGACATCCGCTCGGCCGGCAAGAGCATCACCGCCCTGCTGGCCGGTGCGGCCGTGGCGCGCGGCCAGCTGGCGACGACAAAAACCGTGGGCGACTACTGGCCCGAAGTGGCCGGCAGCCCGGCGGGCAAGGTCGTCCTCGACGACGTGCTGACCATGCGTTCGGGCCTGGCCGCCTTCGATGAAGACGAACAGTCGCCCGGCAATGAAGACAAGCTCGATGCGGCGCCCGACCCCGCCGCCTTCGTGCGCGGCGTGCCGGCCGCAATAAAGCCGGGCAGCGCCTACCGCTACAACTCGCTGGGGGCGTACATCGCCGGCAGGGTGGTGGAAAACGCCAGCGGCGCCGACCTGGAAGACTACGCCGCCAAGGTGCTGTTCGCGCCACTGGGCATCAGGCGCTGGAGCTGGGGCCGCGACGTGGCCAACCATCCGAAGGGACAGGGCAATCTGTCGCTGCGGGCGCGCGACACGGCAAAGATCGGCCAGATGGTGCTCGACGATGGCGTAGTTGGCGGCAAGAGGGTCATCGACGCCGCCTGGCTGCACGCGGCGCTGGCGCCGCGCGTGGCCGTCGGCGCCGTCGACCGCTACGCCGACAGCTACGGCTATTTCTGGTACGCGAAGACGCAGGAGATCGGAGGACAAAAAATCGCCGTGTATTTCGCCTCGGGCAATGGCGGCAACAAGATCTATGTGATTCCCACGCGCCGCATGGTGGTGAGCGTGGCATCCAGCGCCTACGGCAAGGCGCATGGGCAGCGCCGTTCGGAAGACATCCTGAAAGCCATCCTGAAAGCCGATGCCACGCAGATGTAAGCGTTTGTAATGACCGTCAACGCAAGCGTCCGGGGCCGCGTTTTATGCTCAGTGACACGGGAATCATCCCGGCACCAACAGATACACCAGACAACCACCACTGAGGACTGCACCATGAAAAAAGTAATTGCTACCCTGATCGCCGGCCTGTTCGCAACCGCTGCCTTTGCCCAGACGCCTGCAGCTCCTGCAGCCACCCCGGCAGCCTCGGTTCCCGCCAAAGTGGAAGCGGCCCACACCAAGGCCGTCGTAAAAGCCGATGCCAAGGAAGCGCAAACGGTCGTCAAAGCGGACGCGAAAGAAGCGAAAGCCGTCGTCGCCGCCAAGACGGACGTCGCCAGCGCCAAAGCGGAAGCGGCCACCACCAAGGCCAAAGCCCACCACAAAGCCAAGAAAACCAAGGCCAAGGCTGACGAAAAGCTGGCATCGGCCACCGCTGAAGCGGCTCCAGCGAAGTAATTTCTTCCCACTGCATTCACCCGAAAAAACACCAAGGATCTCATC
The DNA here is from genome assembly GCF_001758725.1 of Janthinobacterium sp. HH106. Lineage (NCBI taxonomy): Bacteria > Pseudomonadati > Pseudomonadota > Betaproteobacteria > Burkholderiales > Oxalobacteraceae > Janthinobacterium > Janthinobacterium sp. HH106. The sequence continues at coordinate 24,661 of NZ_LRIC01000017.1, read as the reverse complement.
ATGAAAAAAGTTATCGCCACCCTGATCGCCAGCCTGTTCGCCACCGCCGCTTTCGCCCAGACGCCAGCCGTCGCGCCAGTCGCTCCAGTGGCACCGATTCCTGTCGTCGCCCCTGTCGTCAAGGCCGAAGCACCGGCAGCAGCCGTCAAGCCAGCGACGCACAAGAAAGCCAAGCATCACAAGGCGAAGAAAGCGGCACCAGCAACGCCAGCAACTCCGGCCGCACCAGCAGCTTCCGCACCAGCAGCAGCGCCAGCGCCAGCCAAGTAATCACGGCCGCAGCAAGCAAAAAGACAGGGTTTTCCCTGTCTTTTTTTTCGTCCGCTTATTGTGGCATCAGCACCGTGTCGATGACATTGATCACGCCATTCGACTGGTACACGTCATAGGTGCTGATGTTGGCGCTGTTGCCGCCTTCATCCATCACCACGATGTTGTGCATGCCGTTCATGGCGAACATCAGCTTGCCCCCGCTGGCCGTGGGCAAGGTGGCTTTACCGTCATGCATCTTGATTTCCCTGGCCAGCGCCTTGAAGTCGTATTTGCCGGGCACCACGTGGTAGGTGAGGATTTTCGTCAGGGTCGCCTTGTTTCCGGCTTGACCAGGGTGTCGACCAGGCCAGCCGCCTTCACGGCGGCGACCAGGCTCGTGTGGTCGGCCGAATTGACGGCGTTGTCGACGATGTCCCTGGACGGATACATGCTCTGGCCACCGACCATGGTCGCCATGCGGCGGCAAAGGGGGCGCTGGCGGCCAGCATGGACGTAATGAACAGGGTATTGTCGGCTTACGCGCTGCGCGCTAAGCCGACCTACAGCGCTGAGCCGACCTGCGCCAACCATAAAAAAACGGCGCCGTGCAATGCACGACGCCGTTCTTGGCTGGCTTATAGCCGGGATACTAGTTGGCCGCGACTTGCGGCTCCGTCTCGCCCCAGCCGCCGCCCAGGGCGCGGATCAGCGCCACCGTGGTGACGGCGCGGTTGCCGCGCAGCTGCACGGCATTGCGCTCGATGGCCGCCAGGTTGCGCTGCGCATCGAGCAGATCGAGGTAGCTGGAACGGCCCGCGTCGTACAGCTTTTGCGCCAGGTCGGCCGAACGGCGCGCCGAGACGACGGCTTCGTCGATCTGCTGCGTCTGGCCCGACAGGATGCGCAGGCCAGCCAGGTTGTCTTCCACCTCGGCGAAGGCCACCAGCACGCTCTGGCGATACGTCGCCACCGATTCTTCCAGCTGCGCTTCGCTGCGGCTCACGGCAGCTTTATTACGGCCACCGTCGATGATCGGCATCGACATCAGGGCGCCCAGCAGCCAGGAGCGGCTGCTCCACTTGAAGATGTCCGAGAAGGTATCGGACGCGCCGCCGCCGGAAGCGTTCAGGCTCAAGGCGGGGAACATGGCCGACTTGGCCACGCCGATGCGCGCATTCGACGCTTCCATGGTGCGCTGCGCCGAGGCGATGTCGGGACGGCGTTCCAGCAAGGACGACGGCATGCCGGCCGGGATCACGGGCAGGAAGCCGCTGTCCTGCAGCGGGTTGACGCCCGCCGTGAAGCTGGCGGCAGGTTTGCCCAGCAGGACGGCCAGCGCATGCTCGCTGGTGGCGCGCTGGCGCTGCAGGCCGATGGCTTCGGCGCGCACGGTCGACAGCTCCGTGCGGGCACGGGACAGGTCGAATTCGCCGATGTCACCCAGGTCGTAGCGGCGCTGGTTCACATGCACGCTTTCCTCGCGCAGGCGCACCGTCTGTTCCAGGGTCGCCAGTTCGGCGTCCGTGGCGCGCAGCTGGAAGTAGGTTTGCGCCACGTCGGCCTGCAAGGACAGCAGCACCGAGCGGTAAGTCGCCTCCACGGCCAGCGCATCGCTGTGCGAGGCGCTGACGTTCGATGCCACCCTGCCGAACAGATCGACTTCGTAGCTGGCCGTCAGGTTGGCCTGGTAGACGTTGGTCGCCGCCACCGGCGCGCCGTTCGGCAAGCCGAGCGACACGGCGGAAGCGCGGTTGCGCTGGCCGCCCACGTTCACGCCCACTTGCGGAATGCGGTCCGCTTCGGCGATGCCGGCAATCGCCCTCGCCTGCTTGACGCGGGCGGCGGCGACGGCCAGGTTGGCGTTCGCCTGCGTGGCCTCGTTGATCAGGCCAGTCAAAGCCGGATCATTGAACGCCAGCCACCACTCGCCGCGCGCCTGGCGCTCGGCTGGCACGCCCTGCTTCCAGCGCGTGCCATCGGCCGCCGTCTGCACGGCGGGCGCTTGCGCTTCCTTGAACGCCGCCGGCGTCTCGATCTGCGGCTGCTTGAACTCGGGCGCCGCGCAGGCGGCCAGCAGGACTGCGGCGGCCATGGCGCTCAAGACGGGCGCCGCGCGCCGGATGATTTCCTTGGTTTTCAATATATATCTCCTTCCAGGTCCAGCGCTGGCGCGGCGACAGGCTTGGCGGCAGCGGCGGCTGGTTTTTTCTCAAAACGCTGCGCCAGGGTGCGCAGCAGAACATAGAACACGGGCGTCAGGAACAGGCCGAAGAAGGTCACGCCCAGCATGCCGGCGAATACGGCCACGCCCATCGCATGGCGCATTTCCGAACCGGCGCCGTGCGAGAACACCAGGGGCACCACGCCCATGATGAAGGCGATCGACGTCATCAGAATCGGACGCAGACGCAGACGGCACGCTTCCAGCGCCGCTTGCACGACGGTGCGGCCATGCTCTTCCAGTTCGCGGGCAAATTCCACGATCAGGATGGCATTTTTTGACGCCAGCCCCACCAGCACGAACAGCGCGATCTGGGTGAACACGTTGTTGTCGCCGCCGGTCAATTTGACGCCCAACAAGGCGCACAGGATCGACATCGGCACGATCAGGATCACGGCCAGCGGCAGGGTCCAGCTTTCATACTGGGCAGCGAGCACCAGGAACACCAGCAGCACGCACAGCGGGAACACGTAGATCATCGTATTGCCGGACAAGATGTCCTGGTAGGTCAGTTCCGTCCACTCATACGAAATCCCTTGCGGCAGCACTTCCTTGGCGATGCGTTCCAGCGCGACTTGCGCCTGTCCGCTCGACACGCCAGGTGCGGCGCCGCCATTGAAATCGGCTGCTGCATACGCGTTGTAGCGCTGCACGCGGTCCGGACCATAGCTGTCCTTGACGCGCATCAGCGACGACAGCGGGATCATCTCGCCCTTGTCATTGCGTACCTTCAGCTGCGCGATATCCTGCGCATGCGAACGGAAAGCCGCATCGGCCTGCACGCGCACCTGATAGGTGCGGCCAAACTGATTAAAATCATTCACGTACAGCGAACCGAGGTTGATCTGCAAGGTCTGGTAAATCGTTTGCAGCTGCACGCCCATCTGCTTGGCTTTCACGCGGTCGACGTCGGCGAACAGCTGCGGCACGTTGATCTGGTAACCCGAGAACACGCCCGCCAGTTCCGGCGTCTGGTACGCTTTCGCGGCCAGTGCCTGGGTGGCGTTGTACAGCGCGTCGTAACCGAGGTTGCCGCGGTCTTCGATCATCATCTTGAAGCCGCCGATGGTACCGAGGCCGTTGACGGGCGGTGGCGGGAAGACCATGATGAAGGCGTCCTGGATACCGCCCAGGCGCTTGTTGATCTCGGCCGCGATGGCGCCGCCGGACAGCTCCTTGGTCGTACGCTCGTCGAACGGCTTCAGGGTGGCGAATACGATGCCGGCGTTTGGCGCGTTGGTAAAGTCGTTGATCGACAGGCCGGGGAAGGCGATGGTCGATTCGACGCCCGGCACCGACTTGATGACGTCGGACATGCGGCACACGACATCTTCCGTGCGGTCCAGCGAAGCGGCGTCGGGCAATTGCGCAAAGCCCACCAGGTATTGCTTGTCCTGCGCCGGCACGAAGCCGGCCGGCACGGACTTGAAGGTGAAGATGGCGGCAACGACCAGCAGCGCATACACGCCCAGCGAGGCGCTCTTGCGGCCCAATACACCCTTCACGCCCGCTTCATAGCGGTGCGAGGCGCGGCCGAAGAAGCGGTTGAACCAGGCGAAGAAGCGGCCGAAGACCATGTCCATGCCGCGCGTCAGCGCGTCTTTCGGCGCATCGTGCGGTTTCAGCAGCGCGGCCGACAGGGCTGGTGCCAGGGTCAGCGAGCTGAAAGCGGAGATCACGGTCGAAATGGCGATCGTCAGCGCGAACTGGCGGTAAAACTCGCCCGACAGGCCGGGCACGAAGGCGATCGGCACGAACACGGCGCACAGCACCAGGGCGATGGCGACGATGGGACCGCTCACCTCTTTCATGGCCTGGATGGTGGCGTCGCGCGGCGACAAGCCTTCCTCGATGTTGCGCTCGACGTTTTCCACCACGACGATGGCGTCATCGACGACGATACCGATGGCCAGCACGAGGCCGAACAGCGACAGGGTGTTGATCGAGAAGCCGAAGCCCAGCATCACGGCAAAGGTACCGACGATCGACACGGGAACGGCCAGCAGCGGGATGATCGATGCGCGCCAGGTTTGCAGGAAGATGATCACCACCAGCACCACCAGGGCGATGGCTTCCAGCAGTGTGTGGATTACGGCTTCGATGGACGAACGCACGAACTGCGTGGGGTCGTACTCGATGCGGTATTCCACGCCTTGCGGGAAGTCTTTTTTCAGTTCGTCCATCTTGGCGCGCACGTCGGAAGACAATTGCAGCGCGTTGGCGTTCGGCGCCTCGAAAATACCCATGCCGACGGCAGGATTGTTGTTCAGCAGCGAACGCAGCGAGTAGCTGTTTGCGCCCATTTCCACGCGCGCCACGTCCTTCAGGTGCGTGACGGCGCCGTCGGCATTGGTGCGCACGATGATGGCGCCGAATTCCTCGGGCGTCTGCAGGCGGCCCTGCGTGTTGACGGTCAGCTGGAAGTCCGAGTTCTTCGCTGGCGAGGCGCCGATCACGCCGGCAGCCACCTGCACGTTCTGCTCGCGGATCGCGTCGACGACGTCATTGGCCGTCATGCCGCGCGCCGCTACCTTTTGCGGGTCGAGCCAGATGCGCATCGCATAGTCGCCCGCGCCGAAGATCTGGATGTCGCCCATGCCGGGCAAACGGGCCAATTGATCCTTGACGTTCAGCACCGCGTAGTTACGCAGGTACATGTCGTCATAGCGCTTGTTCGGCGAGACCAGGTGCACGACCATGGTCAGGTTGGGCGAGGACTTGACGGTCGTCACGCCGATCTGGCGCACTTCCTCGGGCAGGCGCGGCAAGGCGCGCTGCACGCGGTTCTGCACCTGCGTCTCGGCCTGCTCGACGTTGGTGCCGATCTTGAAGGTCACGGTCAGCATCATCGCGCCATCGGACGTGTTTTGCGAGGACATGTAGAGCATGTTCTCGACGCCGTTGATCTGCTCTTCGAGCGGCGCGGCCACGGTTTCGGCGATCACTTTCGGGTTGGCGCCCGGGTATTGCGCGCGCACCACCACCGATGGCGGCACGACGTCGGGATATTCGGAGATGGGCAGGCCGAATATCGACAGCAGCCCGGCCACGAATATGACGATCGACAGCACCGCCGCGAAAATCGGCTTGTCGATGAAAAAGCGGGAAAAATTCATGTTTATTCCTTGGAAGTCGATGCTGCTTTCGCGGCGATCTTGGCGTCTTTTGCTTCAGGTTTTGCGGGAGCGACGGGCGCGGTCGGGTCGAAATCCATCGCCACCATCTGCGGCGTCACGGGCGCGCCGGGGCGCACGCGCTGCAAGCCGTTGACGACGATTTTTTCGCCCGCCTTCAAGCCTTCGCGCACCACGCGCAAGCCGTCCGAGGTCGGGCCCAGCTTGACGGCGCGGTATTCGGCCTTGTTATCGGCGCCCACCACGTAGACATATTTACGGCTTTGATCCGTGCCGACCGCGCGGTCGGAGATCAACAGTGCCGTGCTTTGCGCGTGCGGGCCGTTGCCGCCATCGAGCTGGATGCGCGCGAACAGGCCCGGCACCAGCTGGCGCTCGGCGTTGGCGAAGGTGGCGCGCATGCGCACGCTGCCCGTGGCCGGGTCGAGCTGGTTGTCGACGAATTCCAGCTTGCCTTCGTGCGGGAAGCCCGTTTCATTGGCCAGGCCCACCTTGACGGTGACGGGCGTGCCCTTTTGCGCCGTGCCGGCCACGCGCAGGTAGGTATCTTCATCGCCATCGAAGCTGGCGTAGATGCGGTCCGTCGACACCACCGACGTCAAAATGGCGGAAGCGTCGATCAGGTTGCCGACGGTGATTTCCGCCTTGCTGACGCGGCCGCTGATCGGCGCCTGCACCTGCGTGTACGACAGGTTCAGCCTGGCCGCTTCATACGCGGCTTGCGCCGAGCGGACATTCGCGTCCAGCTCTTTCAGGCCCGAGGCCTTTTCATCGAATTCGCGCTGGGCGATGGCTTTTTCGGCCAGCAGCTTTTCAGCGCGCGACAGTTCCAGCTTGGCCAGTTCCGCCTTGGCGCGGGCCGAGGCGGCCGTGCCTTCGGCGCGCGACACTTCAGCCTGAAATGGACGCGGATCGATGACGAACAGCACATCGCCCTTCTTCACTTCGCTGCCCGGCTTGAAGTTGACGGCCGTGATGAAGCCGCCGACGCGCGAGCGGATTTCCACGCGCTCGATCGCTTCCAGGCGGCCCGAGAATTCCTGCGTTTCCGTGATCTGTTTTTCAACGACGGCGGCGGCCGAGATGGGCGGGCCGCCGGCCGCTGGCGCGTCGGGCACCTTGCTATTGGCCGAATCGCAGCCGGCCAGGCTCACGGCCACCAGTCCCGCCAGCGCGAGCGAGGCCGCCAGGGGCTTGAGCAGAGTGGAAAATTGTTGAACGTTTTTCATTTTATTTCCCTGTTTTATGAAAATTTCTAATGATATGGGCGGCAGAAAGCAACCCAGCTGAAAAAGTGAATGGTGGTGCCATGGCGCCCGACGGCGCTCGATCAAAGGTAAACAGGCCGCCAGCTGCTTGAAAGCGGACGGGGACGACGAAGCTGGCTGTGCGAACGCACAACGCAGACAGGAAGGGAACTACACTGCGTAGTGTAGCAACCGAAACCCAAAAAGTAAACTGATTAGTGTAAGTTTTTTTGCAGTGCCGCAGATGGCGGCTTTATGACTCGGGCTCCTGCCCCAGTCCGGCGACGAAACTGCTAATTTCGCTCAATACCTGCACCTTGCAGGCGCATTCATTACGGGCGGTCGCGTCTTGCAGCGGCGCGGCGGCCATGCGCCGCACGGTGGTCTTGATGCCGCAGACGATCAATTTGCTGCCGTATTGTTCAGCCTCGTCGCGCAATGGGTCATCTTCGCTGGACAAGATCAAGGCTGGCGGCAGGTTCTTCAGGCGACTCGACTGCAATGGCGACGCGTACGGGTGGGTGCGGTCAGCGGCATTCGGCAGGTAGCCGCGGTAGGCGGCGGCGCATTGATCGGCCACTTCGGCCAGGTCCGGACAGGTCGGCAAGTGGCGCATCGAACAGGTCGACAGGCCGGGGTCGAGCATGGGCATGATCAGCACCTGGCCCGCGAGGGGCGGTCCGCCCCGGTCACGCGCCATCATGGCGCACACGGCAGCCAGGTTGGCGCCCGCTTCGATGCCCGACACCACCATCTGCTTGCCCGTCCAGCCCAGCTTGGACTTGTTCTTTTTCGCCCACAGCAGCACGGCATGCGCGTCTTCCACGGCTGCGGGGAATGGCCGCACCTTCGCCAGCGTGTAGTTCGCGGCCAGCACCACATGGTCGGGGTTGCTCAGCACGAGGCAGCGCAGGAAGTCGTCCGCGTCGTCCAGGTCGCCATCGACAAAGCCGCCGCCATGGAAGAAGACCATCAGGTTCGGCTGCTTGGCGCCCGGCACGCCGGCCGTATAGACGCGCGCGCCGAGCGCATCCTGCGCGCCCTGCACCTGGATGTCGCGTATCTTCAGCGCCTGGCCAGGTGCCAGTTCAGCCGCGGCGTCGGCAAACGTCATTGCGCCACCACCGGCTGCACGGCCACATCGCGTACCGCGTCGTTCAGGCACAACAGGGCGATGCCGCCCACTTCATGGGTCAGGGCGCTATAAGCGCTGGCTTCGCTTTGCGCCGCCAGCGAGTAGGCATCCGTCGATACCATCGCGGCCAGAGCGAGCAGGCTCGCCGCCAAGGCGAATACTGCAAAGTTTCCATTCCGATGACCCATGATGTTTCTCCTGTTGTACTTCCTGCGGCATCACATTTATGCTGCAGTACAACAACTATAGACTTGATCTACAATCTGATAAAGAGTGCAATGCCGAATTGATTGTTCAGGATTCTGAATAATCACGCAGAAAGTGATAGGAAATCAAGTGAACAAGCTGCAAGCCATGGAAGTTTTCATCCAAGTCGTCGATGCGGGCGGCTTTACGCGCGCGGCGGAAAACATGCAGTTACCCAAAGCCACCGTGTCGACCCTGATCCAGTCGCTGGAAGCGAGCTTGTCGGTCAAGTTGCTCAACCGCACCACGCGCCACGTCAGCATCACCTCCGACGGCGCCGCCTATTACGAACGCTGCGTGCGCATCCTGTCCGACGTACGCGAAGCCGAGGAATCGCTGTCGCGCACGCGCTTGAGCCCCAGCGGGCGGCTGCGCGTGGATGCGCCCACGGCCCTGGCCAGCGAACTGATCATCCCCGCCCTGCCCGACTTCTTCGCCCGCTACCCCGATATATCGCTGGAACTCGGCTGCAGCGACCGCCCCGTCGATCTGATCGAGGAAGGCGTCGACTGCGCCGTGCGCGGCGGCGAGCTGGGCGACCTGAACCTGATCGCGCGCCGGGTCGGCGTGCTGCATTTCATCACCTGTGCCGCGCCCGGCTACCTGGCGCGCTATGGCACGCCGCTACACCCGAACGATCTGGCGCAGCACCGGGGCGTGAATTTTTTCTCCGCCAAGACAGGCAAGACCTTTGACTGGGATTTCACGCGCGCGGGCGAACGCATCCAGATGTCCATGCCCAGCCATATTGCCTTGAACGACTCGAACGCCTACGCGGCGGCCGGCCTGGCGGGCCTGGGCATCGTGCAAATGACGCATTTCATGCTTGCGCCCCTGATGGAACAGGGCAAAATGGTGGAATTGCTGGGCGATTGGGAATCCGACCCGCTGCCCATCCACGTGATCTATCCGCCCAACCGCCACCTGTCCGCCAAGGTGCGCGTATTCGTCGAATGGGTCGCCGACATGTTTACCAACCACCCGGCCACGCAGCTGAAGGGCAAGAGCACCCTGCCCGCGCGTGCCGCCCTGACCGAGGCCCAGCCATGACCGCAGCAAGCACATCACCGCACCTGCACCTGCACCCGCACCGCATCGTCTTTCTCGACCGCGACAGCCTGATCGCCACCGTGCTCCCGCCCGCTTTCGCCCACAGCTGGGAAGAATATCCGCATACCAAGGGCAGCGAGCAGACGGTAGCCCGCCTGCAAGGCGCCACCATCGCCATCACGAACAAGGTGCCGCTGCGCGCGGCCGAACTGGCGCAGCTGTCCCACCTGAAAATGATCGCCGTGGCCGCCACGGGCACGGATATCCTCGACCTGGCCGCCTGCCGCGCGCGGGGCATTATCGTCGCGAATATCCGCGACTATGCGCGCGCCACCGTGCCCGAGCATACGCTGGCCCTGATGCTGGCCCTGCGCCGCCAGCTGGTCGCCTACCGCGCGGACGTGGAAGCGGGCCTGTGGCAGAAGTCCGACCGCTTCTGCCTGTTCGGCCACCCGATCCGCGACCTGGCCGGCAGCCGCCTGGGTTTGCTCGGCTACGGCGCGCTGGGCAAGTCCGTGGCCCAGCTGGGACGCGCCTTCGGCATGCAGGTGATCGTCCACAACCGTTCCCCGATCGAGGAAGACGGCGTAAAGGAAGTGAGCTTCGACGAACTGCTGGCCAGCTCCGACGTGCTGAGCATGCATCTGCCGCTGACGGACAAGACGCGCAACATCATCGGAGAGCAAGAGCTGGCGCGCATGCAGCCCACGTCGCTGCTGATCAACACGGCGCGGGGCGGCCTCGTCGATGAAGCGGCGCTGGCCGACGCATTGACCCGTGGCGTGATCGCCGGCGCCGGCTTCGACGTGCTGTCGAAGGAACCGCCGCTGCCCGACAACCCGCTGTTGAACTTGCGCCTACCCAACTTCATCCTCACCCCGCACACGGCCTGGGCCAGCGGCGAGGCCATGCAAAAGCTGGCCGACATTCTGATCGGCAATATCGAAGCGTTCGAACGCGGTGCTCCCGTGAACGTGGTGGCATGAGCGTGTTGCAGGAGCTCGATGAACTGCTGTGCGGCGACGACGAGGAATACGACCGCCTCGACCTGTTTCAGGAGGCGGATGAGCTGATCGGACAGCTGCGGACGGCCGACGTGCCCGCGCTGCTGGCGCTGTGGCAAGCGCGCAACCTGTGCTGGCAGCAGCGTTTCACGCAAGCGAGTACCAACATCGACGGTGCCGTGCTGCGCGCGCTGCTGGCCGGTTTGCTGCAGATCAGGGAGACGACGCACGGCGTGTTCGAACTGATGTCGCGACTGCCGCCCGTGGCCGACCATTCCCCGCTCAGCGAGGCACTGCTCGATTACGCCGAGCGAGCCTGGCATGCGGACCAGGGGCGGCACCGGCAAATCCAGATCAGTTGCTGGAGCTGCGGGCTGTCGGGCCGACTGCTGAAGCGGCTGGGGCTGTCTGCCTGGAAGGAAGCGGGGCTGTAGCCGCTACGGCGCGGCAGGCCGCTCGAATGAAAACCCGGGCGCATACGCGTGATAACCGTCGAAATCGCCCTTGCCAATGGCGGCACCTTGGCTGCGGGCAATCGCATACGCCATGCTGAAGTGAAAGTAGAAATTCGGCAGGATGTACAAATTCAAATATTCATTGGCCGGCAGCGCGATGTCGGCAAAGCCGGCGCGGTCGCGGCAGATGCGCTCAAGCGGCCCGTCGAAGCGCTCCACGGGAATCGCCTTGAGATAACGCATGGTCTGCGCGATCTGTTCCTGCAGGCTGGCGGCGCCGCTGAAATCGGCCACCTCCAGCCCCGCCAGCGGGCAGCAGCCGCGCAGCGAAAAGCTTACGGCCGCGCGCACTTGCTGGGCGAACGGCAGCATGTCCGGGTGCAGCCGCGCGGCCAGGATCTGCGGCTGGGCGTCGAGCTTGTCCAGCATGGCCGACAACTGGCCCAGCGAGCGGCAAAAGATGGCGACGGGGTGGCTGTTCATCATTTCCTTGTGCAAGATTCAAGATGACAGGAGTGTGCCACAGGCACCCGCGTCCCCGCAGCGTTATCGCCGGTGCTTGCTGAAAAATTCCCACATCACCTCATTTGCATCGACGGCGCGCGTGGTCTTGCCGATGGGCAGGCCAACATTGAAAGCGTCGGCGCCCGGCCACGTGTGGCCACCGTCCTTGACGGTGAGCAAGGCCACCTTGGCGCCGCCCGCACTACTCCCCTGCTCCAGCCAGCTCACTTGCGTGGGGTCGCCGGCGGGGCCAGGAAGCAGGCGCGGCTGCGGCGTGGCGCCGTCGATGCCGTTGTGCCTGCGCCAGTAATCGTACGTGCCTTCGGCCGACAGGTAGCTGGCGGCCTTGCCCTCAAACAGCACGACCTTGTCGGCCATGCCCTGTATCAGCAGCATGCCCACCTTGTCCTTCTGCTTGTGATGCTGCAGCACGGGTTCCGGCATGGGCGCGCCCACCGAGGCAACGGCGGCGAACTGTTGCGGCAGTTCCGCCGCCAGGCGCAGGGCAAAGAAGCCGCCGCGCGACAGGCCCGTCGCATACACGCGCTTGTCATCGATGCGGTAATCCTGCTTGAGTTTGCTCAATATCGCCTGCGTAAAACCAACATCATCGGTGCCTGCCAGGTAATCCATGCCGAAGCCCACGTTCCAGTCCTGCTTGATACCTTGCGGATACACAACGATGAACCGGTGCCGCTCGGCCGCCTTGTTCATCTGCGTGTACAGCATCTGTTCCGCCATGCTCATGCCGCCGCCATGGAAATTGAAGACGACGGGAAAGGTCTGTTGGGGCTGGCTTTGATAAGCCTCCGGCGTATAAACGATGTAGCGGCGCTTTTCCTCATTGTGGACGAGGCTGCTCACTTGCGCCAGAACCGGGATGCTGGTGCACGCCAGCACCAGCAGGCTGATAAGAAACTTCATGCGGTTTTCTCCATTCATCAAGAGCTTGCAGCTTACGCAGGCGCCGGTGAAATCGCGGTGAAATCTCCCTGCTTTTTATCGTATCTGGAGGGGAATGATGTCGACGCGATAGTGCGCCTCGCCCGGATGGAAACGGATTTCCCAGCGCATGGCCTGCGCCACGCGCCCCAGCAAACTTTGTCCGTGCGCAAAGCCCTGGATGCGCCGTGGTTGCCCCGCTGGCACAGTATTGCCGATGCTCAGGCTGCCTTGCGCATACGCGATGCGGATGCGGCAAGCGGGGCCGCCATGGAACAGGGCATTTGCCAGGCAATTATTGATGAGCAACATCGTCAACTGCGGATTGCCGACGACCTCGAGGCGCTCGGGCAAGTCCAGGGTCAGCAGACTGGCGTCCCACGGATGTTCGTCGAGCAGGCGCAGCAGGCATTGCTCGATGCAGGCGCGCAGCTCCATCACGTCGCCGGGCAGTTGCTCGGCCCGCGCCAGCGCGAACAGCACCTCGATGGTGGCGCGCATGTCGTCGACGCCCTGGCGCAGCTGCGCCTGCCCGTCTGCCGCCAGGGGCTGCGCGCCGGCCAGCGCCAGGCTGTTGTGCATCAAGGTCAGCGGCGTGCGCAGTTCGTGGCTGACGTCGCGGGCGAATGCCTGTTCGCGCCGCAACACCGTTTGCAGTTCGGCAAACGTGGTTTCCAGGCGGCGCGCCAGGAAACCGATCTCGTCGGGGCGGTCGCGCTCGCTGAAGTGCACGGCGCCGCCGGGCGCCAGCTGGCGCGCTTCCCGGGCCAGGCGCTGCAAGGGCAGCACGAGGCGCCGCGCCAGCCAGTATGCCAGCAGCAAGGCCAGGGCGATCAGCGCCAGCGCCACGCCAGCGACGACACCGCCCACCTCCCGCACCAGGCGCTGCACCACCAGCACGGGCGCCACGTCGGCCAGCAGATACGCGCGCTGCGGCTGGCCGGCGGCAGCGAGGTCCAGCGCCAGCACGTGATAATGCTGGCCCGTCGTCGTGAACACTTCGCCGCGCGGGGCAGACGGTGGCACGTGTGCGCGCACGGCTTGAGGCAAGTCAAGGTAGCGGCCATAAACCTTGATGAGGTCGCTGCCAGACGGCGTAAGCTCACCGTGCTGACGCAAACGCTGGCTGACCACCGCCGCTTCGCGCTCGAGCAGGCGCTGCACCAGCATGTCTTCCGTCACGTAGGCGATCACCAGCGCCAGGCCCGTGTAGCACAGGCATAGCAGGACGGTGAAGCCGGCCAGGGCCGCAAACAGGCGCTGCCGAATCGACTTAGCCATCGCCGGCCGCCGCATCGAAGGCCAGGCGGTAGCCCAGCTGCGGGATGGTCACGAGTACACCCGCCGCGCCAAGCAACTCCAGTTGCTTGCGCAACGCGTAGATATGCGATTTGAGCGCGTCGCTGTCCGGCGGCTGGCTGCCCCACAAGGCTTGCAGCAAGGCCGAGCGCGACACGGCATGCGGATGCTCGCGGCACAGCAGCAGCAAAATTTTAAAACCCGTCTGCGTCAGCGCCAGGGAAGCATCATCGTACAGGGCGCGCCCTGCGCGCGTCTGCAAGGTGAATGGGCCCACGCGCATTTCCTGGTGCACGTGCAGCTGCTGCCGTCGCGCCAGCGCTTCGCAGCGCAAGGCCACTTCGCGCAAGTCGAAGGGCTTGGTCAAATAGTCGTCGGCGCCGTCGCGAAAGCCGCGTGCCTTGTCTTCATAAGAGTCGCGCGCCGTCAGCATCAGAATCGGCACATTGCTGGGCGCACTGGCCTTGATGGCGCGGCACACTTGCAAGCCATCGATATCGGGCAGGTTCAGGTCCAGCAGCACCACGTCATAGGGGTTGCGCGTGGCCAGCTCGACACCGAGCGCGCCCGTGCCCGCATGGTCCGTCTGCCAGCCCAGGCCATCGAGGAAATCCAATACCTGGCGCGCGATGGCCAGGTGGTCTTCCACCAGCAGGATGCTCAAGGGAGCTTTGCTCATGGCACGCCGGCAAGGCGCGCATACAGCCAGAAGTTGCCCGATCTTCCACGGATTTGCCGGTAGCTGCGCAAATAGCCTTCCCGCTCGAAAGCGCAGCGTTCGAGCACGCGCAGCGAACGCTCGTTGCTTTCCAGCACGGTCGCCTGGATGCGCAGCAAGCCCAGGCGTTGAAAACCCCAGTCCAGCATGGACTGGACGATGGACGTGGCCACGCCCTGCCCCCACACGGCGGGCGCCAGGTCGTAGGCGATTTCGGCCGTGCGGTGCTGCGGAGAAATCGCATTGAAGCCGATGGTGCCCACCAGTTGGCCGCCGTCGCGCAGCACGACGGCCAGGCGCATGGGCGAAGCCGGCTGGGCCGACGCGTAATCATCGAAATTGGCCTGCAGGTCATCGATGCCGCGCAAGTCCCAGCTCGTGTGTTCGACGACGACAGGGTCGGCCAGGTAGGCATACCAGGCGGGCGCGTCGCTGCGTTCCAGCGGGCGCAAGGTCACGAGGGGATGGGTGGAACAGGGCAAGTCAGCCGGTTTCATCGTTTACTCATGGAATAGTCAATCGACGGGGCAATCGGCGGCCAGCCAGGCGGCGAAATCATCGGCGGCCCGCTCGAAATCGTCGCGCTGCATCGAGCCATGGTCCACCAGGTACACGGCGCGGTCAACGCCATCGAGCGCCAGCATGACGGCGCGCCCGCCGCTGTCGTCGCCGATGGTCATGTAGCCGGGGCAAAATTGCTGCGTCTCATACGTTTCATTGCGTTCCCGTAAGCTGTCCACGCCGTACAGCAATACCTGTTCGCCCCGCATGCTCTCTTGCCCATCCTGCAAAAAACGCAGGTAATGCGCCGGCAAGGGGGCACCCAGCCAGCGTTCAAGCGCGTCGATCGCTTGCCCGCTCACGCGGCATCCTTGCGCCGCGCTTCCCACTCGCGCCGCAGCAAGCCGTACAGTGCCGAATCGCTGACGTGGCCGCCGACGATCCAGCGCTCCGGCAAAAAGCCTTCCCTGTTAAAACCCTGGCGCTCGAGGGCGCTGGCCGAACCGGCGTTGAGCGGGTCGATATCGGCTTCCAGGCGGTTCAAGTCGCGCTCGACAAACGCGTACTCGATCAGCGCCGACAGCGCCTCGTGCATATAGCCACGGCCCCAGTGCGGACGCGCCAGCGCGTAGCCGATCTCGGCGCGGCGGTTCTGGCGGTGCACGGAAAACAGCGTGCAGCTGCCCAGGTATTCGCCCGTCGCCTGCAGTTCGATGGCGAAGCGGAAGAACTCTTCGTTCTCGAAGGCGGCGCTGTCCTCGGCGATCTGGCGCGCGGCGCGGCCGGCATCGTCCCAGGGCGGCTCGCTGAAATAGCGCATCACTTCAGGGTCGGCATGCATGGCGAACAGGGCCGCCTCATCGGATGGCTGCGGCTTGCGCAGGATCAGGCGTTCGGTGGTGATGGTCTTGCTGTAAGTCATGGCGCTCCAGTCTGGCGGCAAACGGACGAATGCTTATTATTCCATGCAACTATAACGAAGTGGCAATTTTGTGACGGTGCTTTTAATGTAATATGGCAATATTTCGACCATATCATTGATGCAACTTCATGATCCGCTCATGCACGCAGTAAAACACGCAGCCAACACCGAAGCCGACCATGCCCATCCCTAAAATCCACCTCACCATGCCGCTTGCCCTGGGAGCACTGGCCGTCTGGCTGGGCTTGAGCATGGGCGGGCGCTGGCTGGAATCGGCCGGCTACGCCTTGCCGGGCGCCGCCGTCACCGGCCGTATCGGCCTGTCGTGGGCGCTGGCCGCCCTGTTCGCGCTGGCGCTGCTGCTGGCATCCAGCCGGCCCCGCGAAGCGGGCCTGAGCGCGCCGCAGCCATGGAAAACGGTGTGGCTCGCCTCGCCGCCCCTGCTGTATGCGCTGTTGATGCTGTTGCTGGCCTGGGCCGGTGGCTGGCCGCAGCCGCGCGTGCTGCTGATCGTCGCCTGCAATGCGGCGCTGGTGGCCGTCTCGGAAGAGCTGATGTTCCGCGCCATCTTGCTGCAAGGAATGCTGGACCGCTACGCCGTCTGGCCCGCCGTCCTGATGTCCTCGGCGCTGTTCGGCCTGGCCCATACGGCCAACGGCCTGGCCACGGGCGACGTCAGCGGCGCCCTGTGGCAAGCCGTGGCCGCCACCTTGCAGGGCGTAGGCTATGCGGCCATCCGCCTGCGCACCCGCTCCATCTGGCCCATGGTGCTCGTGCATGGACTGTGGGACTACGCACTCGTGACGGCCACCTTGCCGCACCCGGCCGAGGATGGCGCATCGATCCTGCCGTATATCGCCCTGCTGGCCGTGCTGCCCCTGTGCCTCTACGGCGTCTACCTGCTGCGCCCCAGCCAGCGGGCGGTCATATCTCAACTGCAACGATAAGGACTGTGCATGGCGTTTTTTTCACGTGATTACGAGGTATTCCTGCTGCTGGCCGCGCCCGATGCCATACCGCTATGGGATGCGGCGCAATGGTCGCCGTTTGCCGCCAGCCTCGACGGCCTGATGGCGCAGGCTGGCACGAGGGGCAAGGCCGGCGTGCGCAGCCATCAATACAATCCCAAGGGCAAGCCGATTCCCTTTGGCCGCCTGGGCTGGGACGCCAAATCGCACGCGAAGTGGTCGCACACGCCGGCCACGACGCAAGCGCGCTTCATGAGCCTGGAAGCATGGGCGCCCACCTGGACCGTCTGCGAAAAGGACGACCAGGCGCCCGATGTGTTCCTGGCCCTGGCCAATGAATCGCTGCTGGGACTGGCAGGCAAGCCCTTGCAGTTCAGCCAGCGCCTGGTGTGCGCCATCGCCACGGACATGGGCCCGGAAGCGGCCGCCACCTTGCGGCAAGCGCTGGCGCAACTGGCCGCGCAGCAAGACGCCGTCGTCTTCGCCCATACGCACCGCCAGTGGGGCCGCGCCTCGTCGTATGGCGGTTTCACGGGTGCCATCCAGGACATGCTGATCGGCGGCCTGTTCCAGGCAGACGACCCGCATGCCCGACCGCTCGATGACACCGCGTTCCAAGATGTATGGAGCAAACTCGACATCCACCATGCATGAACGGACTCCCATGCCACGCCTGAGCTTTGCCATCCTGCTGTGCTGGAGCGTCCATGCGGGCGCCTTCGAACTGAGCGGCACCATCCGCAGCAACGGCCCGCCGCTGCCGCAAGCCATCAGCATCGTTGCCGAGCGCATGCACGGCGAGCCGCAGATACATGGCACGGTCGAAAATGGCCGCTACCGCATTGATGTACCTGAAGGCGGCCCACTGGCACTGCTTTTGCAATCGCCCGGCTGGGAAGCGGAACCCAAGCTCATCTTCAGCGTGGCCACGGCGGGCGCGCTGGACTTCCTGCTGTATCCGGCCGCGGTGCCCGAGGCGGCGCTGGCAGCCGAATTGCGGACCATGGAACAGGAAGACCAGGCCCTGCGCGCGGGCTTCCCGCCTACGGGGCCGGACCTGGCCACGCGCCAGCGCATGCTGGCCACGGATAAGGCACGCGAGCAACGCTTGCGGCACATCATCGCCAGCAAGGGCTGGCCCACGCAAACGATGGTCGGCTACAAGGCGGCGGGCAGCGCCTGGCTGATCGCCCAGCATGGCTCCAGTGCCTTCCTCAAAAGCAGCCTGCCGCTGATGCGCGCGGCAGCGGCACGGGGAGAGATCACGCCCTCGAAGCTGGCACTGGCGATCGACCGCGACTTGAGCAATGACAAGCTGCCGCAGCTGTACGGCAGCCAGTTCCGCACGGATAGCACCGGCAAGACGGTGCCCTTCCCCATCGACGATCCGCAGCGCCTGGAGCAGCGCCGCGCCAGCATGGGCATGGAACCGTATGCGCAGTACCGACAGTTATTCGAAAAGGACAATTGACAACGCCAACCGTCGCATGGCATCGTTGCGCCATGCCATCGCCATTCCCGCCCCTGCCATCGATTATTGCCGCCATTTCACACATGGTGGCTGGACAGGAATGACATTGACCAAGCCGCCTGCAAGGCGGCTTTGATCGGCAACAAACAATCAAGACGTCTCGCAGGCTTTGTTTTCACTTTCAGCGAGCGACCATGCACACCACTTCCAGCACCCCCGTTATCCCCACCTTGCACCTCGTGTGCGGCAAGATTGCCTCGGGCAAATCCACCTTGACCAGCCAGCTTGCGCAAGCGCCGCATACCGTGCGCATCAGCGAAGACACCCTGCTGGCGCAGCTGTATCCGGGCCAGATCGCCAGCCTGGCCGACTATGTGGCCTGCGCGGCGCGGCTGCGCGCGGCCATCGCGCCTCTGGCCCTGCAGATGCTGCGGGCGGGCGTGTCCGTCGTGCTCGATTTCCCCGCGAATACGCCCGCCAGCCGCGCCTGGATGCGCGAGCTGTTCCAGCAGGCGCGCGTGCCGCACGTGCTGCACTACCTCGACGTGACGGATGAAGAATGCAAGGCGCGCTTGCGCCGGCGCAATGACAGCGGCTTGCACCCGTTCTCCACCAGCGACGCGCAATTTGATGAAATCACGCGCCACTTCACGCCGCCCGACGCCTCGGAAGGCTTTGATATCGTGCGGATTGCCGCTTAAAACGTCCCCGGCAGCAGGATTTTTTTATCCACCTGCTGCAGGTCGCGCAAGCCGCAAAACGCCATCGTCAGATCGAGTTCATTGCGGATGATGTCCAGGCATTTGGTCACGCCCGGGCCGCCCATGGCGCCCAGGCCGTATAAGAATGGGCGGCCGATGTACACGCCTTTCGCGCCCAAGGCCACGGCCTTGATCACGTCCTGGCCCGAGCGGATGCCGCCGTCCATGTGCACTTCGATCTGGCTGCCGACGGCGTCGACGATGGCGGGCAAGGCTTCGATCGACGATTGCGCGCCATCGAGCTGGCGCCCGCCATGGTTCGAGACGATCAGCGCGTCGGCACCGCTGTTGACGGCCAGGCGCGCGTCTTCGGGGTCCATGATGCCCTTGATGATCAGTTTTCCGCCCCAGCGCTGCTTGATCCATTCCACGTCCGCCCACGACAGGCTCAGGTCGAACTGCTGCTGCGTCCAGGCCGACAGCGACGACATGTCGGACACGGACGTGGCGTGGCCGACGATGTTGCCGAAGCCGCGGCGTTTCGTGCCCAGCATGCCCGCCACCCAGCGCGGCTTGGTGGCCATGTTGAGGATATTCGGTATGGTCAGTTTCGGCGGCGCCGACAGGCCGTTGCGCAAGTCCTTGTGACGCTGGCCCAGCACCTGCAAGTCCAGCGTCAGCACGAGCGCGCCGCACTTGGCCGCCTTGGCGCGGTCGATCAGGCGGTTGATGAATTCGCGGTCCTTCATCACGTACAGCTGGAACCAGAACGGTTTGCTCGTGTTCGCCGCCACGTCCTCGATCGAGCAAATGCTCATCGTCGACAGGGTGAACGGCACGCCGAAGCGCTCGGCCGCCTGGGCCGCGAGGATTTCGCCATCCGCATGCTGCATGCCCGTCAAGCCCGTGGGCGACAGGGCCACCGGCATCGAGACGGCCTGCCCCACCATGGTCGAGGCCAGGCTGCGGTTTTCCAGGTTGACGGCCACGCGCTGGCGGAATTTGATCTTGGCAAAATCGCTGTTGTTGGCGCGGTACGTCGATTCCGTCCAGGAGCCGGAATCGGCGTAGTCGTAAAACATGCGTGGCACCCGTTTCTGGGCCAGCACGCGCAAGTCTTCGATGCAGGTGATGATACTCATGCGTTTCCTCGGTCGATGGCTAGTCGGACCATGATCGTGCATTTACCGGTAATTGTCTATCCGGCAGGCAAGCCTGCCGGATGGCGCTTCGCTTACCAGTCGCGCGCGCCGAGGATCTTCTCGCCCAGTTCGCTCAAGCGCGCCTGCGGATAGCGCAGCTTTTCCTTGTCCTCGGGGTCGCCGGGAAACGCATAGCCCTGCGGTGCGCTGCGTTCGCGCCAGCTTTGCACCCGCCAGTCGCGCAAGGCCTGGTTGTCTTGCTGGGCGGGCGTAAAGGAAATATATTGCGCCAGGCGCACTTGGTCCGTCGACGTGTTCGGGCGGATGCCGTGCGCCAGCAGGCTGTTGAAGATCAGCAGTTCTCCCTTCTGCATGGCGATGAATTCCATCGGGTACGGCACCGTCGCCAGGTCCGGCTGCCACGGGTTGCGATCCGCCGGCACGGTCTTGCGCCATGCGAGCAAGTTGTTGAACAGCTCCGGATAGCACTGGAAACCGCCGCTCTCGGGCGAGGTGTCGGACAGGGCCAGCACGCCCTGCACGTTGACGGGCAGCGGGTCGAGCGTGGTGTCCGCATCCCAGTGGATGAAGCCGCCAAACTTGCGCTTGCCATGGTTGGGCGTGTTCAGGTTGGCGCGGTCGATCGTCACCCACAAATCCTGACGGTCCCAGATGTCGACAAAGGCGTCGTAGACGCGCTGGGTCTGGCGGTTATCCCACAGCGTCTGGTTGTGATAGGCCTCGACCATGCCGGAGCCGTTGAGTTCCTTCATCGCATGGTCGCGCAATTGCTCCCGGTTCCAGGTGGCGGGGTCATGCTGGTCGAGTCCCTGGAATTCCCACAGGAAATCTGTCGTGCGCCGCACTTGCTCGGGCGACACCGCATCCTTGACGATGACGTAGCCATAGGTTTGCCAGTGCAGGAAATCGCTGTCGGACAGCACGCGCAGGGGCAGCTGTTTTTGTATGTCGCGCAGCTGGGTCTGTTCCGTGTAGGCCACGGACGGGTTGCCGGGACGGTCTTCGCCGTATTGATATCGATCTTCTTGCATCGCTGTCTCCTGTGTTGGTGTGAGACAGATTGTGCGATGGCATGGCAGGCTGAAATGCGCGCCAAGCGGCCAATACTGATACTATCCTGACTATTCATACGCTTCAAACGTCACAATGACGCCTTTATTTGAACAAGTCACGATCCCGGCCGGCCACTCCTGGGGCTTGCTGTGGCGCGAACTCGACACCATTCCCTTCATCTGGCATTACCACCCGCAGTTCGAGCTGACCCTGACGGTCAATGCGCGGGGGCAGCGCTACATCGGCGACCACCTCGGCGACTTCGAACCGGGCGACCTGGTGCTGCTGGGACCGAATTTGCCGCACACGTGGTCGGCCAGCGAGCGCATCGACAGCAGCCAGCCGATGCTGGCCGTCGTCGTATGGTTTTCATTGGAGTGGCTGGAGCGGCTGGCGGCCTGTTTTCCCGAGTTGCTCAGCTTGCGGCAACTGGCGGCACGCGCCGGCCCTGCCCTGCATTTTTCAGCGGACACGAGCGCGCGCAGCGCTGATAAACTGCTGCAACTGAACGCCCTGCCCGTGCCGCAGCGCTTGCCGCTGCTGCTCGACGTGCTGCTGGACCTGGCGGGCGATACGGGCGCGCGGCCGCTGGCCTCGACGGCGCAGGCGCCGCTGCCCGATGGGCAGCAAAAACGCATGGCCGGCGTGTTCGATTTCATGCACGCGCATTTCCGGGAAGAGATCGCACTGGAGAGCCTGGCGCAGCGGGCGGCCCTGTCGCTGGGCGCGTTTCACCGCTGTTTCAAGCGCCACGCGCATTGCACGCCGGGCGCGTACCTGGCGCGGCTGCGCATCGGCCGCGCCTGCCAACAGCTGATCGAGAGCAATCTCGCCATCGCCGTCATCGCGCAAGAGGCGGGCTACCGCAACCTCGCCCATTTCAACCGCCAGTTCCGCGCCGCCAAGCACGTCACGCCGCGCGCGTTTCGCCTGCAATACCGGCGCGGCGTCAAAGACCTATCGTAAATCCGTTCGGAAACGAAAAAGGGGATCAGATTTTACAATCTGATCCCCGATATTCTGGTGCGGCTGGCAGGAATTGAACCCACGACCCCTTGGTTCGTAGCCAAGTACTCTATCCAGCTGAGCTACAGCCGCCTAAGACAAGATTATAGCAGGGCTTTGCAGAATGGCAAAGGGCGTGGCGGCGATATTTCACAATTGACGCCCTCCCCGGTTTTTCACCGGCCGCCCCGCCACTTGCATTTTTAATCACATTGATGTTCTGATTGCGGCGCAAAACCGACACGCTGATGACTGATTGGCCATTATGAACGCATTCAAGAAAAATAAATTGCAATTCATGGAAAACTTTGAGAATGTTTACTAGCAGTAATTCCAAAAAAAATACCAAGGGGATGTCATGAAAATAAACTTGCATAAATTGCCTCTGGCCGCCGCCTGCGCGGCCACCCTCCTTCTTGCCGCCTGTGGCGGCGGCAGTAGCAGCAGCCCCGCCGACCCGGCTCCGCCCGTCGTGCCGCCGCCGGCAACGACGCTCAGCGGCACTGCCGCCGTCGGCGCGCCCATCTCGGGCAGCGTGGTGGCCATCGACAGCAAGGGCAAAGTCTCCACGGCGGTCAATACCGGCGCCGGCGGGGCATTTACGGTGGACGTGGCCGGCATGACGGCGCCGTTTTTCCTCAGCATCACCGGCTCGTCCGGCGGCAAGCAGGTGACGCTCAATTCCATCGCCACCGCGGCGGGACAAACCGTCAACATCACGCCGCTGACCGACCTGATCGTCTCCACGGCGTCGGGCCAGCCCGGCGGCACGGCCCTGGCCGCCGTCTGCGCCCCCGTCGCCAATACGGTATCGGCCGCCTGCACCTCGGCCCTGGCCAATGCCGCGACGCAGCAACGGCTCGATGCGGCCGTGGCCGCCGTCGTCGCCATGATCAAACCGATTAATACCGGCAATACCAATCCGCTGACGGGTGCCTTTGTTGCCAACGGCACGGGCATGGACGCCGTGCTGGACCAGATCCTCGTCGCGCCCGCGGAAGCGCAGGGCGCCATGGCCACCGTCACCCTGATCGCCACCAACAGCGCGCTGGGCAGCGTGACCCTGCCGGCCGCCGCCGGCGGCGCGCCGACGATACCGGCAGCGACGCCGCCATCGGACGCCGACCTGGCCAAGGCGACGGCCGCGGCCACTGTCTTGCCGGAAATCCGCGCCTGCATGGCCTCACTCAGCGCCCTGTATCCGAAGACGGGCTTCGTCGTGCCGTCGGCGGCGGCCGTGTCGCCGTTCATCGACAGCAGCTTCAACATGGGCGCGGCGGTGGGCAAGGCCGACATTGTGTCCGCCCTGAGCAGCGCGGACCAGGCTGCCCATGCGGGCCTGACGATCGAGGCGCTGGGCCTGGCCAGCGTCAGCATGCAGCCTTTGAGCGCCGATGAAATCGCCACGCTGACGTCCGCGAGCAGCACTTCGACGACGCGCGTCGCCGACTTCATCGGCAATCGCCTCGGTGCCGGGGCGACGGCCATCGCCTTTACTTCAGGCAAGCCCAGCAGCGCATGGGTACAGTTACGCATAGGAACAGATGCGGGCATGCTCAACTGGAAGCTGGTCAAGACGGGCGACACCAGCGGCTGCGCCGGCGGCTGGAAACTGGCCGGCAGCGGCCACCTGGACATGCACATGAATGCGCGCATCCAGCGCAACTTCGATGCTGCAGGCACGGCCAGCTTTGCGCGCGAATGGGCAGCCCACGTCGAGCTCGACACCGTGCTGCAGGAAAATCCGGCCGTCAACAAGATCGACGTGCGGGGACCGGGCCTGACGACGTTCGGCGACTTCCAGATACCGGGCACGGCCGGCAGCAAACTGCAGCTGATCCTGCCGGCCACCGGCTACACCCACATGCGGGTGGCCGACAGCAATGGCGCCGCCAGCACTTTCTACAATAACGCGGAAGCGATCCAGAGCTGCCAGGACCTGGCCAGCCTGCCCGCCAATACGCCGGGCCTGGGCGCGGGTACGGCTTGCATCGACGAAACGAAAGTGGCGCCTGGAAAAATCTACGTGTGGACCCTGAAAACGCCGAATGGCGCCGTCAGCGCCTTCCCGTTCCAGATCAATGCCGTGCCCCTGTCGAAAGCGTTTGCCAAGGCCAACCAGGCCAGCCTGTTCGCCACGCTCACCAGCATCACGCCGGCGAAACTGTCGTCCATCCCGGCCGCCGCCCTGCTCGATGGCGCGGTGACCTTCAATTACACGCAGTCGGCCACCTACGGCTCGAAAATGGATAATTGCGGCCTGTATCTGTTCAATAACACCACGCCGGTGCTGAACGCGGAGCAAAATGCAGTTGGACAAGAAACCTCGTGCACGTTCACGACCTCGGGGCTCAATGCGCTGGCCTCGAACGTGGCGGACCCGGCGCAATCCGGCGCCTCGCTGTTCCAGTTCACCGGTCCCGTGACAAGCGGCGGATTGTGGGTGACCACCATCGTCCTGGGCAACCAGGCGTCGTCGGGCCAGCCTTACCCGAATTGACGGGGCCCGGCCACTGCAGCGCGCCGCGATGGGGGCGGCGCGCTGCAGGCTTGCCTTTCGCTGGACGAAAAAAAACCCGGAAAGCGAACTTTCCGGGTTTTTTTCACTACTGCTGATACTGGTGCGGCTGGCAGGAATTGAACCCACGACCCCTTGGTTCGTAGCCAAGT